>DATDGT010000187.1:0-53864 GCA_036521975.1 Bryobacteraceae bacterium
GGGCAGGTGGGAGTGACGATCACGACTTGCCGCCGTCCGTCTTGGCCCCACGCGGCGTGCCGCTCTCGCACTCATCCACCATACGTTAAACTATTCCGCTCAATTTGTCCAGAAAAATCGACCGGCCACCTGAACTGTTACGTTTCTGTGGGTGGCCGAGGTACTTTATGTTGCGTGAGGAAGGTTTCTGCATGAAAGCCGCGGTGGGGTATCTGACTTGGGAGGCGCTCGGTGAGATCGCTGCGACGACGCTCGCCAGCCTGACGGAGTTCCAGCAGGGCAAGAAACTTACCCACGAATTGAGACTCGAAGCTAGAAGCGGGAGCAGTTTCCGATAATGACCCACATCAGGACGGGCGCTCCCGACACAGTCACGTTGCCTAACATTCGCAAAGAAACCGACAGCCTCGGCGACGTGGACGTCCCCGCGAATGTCCTCTGGGGCGCACAAACGCAACGCTCCCTCGAGTACTTCAGCATCGGGCATGATCTCATCCCACGCGAGATGATCACCGCTTACGCCACGCTGAAAAAGGCGGCTGCGAATGTGAACCATGCGGCCGGGCGCTTATCTGAGGAGCAGTGCCGGCTCATCGTGCAAAGTTGCGATGAGATTCTCGAGGGCCTTCACGGGGACATGTTCCCTCTGCACGTCTGGATGACGGGCAGCGGAACACAGTTCAATGTGAACGTAAATGAAGTGATCTCGAATCGCTGCTCGCAACTAGCGGGCATGCCGCTTGGAAGCAAGGCGCCGGTTCATCCGAACGACCACGTCAACATGTCGCAGTCGTCCAACGATACTTTTCCCTCGGCCATGAATATCGCCGCAGCCGTCAACGTGACGGGCCGATTGCTTCCGGCTGTAAGCGCGCTGCAGGATGCTATTCGAGCGAAGTCCGAGGAGTGGAAGAACATTGTGAAGATCGGCCGCACGCATATGCAAGATGCCACGCCGCTCACGCTGGGCCAAGAGTGGTCCGGCTATGCCGTGATGCTCCGTAACTGCGCTGATCGAATTGAGGATGCGTTGAAAGGTGTATATGAACTGGCGCTTGGAGGTACGGCGGTGGGCACCGGCATCAATGCCGCCCCAGGATTTGAGAACGCCGCTGCTGCCGAGATCACCAAACTCACTCAATTACCGTTCATCAGCGCGCCCAACAAATTCGCGGAACAAGGCGCACATGACGGATTGGTTCAGTTATCTGGTTCGCTACGCACCTTGTCGGTTTCTCTTTATAAGATCGCAAACGACATCCGCCTGATGTCGTGCGGCCCGAGGGCCGGCTTTGCGGAACTGACCATTCCAGCAAACGAGCCCGGATCTTCGATCATGCCCGGCAAAGTGAATCCCACGCAGGCAGAGGCGCTTGCCATGATTGCCGTCCAGGTGATGGCAAACGACGTGGCCGTCGGGTTCGGCGGTTCGGGCGGCTATCTGGAAATGAATGTCTACAAACCGCTTATCATCTTCAATATCATGCACTCGATTACGTTGATGACTGACGGCTGTACGAACTTTCGCAAGTTTCTGATCGAAGAGACAAGACCAAACGCGAAGAGGATTCAGGAGTATGTCGGCCGTTCGCTCATGCTGGTGACCGCGCTTTCACCGTTCATCGGTTATGACAACGCTTCCAAGATTGCTCACTATGCCTTGGACAATGACCTGACACTAAAGCAGGCCTCGCTAAAGCTTGCTTTAGTAACAGAAGATGAGTTTGATCGCGTGGTCGATCCGGCCAAGATGGTTCATCCGTATGTGGCCGGGGTCAACTGAGCGCTAACAACCAACGCGGAGGCATGCCGAAGCTTGACTCGCGCGGCGGCAAGACAGTTCACACGGTGCCCCATCAATGGGCAATCAGGAAGGAGACTCCCCAATGACCCGCTCTGCAAATATTGCAACAACCGATTCGTCGAACCCCGATGTCCTTCTCATCGGTGCTGGGATCATGAGCGCTACGCTCGCGGTCATCCTAAAAGAACTTGATCCCAAGCTGAGAATAGAAATTCATGAAGTCCTGGGCAGCGCGGCGCAGGAAAGCTCAAACGCATGGAACAACGCCGGAACCGGCCATGCCGCGCCTTGTGAACTGAACTACACCCCGGAGGAAGCTGACGGTACCGTCGACATCTCAAAGGCGCTGCAGGTCAACACAGAGTTCGATCTCTCACGGCAGTTATGGGCCTACCTGGTGAGAAAGGGAGCGATCCGGGATCCTCAGTTCCTTTATTCATCCGGTGCCCCACTTCAGTTTTGTCCGGGGACTCGAGAATCGCAATTTCCTGAGGAAACGCTATGAGGCGCTTTCGAGCCATCCTCTTTACTACGGGATGGACTATTCGGAGGACAAGAAACAGATTGGCGAATGGGTTCCGCTAGTTATGGAAGGGCGTGACCGCAGTGACGTGGTCACGGCGACGCGCATGGTGACAGGTACCGATGTGGACTATGGTGCACTGACAAACGATCTGCTTGATTCGCTTCGGAGCAAGGATGGATTCTCCATTCATTTCTTCAGCCGTGCGCAGGATCTGGAACGCGATGGGGACATCTGGAGAGTGAAAATCAGGGACGAAAAAAGCGGAGAGCACCGTTACATTCAGGCTCAGTTCGTTTTCATTGGCGCCGGGGGCGGATCGCTGCCCCTGCTGCAAAAGTCCGGGATACCCGAAGGGCGTGGGTATGGCGGATTTCCCGTGAGCGGAATTTGGCTGCGCTGTGATAGGCCGGAGGTCTCTTCTCGCCACAATGCGAAGGTCTACGGCAAAGCTTCGGTCGGATCACCTCCGATGTCCGTGCCGCATCTCGACACGCGGCACATCGAAGGCAAAGTTTCTTTACTTTTCGGGCCATATGCCGGGTTCTCGACAAAGTTTCTGAAACATGGGTCCTATCTGGACCTGTTTGGCTCTATCGATCCTGAAAACATCCTCCCGCTGTTGGCAGTTGGTAGAAGCAATGCTGCCCTTGAAGAGTATCTTGTTGGTCAGGTTCTGGAGTCCGAGGAGAAACGCTTCGCTGCGCTCCGTGAGTTTTATCCGAAAGTACAGGAGGAAGACTGGAAGCTCGAAGAAGCCGGACAGCGCGTGCAGATCATCAAAAAGGACCCGGTGCACGGCGGCATCCTGCAATTCGGCACCGAGCTCGTTACCGCGTCGGATGGCTCTATCGTTGCGATGCTAGGTGCTTCGCCTGGCGCGTCAACGGCGGTCTGGATCATGCTTCAGGTCATAGAGCGCTGCTTCCGGAACAACTTGACAACTGGAGGATGGGCGAACAAGCTGAAGGAGATGATTCCTTCTTATGGGCAATCTCTTATCGAGAATCCGGCACTGGCCCAACGAGTACGCGCGGAAACAGCAGCCATCTTGAATATCAACAATATCAATACCAAGGAGAAAGAAAATGATTCGCGCGTACCGGCTCTACACAGGCTCTGATGAGAATTCGCATGTAATACCGGGCAGTGTGAACGGTGGCAAGTTGGTAGATGCCGAGTCGATCCATTTCAAAGAAACGCCCCCGCATTCTAGTTTTGACTGGCACAACGACCCGGTGCCTCAGTACGTTATTACGTTGTCCGGCGTGCTCGAATTTACGACCATGGGTGGGGAAACGTTTACCATCCGTCCGGGCGACATTCTTCTGGCAGAGGATCATACTGGTTCAGGTCACAAATGGCGTCTGACCAATGACGAACCATGGAAACGAGCTTACGTGATCTTCAAACAAGGCGCGGATACCCAATTCGTGCCGGACGCAGCGTGACACTCGTTGATGGCGTCTGCTTCACGGCGGGTGCCCATGAGGAGGAACGCCCAACGGTGCGATTAGCGGGACTCAAGTTCCCTCCGGACTAAAGTCCGCCCTCCAATAGCGTCTTCGGCTGTAGTGATACACTTGCCCGGTAGAGGGTCTCTCCCGCCATGCTCGATACGATCAAGCTCCCGTTGTTTCTCTTCACCGCTGGAATTCTGGTTTCCGGCGCCGACCGGTCTTTCGCCACCTGGGGCGAATACCTGGGCGGCGCGGATTCCTCGCAGTATTCCTCGCTCAAGCAGGTCAACAAGTCCAACGTCAAGCAACTCGAGGTCGCCTGGATGTATCCCACGGGCCCGGGAACCTACACGTTCGATCCGCTCGTGGTCGACGGCATCATGTACGTTCTGGCGCAAAACAATTCGGTGGTGGCGCTGGACCCCGCCACCGGCAAAGAACTGTGGGTTCACCCCAACATGGGAGCCGTGGGCCAGCGCGGCATGAATTATTGGGAAAGCAAGGACCGCTCGGACCGGCGCCTGTTCTTTATTAATGCCGGCTTTCTCACGGCGATCGACGCTCGCACCGGCAAAACCATCATGAGTTTTGGCGACAACGGACGAACCGATCTGCGCACGGGTCTGGACCGCGATCCAGGACGCCCGCTTCAAACCAGCAACCCCGGTCGCATCTTCGAGAACCTCATCATTACGCCCTTGCCGGCCGGCGGCGCGAGCTACGATTCCACTCCCGCCGACATCCACGCCTACGACGTTCTCACGGGGAAGCTGGTGTGGACGTTTCACGTGGTCCCGCATCCCGGCGAGTTCGGCTACGATACCTGGCCGCCCGATGCCTGGAAAACCGTGGGCGGCGTTCACAACTGGAATGAGATGACGGTGGATGAGAAGCGCGGCATCGCCTATTTTCCGCTGGGGACCGCTCGTTACGATTTCTACGGCGCGAACCGCAAAGGCAACAATCTGTTTGGCAATTCGCTTCTCGCTCTCGATGCGCGCACCGGGAAACGTTTGTGGCATTTCCAGATCGTCCATCACGATTTGTGGGATTACGATCTCACCGGCGCTCCGAAACTGCTCACCGTCAAACACGACGGCAAAAACGTGGACATCGTGGCGCAGCCGACCAAATTCGGGTTTCTCTACGTCTTCAATCGCGTGACCGGAGAGCCGCTATGGCCCATCGAGGAGCGTCCGGTTCCGCAATCCGACGTTCCCGGCGAGTGGAGCTCGCCCACGCAGCCTTTTCCCACCAAGCCGCCTGCGTTCGCGCGGCAGTCTTTCACCGAAAAAGACATCAACCCGTTCGCTACCGATGCCGAGCAGGCCGCGATTCGCGAGCTCGTGAAGAACTCGCGCAATGAGGGGCTGTTCACGCCGCCCAGCTTGCGCGGCTCGATTTCCTCGCCGGGACACAACGGCGGCGCGAACTGGGGCATGACGGCGGTCGATCCCGCGAAAGGATATTTGTACGTCATCACGAAAGAACATCCCACGCTCGACAAGTTGCAATTGCCGGGGGAGGGACGCGGTGGGCGCGGCCGCGGCGGGAAAGGCGGCGATGGGCGGGGCGGAGATGGAAAAGCCGCTCCACCGGCCGCGCCGGCTCCGGTCGAGCCGCCTGCGCCTGTCGACAACAGCTTCGTTCGCTACAACTCGCCGGTCAATTTCATGAGCCAGAGCAGGGGGCTATCCGCCATGGGTCCTCCGTGGTCGAATCTCACGGCTTACGACCTCAATACCGGCACGGTCCGATGGCAGGTTCCCAACGGTGGAGTGCTGGAGCTCGAGAAGGAGGGGCACAGCGGCACGGGCGCGCGCGATCCCCGCGGAGGGCCCGTGGTGACGGCCGGCGGCTTGATCTTCGCGGCCACCGCTTCCGATCACAAGGTCCGCGCCTATGACGAAGACAACGGCAAGGTGCTGTGGGAATACGAGCTGCCCGTCGGCTCGGACGGCATCCCGGCCGTCTACGAAATCGGTGGCCGCGAGTTTATCGCGTTCTGCGTCGCCGGCGGGGATGGGTTGAATCTGGGCGGCCGGGGTCGGGGCCAAGGCCAGCAAGGGCCTCCGCCAAGCGCCTACGTGGTCTTCGCGCTGCCGAAGAAGTAGTTCCGCTGGGGGCCAGCCACCCTTGGGCAAGACTGACGTCCCATTGGTTTGTCTCGCTTCTGATGGAGTCAGAATGAGTCAGAATGAGTCAGAATGAAGGTTGAAAGGCACGGCGAGAAGCTTTCCCGCGGTGGCAGGATCACTCTCAAGCTCGGCTTTTCGTACTGGCGGCGAGTTCGGCGGCTCTTTGGATTTGGTTCCGATAACAATTATTATGTAATATTATTTGAAACGGGGGGTTCACCGGTAAGCGGCGCGAGGCCGAATCGGGTTCGCTTGCGCTAGGGGCTCGCAGGTTTGCGTCGCCGGTTTCCGCCAGAAGGATTGCTCCCTCCCGCTCCGCGCAATTATGATCGTTTCGCAATCGGCTGAGGCTTCCGACGACTATACTCCAGCCGAACGCCGCGCCATCAACCGCGTAATCGCGCAGAGCGAAAAAGAATACCGGGCTGGGCTGGGAGTCGGGCCGTTCAACACCCGCCGAGGAGTTCCTCGCCGACCTCCACCGGGAAACGGCCAAGCTCGACGGCAACAAACGTAAGCCCGCCCGGAAATGAAGTTGGAGCGAACGCCCCACTTCCTGAGGGCGTACCACAAAGCATCCAAGCAGATCCGTAAGATCCCCGAGAGGCAGATGACGACAAACAGGTGACGCTCCTACTCGGGGACCTTCACCACCCGTCGCTCCGCGCCAAAAAGTACGACGAAAAGAACCAGATCTGGCAAGCCCGCGTGAAACGACGATTGGCGTTTCTACTTCAAGATCGTGGGCGACGTCTACCGGCTGGAGGAAATCAGAAAACATCCGAAATAACTCACGCACCGGCCCCATCAGCGCCCTCGGCTTGGGCCCGATCGGGTCTACGAGCGCGTCCTTAGGGCTGAGAGCCCTTTCGCTCCCTAGCACCTGATCCCCGCTGATCGCTGACCGGTAAACCGGCACAAAAATCCCTGACCCGCACGAGGTTTGGAGATAGTCGTAATGGTACTGTTTTCAAGATGATACGAAGCTTTGGGAGTCTTTCCCATCAGCCGTTTCCTTAATTCCCAATAATCCGTCTGTGCTTTCCCTTACGCCTTCGCAGAATCATAGGGTTAAGTTTGGCGTCTGAATTGCGATAGGGGAGCCAGCCCGTTGTTAAGACGATTCATATACGGAGGAGTAACGTGACACTCGTAGCCCGTCGTTCGCAGGTTCTTTTCAGCTTCATTGTTCTTACCCTTTTGAGCGCCGCCTCGGCGTTCGGCCAATGCGGCTCGCTGCTAGCCCCTTCCACCACGGCTAACGCCGGCGCGCAGGACTTTAACACGGCGGCGGACTGGTCGAGCGGCGCTCCTAATAGCACGACCAACGCCTGCATCATCAACGGCTCCACGGTCACTCTAGCCGCGAACCAGACTGGCGACGTCGGCAACCTGCAGGTCAACGCCGGCAATACGTTAAATCTGAGCAACAACACGGACCTCTTCCCATTCGGCGGGCAAATCATCAATGGCGGGGCAATAAATGCGCAGGCCACGGTTAACGACGCTATCATTGGCCTCGAAGCCTCCACCACTCTCTCCGGCGCCGGCACCTTGACGTTATCCGAAACCACCGGCCTCGCGATCATTCAGCAGCAGCAGGGCGGCCTCACTTTGAACAACCAGAGCAACATCGTGGGCGCTGGGCTTATCGGAAACGGCGGCCTGACGGTCAACAATACGGGCGGAACGATCAACGCCAGCACATCCGCCCAGACGCTCGAGATTAACGCCAGTGGAGGCGTTACGAACGGTGTGGGAGGACTGCTGACAGCTACCAACAGCGGCACGCTCCAGATCGACTCCATCACGATCGCCAATGCCGGAGGGAACATTACCGCCAACGGCGGAGCCGTAGTGCTGAACAGCACCACGATCAACGGGGGAACGCTAACTGCCGAGAACGGCGGGACGCTGTCCACCATCGCCAATGGCACCGCCACATTGAACGGAGTCACCATCAACGGAACGTATACCAGCGGCAATAACACCGATCTGTTCCTGGGCGCCACCACGAACACGGGGACGATCGCGTTGAGTACGGCGGCCAATGACGTGATCCTGGGCCTGACCGCGAGTACAACCCTCGGCAACACGGTGACGATGACCCAAACCGGGACCGGCAGCGCGATCATTGAGCAGCAGTCGGGTGGCCTGGTCATGACCAACGCCGGTACTATCGAGGGGGCCGGCGTCATCGGGAACGGCGGCCTGACGGTGATCAATAACGGAACCATCAACGCCAATGGGAACAACGGGGTCGCAAACGCCAATCCTGGCCAACTGACGCTGTTCCTGAACGGATCGGGGGGAGTTACCAATAACAGCCTGATAGAAGCCACGAACAATGGGACGCTCCAAATCAGTTCCATCGCCGTCGCCAACGCCGGTGGGAATATTACCGCCAACGGCGGCGCCGTAGTGCTGAACAGCGCCACCATCAACGGAGGAACGCTAACTGCCGAGAACGGCGGGACCCTATCCACCATCGCCAATGGCATCGCCACCTTGAACGGAGTGACCATCAACGGAACGTATTCCAGCGGCAATAACACCGATCTGCTCCTTTCCGGGACCATCACCAACAACGGCACCATCGCCCTCACCACCGCGGCCAACAACGTAGTCTTGGGAATCAACGCGAACACCACGCTGAGCGGCGGCAACGTAACCATGACTGAAACCGGCGGCGGCACAGCGATCATCGAGCAGCAGGTCGGAGGCCTGATACTGACGAATAACGGCAATATCAGCGGAGCCGGAATAATCGGGAACGGCGGCTTGGCGTTGGTGAACAACGGAACCGTCAACGCCAATTCGTCGGGACAGACCTTGACGCTGGACGGCTCTGGAGGTGTAACCAACAACAGCGTGCTGGAAGCCACCGGCGGTGGAACGTTGTTCATCAGCAGCATTACCGTCGACAACTCCGGCGGCAGTATCAACGGCAACGGGGGAACAGTCGAAGTGGGAGGAAACGCCACCATCCAGGGCGGCCAGCTCCTCGGCACGCTGGAAACCGCACCTAACCAGAACGCCAGTCTCGACGGAGCCACGAATGGTCCGCTGACGATCGCGGCCGGTGCCACCTACACCAACGGGAACAATTCCGACCTGTTCGTGCAGGGCGCCATCGTGAACAACGGCAGTCTGAATATCGCCGCGGGCGCGAACAACAGCATCATGGGACTGCTGGCGAATACGACCCTGTCCGGCACCGGGGCGCTGACGCTCTCCACCAGCGGCGGTGGTACCGCCATTATCGAACAGCAGGCCGGCGGCCTCACCTTGACCAACCAAAGCACCATCCAGGGAACGGGGATCATCGGCAACGGCGGGCTGACCGTCGTAAACGGCGCGTCGGGCACGCTGCTCGCGCGCGATGGGGACTCGCTGACTATCAATGGCTCCGGCGGCTTGACCAACACCGGAACAATGCAGGTGAACGCGGGCGGCACGATGACCGTCACGTCGGCCCTGAGCAATTTCAGCGGCGGGACGCTGACCGGCGGAACCTACATTATTAATGGCGCAACCGGCAACAACGGCGTGATGCAAATCACGTCCCTCGGCAGCGGCGGTGGCGAGATCACCACCAATGCGGCTAACATCACGTTGAACGGCCCCACGGCCAACACCCTGTTCGAGGACAACACCGGCAACAATCCCCTGAGCGCCCTGGCGTCCAGCACCGACAAATTGACCGTCGAGGGTGGCTACGCCTTCAATACCTCTGCCGGTACCTTCACCAACGGCGGCGCCGGGTTCGTCATCATCGGGCCGGGGGCGGGCAGTTCTTTCTCGGTGAACGGCGGCGCGGGCGTTTACAACCAGTCCAGCATCCTCTCGACCGTCCTGAACGGGGGCACGCTGAATGCGTCAACAGTCAACGTCAGCAACGGACTTCTGCAAGGAACGGGCACGGTGAACGCGCCGGCCACAACCATCGCAAGCGGCGGGACCCTCTCACCGGGAAGTCTCGCGATCACCAGCGGCGGGACCATCAGTTTCACCGGCGCCCTGACGCTGCAGAACGGTAGCGCGATGAATGCGATCGTCGCTGGTACCGCTCCCGGCGACTTTGGCGTGGCCGCGGTGACCGGCGCCCTTACCATCAACGCCGGCGCGAGCCTCGATGTTGTCAACTCGACCGGAGTCTCGAATGGCAGCACGCCGATCGGGGTGGGGACTCAGTTGACCATCATGACCTCGGGCGGCCTCACCGGCGGATTCTCTGGCATCGCCAGCGGCAACACCTTCGATAACGGCCTGGAGACCTGGACGGTCGCCAAAGTTGGCAACACCGAAGTCCTCAACGCGACCCTCACCCCCGGCGACGTCATCACCGCCACCTATAGCGGACCCACTGGCAACTGGACCACAAACAGCGGCAATCCCGATTTCACAACCAACTGGTCGTGCAACATCCCGGTGGCGACGGGCTGCGTGCCGAATAACGGTACGCCCGCAACCGCCGTCTATGCCGCCGTGATTAACTCGGATGTCGCCGTGACTCTGGATAACACTTCCACGCCGTCCAGCGTGGCGGTCAACTCCCTCTCCCTGCAGGAGGGGTCCTTAAACATCCTCGCCGGCGCGACCCTCAACGTGACCGGCAACGTAACCTCGGGCCCGAACGGGTTTGCCGGTCCCCCAGAAATAAACCTCGGGATGTTCCCGGGAGAAGCATCCGGTGTCGCGGGCGGGAACCTAACCGTCGGCGGCCTGCTGAGCGGCAGCGCTCTCCAAATTTTCGGGTTCGGAACCATTTCCGGCACGGGGTCGCTGTCACTGACCGGCACGGCCGGCGTCGAGGCCGCCGGCGGCACACTCAATATCAGCGGCATCACCAACAACGACTTGGTGGGAGGAACGCTTACGGGCGGCGGCTGGACAGCGGGCTACACGCTCGCCTCCGGTACCCTGAAGCTCTCCGGGGATGTCGTGACAAACTCGGCCTACATAGCACTTGAGGGCGCTGGATCGCAGATCCTAGATCCGAGCAACGCCAATGCCCTCGCGGGACTGACCTCCAACCAAGGCGGGACCCTCGACGTGTTGAGCGGTGCTTCGCTCACGATCAGTGGGCCCTTGACCAACGAGAACAACTCCAGCGTGGGCGTTGGCGGGGGAACCCTGAACATCGGGGGCAACTTGACCAACGACGCCACTTCCAGCGTAAGCGTCACCAGCGGGGCGTTGAACGTGGCTGGTGGCGTGACGAACGCCGGGGACTTCGGAAGCGGCGGCACGCTGACGGTCACGGGGCAATTCACCAATCAGTCCGGCGGGACGTTGGGCGTCGGAGGCACCAGCACGCTGACGGGCGGCCTGGAGAACGCGGGAACCGTGAACGTCGCGGGCGGCGCGCTGCTGGAAATCGGCGCCGGACCCTTCACCGGGACCAGCGGCCTGGATGTCTCTAGCGGAACCCTGGCGGAAGATATCAGCGGGAGCACCGCCGGACAGTTCGGCTTCATCAACGTGGGCAACGGCGCGCTGCTCGAATCGGGCGCGGACCTGACCATCAACCTGGAGGGCGGCTACGATCCGTCCAACGGAACCAAGTTCAACATCGTCACCTACGGCGGCACGGAAAACGGCGGGTTCACCATCACCGACCCGACCTTCAATGGCGGAACGCAGCAATGGACCATTAGCTACACGGGCGGCGATATCACGCTGACCGCCGGACCCGCGGCTTCCTCCTCCTCCGTCACCGCGACCTGGGGTCCGGTGCCGAACTCCTCCAACACCAGCGGCAACTGGACGACGGCCACCGAATGGGGCTGCACGCCCGGTCCGGTCAACTGTGTGCCGAATAATGGCGCCGGAACGACCTATGCGGCCATACTCGACTCCACGGGCAACACTCTCACGCTCAATACCGCCGTTACGGTGAACTCCGTGGACGTGCAAAGCGGACAGGAGTGCGCCACCTGCGGGCTTGCGCTGAGCGGCGGAAATCTGACCGCGACGGACTCCTTTACTATCGACGCGAATGGCGCGGTTAGAGGCAATGGGACCATCACCAGCCCGTCGTTCAGCAACAACACCACCGTGTCCTCGGGCGGCGTCTACGCCGATCTGGGCATTTTGGACCTGAGCGGCAGCACGATCACCAACTACAACCCCACAACCCAGACGCTCACCGGCGGAGTATGGCAGGCCGGCCTCACTGGCGCGGGAACGTTGAAACTGCCGGGCAACATCACCACCAACTCGGCCCTGTTTCTCGTCCTTAACAATCCCGGATCCGAGATCGTCGACGCCTTGGGCAACAATGCCCTTGCCAATACCCTGACGTCGAACAACGCCGGCGCTCTCGACGTGTTCGACGGCGCCACGCTGACGCTCAATAACAACTTCACCAACGGGAACGGCTCCGCCATTAACGATTCTTTCGGCGGCAGCGCGCTGACCATCAACGGCGGCCTGACCAATTCGGGCGGAAGCGCCATCACCGTGAACGGCAGTTTCGGCGGCGCGACCCTGACCGTCAATGGCAACCTGAACAACCTGGACACCTCCACAATCGAACTGTCCAACTCCGGCCTACTCACCGTCTCCAATCCGGCCGGTCCGACGATCACGAATAACGGGACGATCACCGATGGCGGCACGCTGAGCCTCACCGACAGCGGAAACGGACACGTTGGGACTATCGCTGGAACGGGGACGCTAACCCTGCAGGGCGGAGCGTTGACGTTCGCTGCCGACATGAATCTTGTCAGCAGTAGCACGATTAACGGCAACGGGACCATCAGCGGCGGTACCTACGGAGTCACGAACTTCGACAACCAGGGCACCCTGATGCCCACCACCGGAACGATCACGCTCAACAGCGACTTCAACAACGACGGACAGGTGACGGTGAACACCGGCAATACGTTGGTCCTCAACGCCAGTTCGCACGTAGGCAACTCGACGTTCCAGAACGCGACCATCCTCATCAACGGCGGCACGCTAACCGACAACAGCTTCCTGGATAACGGCCTGGCATCCGGTTTCACTGGGACGCTGACCATCGAGGGCGGCGGCACGGGCACCATCAGCGGCGCTCTGAACAATGGCGGTATTTTCGCAGGCTCGAACGGCGTGGTCACAGTCACAGGAGCGGGATCGAGCCTGACGGCCACCGGCGGCATCATCGATGGCGGTTGCGCCGTCGGCTGCGGTACGGGCAAGATTAGCGTGCTTGCCGGAGGCTTGCTCACCAGCGGCAACCAGGTACTCATCGCCGACGGCGCCGGATCGACGGGATCCGTGCTGATTAACGGCGCGAGCTCCGAATTGAACACGACCGGCAACGATGTTACGATCGGCACGGGCGGCACGGTGACGGTTTCCGCAGGCGGGACCCTGCTGACGGATAACGGGAACATCACTACCAGCGGCGCCGTGACCGTCGGCAACGGCGGCACGATCAGCATGGGAACCGGCGACTACACCCAAAACGCCGGAACGACCACCATCGATGCAGGCGGCATCATCGATCCGACCAACTTCATGGTCAATGGCGGCACTGCCCAGGTCGACGGGTCGCTGACCGCAACCACGGTTTCGGTCGCCAACGGCGCGGAGTTAACCGGCAACGGTGGAACCATCACCGGTAATCTGATCAACGACGGCACGCTTTCCCCCGGAACGGGCGCGGCGCCGGGAACGCTGACGGTGAACGGCAACGTCAATCTCACTGGCGCAACGGGCGCTAACGACGGGACTTTCCTGGAGTTGATCGCGGGGCTGAATAACTTCGGCGTGTTGGACGATACCGCCGCGAACGGCACGGTCACGTTGGGCGGCACACTGGACGTAATGCTGTTGGGCGGCTATCAACCGGTGGTCGGTAACACGTTCACCTTCATCGATCCGTTCGCCGACAACGGAATCTTTACGACTCTGGATCTCCCGAACGCTCCGGCCGGCGACGAATACATCGTCCAGTACAACGCGGCGAACACCGAACTCTGTTTTGTCTCGGCGGCGAACCCCGTGTGCGGTTCTGCATCGCCGCCTCCAGCCGTGCCGGAGCCGAAGAGCGTGGTTCTGCTGGGCACCGTGATCGCGGCGGCTCTGTGGTATCGCCGCCGCCGCAATGCGGCCCGAGCATAGGGTGTTTGTTATAACTAAACTTCATGCCCGCCCATGCCGATCACTATTGGTGTGGGCGTGCAAAAACACAGAAAGGATGTTCCTAAAGATGTCTAAATTTCGAGCCGCGGCAATCGGCACGGCGTTGGTTCTGGCGGCTTTAGCCGTCAGCGCCGGTTGCAGCAGCGTAACCGCTAAAGCCACCGGCCTTCCCACCTTCGATACGCAATATCAGGCCGTCCTGCTTGATACTGGCTTGGTTTATTACGGCAAAATCAGCGGTCTGGATACGGACTATCCCACGCTGCGCGACGTGTACTACATCCAACAGACTACCGACCCCGAAACCAAGAAAGTAAACAACGTCCTCATCCGACGCGGCAACGAATGGCACGGACCGTCATTGACCGTCCTGAACTCGAAGCAC
This sequence comes from Bryobacteraceae bacterium, assembly GCA_036521975.1. Classification (GTDB taxonomy): domain Bacteria; phylum Acidobacteriota; class Terriglobia; order Bryobacterales; family Bryobacteraceae; genus Palsa-187. The sequence continues at coordinate 14,447 of DATDGT010000187.1, forward strand.
ATCGTGCTGGTCGAGCCGGTCGGCCCGACCTCCAAAGTCGCCCAACTGATCGCCGCCGAACAAAACAAGAAGTAGCCCAGGCGTTGGTGCTTGCAGAGTTGGTTGGATAATGCCGTAGTCCTGTTCCTGCTGGGCCGCTGTCACTCTCGGCCCAGTTGGCCACAGGCATCCTCGAGGCCACGTTCCAAGCGCCCCCGTCTATTGCGTCTAGTTGAGCAGCCGGACCGCTTCCCTGGCTCAGCCGCGATCACTTCGCTTCAGGTCGGCCTTTAACTCGGTTCGCAGATCTCTTTGTGGCTGTGACTGCAGAGCCGAATCGAGTTGTTGGGCGGCATAGTAGTCACGGCGCGACGCCGCTGGCCAATCTTGCAGTGCGTCCCCGGCAGGAATAGGAGGCGGTCTGGCAGCCCGTGGAGATCAAACGCGGCCGTAAGCGCCATCGTGTTCTGGCAGGCGGAGGATGGCAAACGAGTGGGGCGTGCAATCGCTTCCCCGCCCCATCCAACATAAACCTGATCACCGTCGGCGGCGTCCCCGCGTTCGTGATGGAGCTGACCACTCCGGGCGACCCGCGAGAAGCTCGGGCGCCCCCGGCTCTGCCTGACGGACGGATTGCGGTCTGAGGGTCTGACTCGGGGCGTGACATTGGCGGCCAGATGTAGTAAGATTCCCCCCATTGGGAGGTTTACCCTATGAAGCGCAACTACTACGCCGCGCTCGGTATCGCCGCCACGATGGTCGTGCTGGGAGCCGCGTCCGCTCTGCTGGAGAAAAAATCGGTGGTGCATGCCGCCGCTACTATGGCGCCAAGATTCGAGGTCGATCCCTTTTGGCCCAAGCCGTTGCCGAATCATTGGATCCTCGGTCAGACCATCGGCGTCTCCGTGGACGCGTCGGACCACGTCTGGATTATTCACCGCGCCGGGTCGCTGGAAGCGGGCGAGGTGCACGCCACCACAAGTCCGCAAACGGCGCAGTGCTGCGCGCCCGCGCCGCCAGTGCTGGAATTCGATCAACAGGGGAACCTGGTCCGAAGCTGGGGCGGTCCGGGCGACGGCTACGATTGGCCGGAATCCAACCATGGCATCACTGTCGATTACAAGGGCAACGTCTGGATCGGCGGCAATAGCGGCAATCCCGCCGCCGGACCAGGGGGCGGCCGCGGCAAAAACGCCGGCAAAGCCAAAGGCGGCGATCCGACGCAGGACGAAGGCCAAGTCGTGGGCCTGGAGCCGTACATCGACAACCAGGTGCTGAAGTTCACTCAAGATGGAAAGTTCCTCATGCAGATCGGCAAGCCCGGAAAAAGCAAGGGGAGCAACGACGTCGAGAATTTGCGCCGGCCGGCGAAAATCTTCGTCGATCCGCAAACTAACGAGGCGTTCATCGCCGATGGCTACGGAAATCATCGGGTGATCGTTTATGACGCCGAGACCGGCAAATACAAGCGCCACTGGGGCGCGTACGGCAACAAACCCGACGATCTCAACCATGGGCCCTACAATCCCGACGACCCTCCCGCGCAGCAGTTTCGCAATCCTGTCCACTGCGCGGAAATTTCCGTCGATCGCCTGCTCTACGTCTGCGACCGCGTCAACGACCGCATCCAGGTGTTCCACCCCGACGGAACCTATGTCAAAGAGGCGTTCTACGAGAAGCAGACACGCGGCTCGGGCTCGGCCTGGGACATCGCTTTCTCCAAAGATCCGCAGCAGAAATACATTTATCTGGCGGATGGCGAAAACGATCGCGTTCACATCATCGACCGTCAATCGCTCCAGGTGCTGACCACGTTCGGCGAAGGCGGCCGTCAGCCAGGAGAATTCTACGGCGTGCACAGCATCGCCACCGATTCCAAAGGCAACATCTACACCACCGAAACCTATCGCGGCCAGCGCGTGCAGAAGTTCGTCTATAAAGGAATCGCGCCCGTCGCGAAGGCGGATCAAGGTGTTGTCTGGCCTAAATCCGGCAAATAAACAGCCGGGCAAAAAGGAGCTATTCCATTGCGAAAAGTCATTCGGAGAGTCGTTCTGGGCGCTTTGGGCGCGCTGTTCCTGCTGCCGGCTCAGCAACCATCCTGCAACCATTGCTCGGCCTCTTACGTGAGCGCCGACGAAGTTCAAGCTTATTTGAAACGCGCGCAGGACAACGGCCTGGTGGATCAGCAGTCGCGCGCGGTGGATATCGGGAAGGCACATATCGGCATCGGCGTGGTGTATCGCGGCAAGCTTACGGCGCCCGCGCCCGATTCGGTCGCAGAGCACGATCTGGTGAGCGAGGTCTACCACATTCTCGACGGCAGCGCCACCATGGTGACCGGCCCCGATATCGTGGATGAGAAACGGCAGCCCGCGGACCTGCAAACCGTCCGCGAGTTCAATGGCCCCGGCAACGGCGGATCCTCGATTCGCAATCCCGTTACTTATGAGCTGAAGGCCGGCGACGTTCTCGTAATTCCTGCCGGTACCGGCCACTGGTTCACCAAGATCGACGATCATATCCGCTACATCATGGTGCGAATCGATCCCGACAAGGTGTTGCCGCTGAAGGACGAAGCGGCCTCGAAGGCATATCTCGCCAGCCCCGCCAATCAAGGCAAAGGAAAGGGTAAAGGAAAGGCTAACTGATTCCGTCATTTTTCCCGGTTACCGCGCGGCCACCCGTCGGTTAACACGTCATAGCGATTCCCCTCCCTTTCTTCTTCTACGCTGTAAACGTTGAAGAACACGCCCGGACATATTTTTGGAAGACACCTTACGCCCAGTGTGGCAGCAAAGATGCACCTTTACGGGTGAGCCGGACGTCTCCGCTCCCCTCGAGGTCCGGCGGGAGGTCGTCGTGAACTCAAAACATAACTTTAAAGTGGCGGCGTTCGTGGGGATAGCCATCCTCTTGGCAATCCCGAGCGCCTCTTTCGGGGCAGTCTCTATTTCAGTGGGCATTGCGCCCCCGCCGCTCCCCGTCTATGCGCAGCCGGTAGCTCCCGGTCCCGATTACATTTGGACGCCGGGATATTGGGCCTACGGTCCGGCCGGCTACTACTGGGTGGCTGGAACGTGGGTATTTGCGCCCGCGCCTGGCCTGCTGTGGACGCCTGGATATTGGGGATTCGCCAATGGCGTGTATGCGTGGAATGCAGGCTATTGGGGTCCTCAAGTTGGCTTCTATGGCGGCGTGAACTATGGATTTGGCTATTTCGGCGCAGGATTTGTCGGTGGCAGGTGGGTAGGCCGCCACTTCGACTACAACACCGCCGTGATGAATGTAAATCGAGCCGTGGTGCATAACACCTACGTGGACCGGACGGTGATCCGCAATACCAACAATCGTGTGAGTTTCAACGGTACAGGCGGAGTCACGGCTCGTCCAACCTCTGCGGAAATTGCAGCCGGGCGCGAGCGTCGCACTGCGCCCACCGCTGTACAGACGAATCACGAGCGCAACGCCGGAGCCAACCGCAACAACCTTCAATCGGTGAACAATGGCCGGCCCGCTACGACGGCAACCAATCGGCCTGCCGAACAACCGGCGAACCGGCCGGCGGTGAATCGTGCCGAGTCCGCAAGGCCGCAGAGCACAGGGAATCGTGAGCAAGCTCGGCCTCCGGCCGCTGAGAACCGGCCTGCGCCGGTGAACCGCCCGCAGGAACGTCCGCAAGCCCGGCCTCCGGCCGCTGAGAGCCGGCCCGCGCCGGTGAATCGCCCGCAGGAGCGTCCGCAAGCTCGGCCCGCTGAGAACCGGCCTGCGCCGGTGAATGCTCGCCCGCAGGCAAGTCATGGCTTACCACCGGCGCCTCGTGCGGAGAGCCGCCCTGCCCCCATCAATCGGCCGCAGCCCGCAAGGCCTTCAGTAGCGGCAAATCGGCCCGCGCCGCAACATAACGCTGCCCCAAGGCAGGCTCCCGCTGGGCGCCCCGCGGAGCGCCGCTAACGGGCTGTGATCTTTCGGTAAGCTTCGAAGCTGACCGCTCCCTTGCGGCCGCGGCTCGGAATCGGATGTTTTGCTGCAAGCATTTCCGCCGAGCCGCGACCGCAAGGGAGCGGTCTCGCTAGCCGGTGCCGAAATCTAATCCCCCGCGCTACCGGATCGGCACATCGAACAGATTCAGCCAATACTGAACGGACTGCAGCGCGAAGCCGATCAGAATCAGGCCCACGCCGATGACTCCCATACGGCGTTGCGGCATGTGATCGGCCCTCCATTCAATGATCGGAGTTAGTGAGCCGGCGATTGCCGACACCAGGCCGATGGCCAGTCCCGCCCTCAGTCCAATCGCGATGGCGTCCTCCCGATGCCCCGCCGCCAGGCTGCTAAAGTATCCGGCAACTGCATAGCCGACCGTGCGATTCGCCGCAGCAGCTAATTGTAATCGGGTTAGCCGTAGCCGCATGGCGGGCTTGTAATCGGCATCCGGGCGGACGCCGAACCGATACATGATCGCCTGTCCGACCGTGCTCAGCACGCCCAAAATAATGGAAAACCGCGCGCCGAAGGAATAGAGACCGCCGACAGTGTAACCCAAGCCGCGAATCGCACTCATCCCCGTATCCCGCCAGAACCTGGGTTTCGAATAGCCCCGCGAGGCGCGGCTATATTCCAAGGAGAGTGAAATACCATGAGCGACTCCCGCCGCAAGGCCAAACACGGGGCCCAGCGCAAGGCCATAGCCAGTGCCGAAAAGCGCTCCATAGGTGACGGCGCGCGTGAGAGTGCGGAGAGGTCCGTGCTCGCCGCCTAGCAGATCGTAGGCGAGATACAGCGCTCCGATCACATCGAGCGAACTGCCCACGATGCTGATCAAGGCGAGCGTGTGCTTATCCATAATCAATCGAAAACCAGTCAGTCGAGAACTACGGATTGACCATTGTCCAATACCAGAAACGAATCTGCCGGAGCGCACGCGAGCAGCCGTCTTTTGGGCGTGTCGATGGCCTCGTCCGTGAGTTGGAAAGTTCCATGGTGGATCGCGATGCTGGTTTGGGCGCTAAGAATTTCGTGCGCTCGCACCGCTTCTTCGGGACTCATGTGCACGGCCGACATAAACCACCTCGGCTCATAGGCGCCGATGGGCAGCAGCGCCAGGCGCGGCGGGCCGAAACGCTCCCGAATACGAGCGAAATGGCTGCCGAAGCCGGTGTCTCCAGCGAAGTAGACAAGTCGGCCGGCCGCCTCGATCGCGTATCCGCACCACAGGGTGCGGTTGCGGTCGAAGAGTCCGCGTGCCGAAAAATGCTGCGCGGGAACGCTGTGAATCGTGCTCCCGCCGAAGGTGACCGCTTGACCCCAATCGAGTTCGTGCACCCGGCCGATGCCCAGCGATCCCAGCAATCCCGCCACGCCCGAAGGAACGATGAATCGCGATACGCCCCGATTCGCCAACCGGCGCAACGTAGCGATATCCAGATGGTCGTAGTGATTGTGGCTGAGCAGCACAAAATCGAGGCGAGGAAGATCTTCGAACCGAACTCCGGGGGCGCGGTGGCGGCGCGGGCCGATCCAAGCGAACGGACTCGCCCGCTCCGACCAAATCGGATCGGTCAGGATATTTACGCCCCTATGCTGAAGCAGCACCGTGGAATGGTTGATCAGCGTGACGCGCAGCTCCGGGCCTTCGATGCCTGAGGGCGGGTTCGACGACTCGATGGGGGCAACGAACCGGGGGGAGGATTCACGCCGGCTGGTCAGCGTCCATCGCAACGCGTCTAGAAGGCCGCGTGCTTGAGGAGCGTCCGGATTAAAGAAACGTTTGCCGTCAAAATGTTTGGGAAATGCCGTGGTCATCGGCTGTGAATGTGGAGCAAGCTTTAGCTTGCAACCTGGGCTTCAGCCCAGGTCCGGACGGAGGCTGAAGCCTCCGTTGCAGGCTCAAGCCTGCTCCACCGCTACTGTACGGCGATGGTAACACCGGGCTGGCTTTGAACGCCGCCGATGGAAATCACGACGGGAATGGCGCTGCCACTCACGCCCGTAGGAACGACCACCCACAGTTGAATCGTTCCCTCCGGAAGATTGTAATAGCCGGAGGCCCGCTGCACGATCGCGGCTTGCCCGTTCACGGTCGCCGTCACTGGGAGAAGCGGCGTTCCGAATCCCGGATTATTCGGCGCTCCATCGGGTACCGGAGGCGTCACTAAACCATATCCGGTCGCGTACAAGTAAATCACTTGACCTGCCGGCACGGGACTCGAAGTCGTGTTCACCGAGCCGTCTGGGTTAATCGCCAACGCCTGCCCTACGCCGGTATAGTCCGCCGTAAACAACCCCGGCGACGTGGGAGCGATGGTGACCGGAAGCTGGAGGGAGACCGCTCCGTTATACTGCACGGAGATCAAGCCCGGTCCGGGAGTAACTTCGTAGGGAATCAGAATCCCCACTTGGTTGGTCCACGCATACATCACCGGCGCGAGCACCCCGTTGACGTAGACGGTGGTTCCTCCGGTGTTTGTCGGAATGTAGCCGTTGCTGTTGGGCTGATAAGGGACCAACGTGGACGGTCCGAGGCCCGTGCCCCAGATCGTTACCAGTTCCGCGGGAGCGATCGGTTGTATGAGACCACTGGCGCCGTTGGTCGCGGCGCCGACGGTAGGCACCGCGGAAGTCAATTGCATGAAGCGGATCGCGTTATTATTCCGGTCGGCGATGTAGACGTTGCCGGAGGGATCCAGCGAGATGGCGACCGGACCATTGAATTGTGCGTTCACGGCGGGGCCGTTATCGCCGGAATAGCCCGGAGAAGAAGACCCGCCCGCTATGGTTTGGATCACGCCCGCCGTGGTAACCAGTCGAATGCGGTTGCCGCTGGAATCGGCTATGTAGACGTTTCCTTGCCCATCCACGGCCACTCCCGCCGGCACGGCGAGCTGCGCGTTCACCGCCAGGCCGCCATCGCCCGAAGTTCCCGTGATGCCGTTGCCGGCGAAGGTCGAGATCGTCCCTCCCGGCGTGATCTTGCGAATCACATGATTGCCGGAATCCGCGACGTACACGTTCCCGGCGGAATCCAAGGCAACGGCGCTGGGCGTATTCAGTTGCGCTTGAACAGCGGCGCCGCCATCGCCGGTGTACCCTGCGACGCCTGTGCCCGCGATCGTCGAAATCGTCCCGCCGGACGTCACTTTGCGCACCACGTTGTTGCTGAAATCGGCGATGTAGAGGTTGCCCGCGGCATCTACGGCCAGTCCCGCGGGAGCATTGAGAGTGGCGCTAGTTGCCGCGCCGCCATCGCCCGAATATCCCGACGTCCCGTTTCCCGCGACGGTGTTGATGGTCCCGCCCGAGAGCTTGCGCACGCGCTGATTCCCGGTATCGGAGATGTATAGGTTCCCCGCCGCGTCCACCACCAAGCCGCTGGGATAGGCGACTTTGGCGCTAGTGGCCGCGCCGCCGTCTCCGGAGAAACCGGGCGTTCCATTGCCCGCGACGGTGGAAATGATGCCATTGGCGACCTGGCGGATGCGTTGATTATTGGTGTCCGCGATATACACCACGCCGCCCGGCGCGAACGCCACGCCCGCCGGCACGCTCATCAGCGCGTTTTCCGCCGAACCGCCATCGCCGGAATAGGTGGTAAGGCCGTTGCCTGCCATCGTGTTAATGGTCCCGGAGGCGGCGATCTCCCGCACGCGCCAGTTGTATAAATCGACGAAAAAGAGATCGCCCGTAGGATCCATCTGAATGCTGATGGGCGTGTTGATCAGGGCGTTCGCGGCCGCACTGCCGTCGCCGGAGAAACCATAGCTCGCCGAGCCCGTGAGGGTAGTGCCTTCCGGCACTACCCCCGTGATGGTGGTGATGTCTCCGGTGGATTTCGTGACCTTGTAAATCCGGTTGGCGTCGGCGTCCGCGATGTAGATGTTCAGGGCGGAATCCAACGCGACGCCCTTCGGCCCGACGAGAACCGTCGCGGTGGCCAAGCCGCCTTCCGTATAGGTGGTGCCTCCGCCCACCAGGGTTGAGATGAACCCCGTCGTACCCACCTGCCGGATGCGCGCATTGCCGGTGTCGGCGATGTACGCAGCCCCGGTGTTATCGAAAGCGATGTCGCTGGGCATGCTCAGCGCCGCGTCTATGGCCGGATTCCCGTCGTTACCGTATCCATTGATGTAGTTTCCCGCGAAGGGAACGATGAGGCCGCCGGTAATCTCCCGGATCACGTTATTCGCCGAATCGGCGATGTAGAGATTGCCGGACTGGTCCACGGCCAAGCCCATAGGCAGGTTCAGTTGGGCGCTAGTGGGCGGACCGTAATCGCCGCTCGCGCCCGGCGTTCCCGTGCCGGCGAACGTGGAAATAGTTCCGTTCGTGACGATGCGAATCCGTTGATTACCGGTATCGGAGATGTAGATGTTTCCCAGCGTGTCGAGCACCACGCCGGTTGGCGAATTCAGTTGTGCGCTGGTCGCCGGCCCGCCATCTCCGGAAAATCCGGGCCGTCCGTTTCCCGCGAGGCGCGTCACCGCTCCGCTGGGCGAGAGGGCAAAGACGGAATTCAGAGCGGTGAAATAGACGTTTCCCGACGGATCCATTCCCACGCGTCCCAGTCCCCCTAACGCCAGGCTGGTCGCGGCCGCGGAAGCGGGCGCGGGAGAGCCGCCCGCGATGGTGGTGATCGTATAGGTTTGCGCCGCCAGCGGCAGGCTCAATGCCAGCGCGGCGAGAAACTTTATGCCGGACATGTTTTCGGTTGCTTTTTCAAAATCCAGGACGCGTCAAGAACCCATTGGACGCGTGAGCGAGTGCTTGAGTTCCATTGTAGCCCGTGATCCGTCCCTACGCTCGGAAGGTTCAGCAAACCGCTCCCGGCCCCAGAAGGTACCCCGTCGCGGCTCAGCCCAGGTCCATCCGATTTCGAGCCACGACCGCCGGGGAGCGGTCTCGTCTCGTTATCATAGTCACTTGGGGAAGAAACGCTCAAGCAGGACGAGCGCTCGCTTGCTCCTGGTTTTCGTTAATCTGCTCTCCATCGGCTGCCTCATCTGGAGTTTGCGAGATGCCAGATTGGGCGACTTCAAAGACGACCTGCTCACCTTGGATTGGAAATGGGTCGCCTTAGCCGTGGTGGCCGATCTTTGCGTTTACCTGCTTTACGCGGCGCGCTGGCGCCTGGTGCTGCGTCCGGTGTCGCGGATCGGCCTTTGGCAGGCCGTCCGCGCCGTTTTCGTCGGGCTTTTCGGCAACGAGCTGCTGCCGTTTAAGGTCGGCGAGCTGTTGCGTTGTTTTCTCCTTACGCGACGTACCAACCTTCCCTTCTCCGTCTCCCTTTCCAGCGTCCTGATCGAGCGAATCTTCGACGGAGTTTGGCTGTTCCTGTGCGTCTTTTTGACTCTGCACTTCGTCCACTTCCCCAGGCACTTCGGATATCTGATCGACGGAGCATGGATCTTGGGCGCGATGGTGCTCGGCGGAGCATTGGTGCTCGCTGTTGCGATGTTCCGGCACCGAGGCATAACGCCGGCGCCTCCGCGTACCGGTTGGCGGCGCCACTGGGATATTCTCCTTGAGGATTTGGCTCTTATCGGCCATTCGCGGTATCTATACTTCGCGTTTCTGCAGAGTCTGCCCGCTCTGCTGTTGCAAGTGATTCCCGTGTGGGCGGCTTTCAAGGGCTATCTCTTCGATCTCACGATCTTCGATGCGTTCGCGCTGGCCATTATTCTGAGATTGATCGCCGTCATTCCTCAGGCGCCAGCGAATATCGGTCTGTTTCAGCTTCTCACGCGCGAGGTTCTCATTCGGATTTTCGACGTTCTGCCGGCCGATGCAAGCCGCTTCTCCGTGGTTCTTTGGGGCATCATCACACTGCCGCTCATCATCGGAGGGTTGGTCGCGGTGTGGGTGGAAGAAGCGGACGTGATCGAACTGCACCGCGCAGCGCATGGGCATGCCGCGGCTTTGAAGGCGCAACGTCACGTACGACGATAAACCGCAAACTGGAAAGCAATCGCCCGGCCACGCAATGCCGGTATCAAGTTGCGAAAGTCAGCTTACCATCCAAGGCCGTAAACGCTCCCGGCCCAGAGGCACCCCGTCGCGGCTCTGCAACGCGTTCTGAACGGTCGCGGCAATTGGGTCTCCAGGAAAAGGTCTGCGAGATGCTCTATGAAGATGTGAGGATGCTTGCCTAAGCAAGACATTGTGGTGATCGGGGCTTCTTCCGGAGGCCTTGAGGCGCTGAAAATCCTCGCTTCTGGTTTACCCGAGAATCTGAAGGCCTCGGTTTTCGTCGTCCTTCACATCGGCCCCGGGATAGACGGCCGAAGCGTGCTGCCCCAAATCCTTACCAGGGCCGGACCTCTAGCGGCGGTTCATTCGGCCGAGATCGAGGAAATCCGGTGCGGTCGAATATACGTGGCCCGGCCGGATTTACACATGATCCTTACGGACGGGCATGTTCGCGCGGTCCACGGCCCGAAGGAAAACCGGACACGGCCGGCTATAAACCCTCTCTTTCGTTCCGCCGCGGCTATCTATGGACCCCGCGTAACAGGAGTGATCCTGAGCGGCCTGCAGGATGACGGCGTCGTCGGCCTGGCTGAAATAAAGCGCAGAGGCGGGGCCGTCGTGGTTCAAGAGCCCTCAACTGCCCTTTTCCCAACCATGCCGCAAAACGCGATTCAGCACGTTGCGCCAGATTACGTCCTTGCGCCGGAGCAGATCGCGGAAACTATAACGAAACTAGCGGTGACCGATCGTGCTGCGAAAACCATTGAGGAACCTATGGAGCGAAAGCTGTTGGAAACTAGATGCCCGGAATGCGCGGGCCCCTTTTGGGAAGAGCGGCAGGGCAATATTGTGGAATATCACTGCCGCGTTGGGCACACCTATTCTCCACTCACGCTTAAGGACGAGAATCAGGACAGTGTCGAGCGATCGCTGTGGGCTTCCGTCGTCGCGTTAGAAAATGCGGCGGTTCTTTCCGACCGGCTGGTGGCTGTATTGGGGCAGGATTCTGCTCGAGAGGCGCAAGAGATGCGAGCCCAAGCTCAAGCGATCAGGGAAATGCTCAACGGCTCGAAGCCGGCGGATAAATAGCTTTCAGCTTTCAGCCATCAGCGTTCTGAACGCTGACAGCTTTGTCCGGTATAATACGCAAGTTGAAACATCCCACGCGCAGACTTCCGTTGTGCTGCCTGGCGCTGAGCGCGGCGTTTTCGATTCGCCTGACCTCGGCGCAGATTCTGCTGGCGGGCGAATGGTCACCTCAATTTCACGAGGATCAGCCGGAGCGCCTCCCGGGCCCGGACCTGGGCGACTATCTCGGCCTTCCCATCAACGACGCCGCCCGTCAGAGAGCCGAAAGCTGGAACGCTTCCCGCCTCACCTTGCAGGAGCAGCAATGTCGCGTCCACGTCTCGCCCTACATTTATCGCGGCCCAAATAATCTTCGCATCTGGGAAGAAAAGGACCCCGAGGACCAACGGGTGATCGCGATCAAGAACTACATCAGCACGTATTCCCAAACTCGAACCATCTGGATGGATGGCCGCCCGCACCCTCCCGACTACGCGCCTCACACCTGGATGGGTTTTTCTACGGGCCAATGGGAAGGCGACATTCTCACCGTCTACACGACGCACATCAAGCAAGGCTGGATTCGCCGGAACGGAGTCCCGCAGAGCGATCAGGCCACCATGACCGAGCATTTCATTCGTCATGGCGATCACCTCACCCACGTGATGATTCTCCACGATCCGGTATATTTGAGCGAGCCTTTGATCAAGACCGAAGACTTCGTTCTGAACCTGAACGGCAACGATATTCAGTGGGTTTACCCGTGCCGCTACGTGCAGGAAATCGCCGAGCGGCCCAAGGGCGAGGTGCCCAACTACTTGCCCGGCCAAAATCCGTTCATGAAAGAATTTCCCCAGCGCAACGGCGTTCCGGAAGCCGCGGCGCTGGGTGGGGCCGAGACCATGTATCCCGAATACCGCTCGACATATGCCGAATCCCGCTCCGCGGCGAAGACGTCCACCACGGGCGCGGTTTCCAAGGATCGCGCCGTGGCCGTTCCCGCTCCTCCATCGGAGATTCAAGCGACCCCGGTTCAAGGGAACGTTTCGATGCTGGTGGGCGCAGGCGGAAATATTGCCCTGCAGACGGGCGAGCAGGGCGTGCTGCTGGTGGACACGGGCGCTCCGGCGATGCGCGATAAAACGATCGCGGCTGTCGGCAAGCTATCGGACCGGCCCATCCGCTATATCCTAAATACCAGCGCCGACGCGGATCGCGTGGGAGCGAATGAAGCCATCGCGAACATCAATGGTTCATCGCGGCAGATAGCGCTGGTGAACACACCCTTCGCCACCGCGGCGGATAACGTGGAGATTATCGCCACCCAAGCCGCTTCCGACGCGATGAAGGATTATCCTTCCGAAGCTTGGCCAACCGAGACGTATATTAACGATCGCAACGAGCTGTTCTTCGACGGCGAAGCCATCGAAATCTATCACCCCGCCCCGGCTCATACGGACGGCGATAGCATCGTGTTCTTCCGCCGCTCCGATGTGATCGCCACCGGCGGAATCATGGACACGGATCGCTATCCCGTTATCGATCTCGCTCATGGGGGAAGTCTGGAAGGAATCGTCGATGGTCTGAATCGCGTCCTGGATTTAGCGATTCCCGCGAAATCGGAGGAGGGCGGCACGATGGTCATTCCCGGCCACGGCCGCATCTGCGACGAAGCCGACGTAGTGGAATATCGCGACATGCTGGCCATTATTCGCGACCGGTTGCGCGCGATGATCGCCAAAGGCATGACGCTGGACCAAATTCAAGCCGCTCGCCCCACGCTCGATTACGATCCGCTCTATGGCGCCGTCTCCGGCCCGTGGACGACGGACATGTTCGTCGAGGCCGCCTACCGGAGCATGGTTCGCAAGACCGGCCGGTAGGAAACCCGCGACGCCGCCTCAATGAGGCAACATGATAGAATCCGTTTCGTTTAAACGAAGGAGGTGTAGAAATGACCTTTATCGGTTTGAAATGGCATTATCTTTTGCCGGCTGCGCTTACGGCCGCTCTGAATGCACAATCGCCACGGCCGCGCGACCCCGTTCCTCTCAGTAACTGGCCGGCGCCCCTCTACTGGCAAGCGGGAACGACCCCATCGGAGCGCGCGTCGGCAACGCTGCCCCCCGGCGCCACGCCGCTTGTCTTCGTCGCGATGACGCCCTGCCGCGTCGCCGATACCCGAGCCTCGCAGGGATTTTCAGCCCCATTCGGCGCCCCTAGCCTTAGCGCCGGAGTCAGCCGGACGTTTCCGCTGCAATCGAGCACAACCTGCGCGATTCCTAAGGCGGCGCAGGCGTATTCGCTTAATATCACCGTGGTCCCTACCGGGCCTATCGGCTTCCTGACGGCTTATCCAACAGGACAGTCGTTGCCGCTCGCCGCCACGCTTGTCTGGGCACAAGGTTCCGTCACAAGCAATGCGGCCATCGTGCCCGGCGGGACAAACGGCTCGGTTGACGTGTATGCCAATGCTCCCACTGATGTTGTGATTGACATTAACGGCTACTATGCCGCCCTCTACGGGCCCACAAGCAATACTGCATTGGGAAACGGAGCTTTGCAGAACAGCACAGGGATGTTCAACACCGCAGCGGGTAGCGAAGCCCTGCAAGGCAACACGACGGGCTCGTATAACACCGCTACGGGCGCCGCGGCCCTTCCTGTGAACACGACAGGCGATAACAACACTGCCTTGGGCGCTCTTGCCCTTCAGTTCAATACGGGCGGCGGCTCGAACACGGGAGTGGGCTACGGCGCTCTCGATCTTAATACCGTCGGCCAGGGAAATACCGCGCTCGGCTTCAATGCCCTTGCTCCCAATGTCACCGGCGGCAATAACATCGCGATCGGCAACAGCGCCGGGATGAATGCGGCCAGCGGCAACAGCGGCGACATCTACATTGGCAGCCCGGGAGCTTCCACCGACTCAGGCGTCATCCGCATCGGAAACCCGAGCAGCCAAGTTTCCTTCTTCGCCGCCGGCGTGCGAGGTGTAACCACCGGCAGCAACGATGCAATTCCCGTCGTGATCGATTCCCACGGGCAGCTCGGCACGGTCAGTTCGTCCCGGCGGTTCAAGGAAGACATCCGCAGTATGGGTGACGCAAGCAGGGGCCTTATGCAACTCCGCCCCGTCGTGTTCCGTTATAAGATGCCGTTCGAGGACGGCTCCCAGCCGGTTCAGTTCGGCCTGATTGCCGAAGAAGTCGCCCAGGTCTACCCGGATTTAGTAGCGCATTCCGCCGACGGACAAATCGAGACGGTAAAGTATCAGGTCCTGGATTCGATGCTGCTGAACGAACTGCAACGCCAGGAGCGCGAGATTGACTCCCAGTCGGCACAAATTACCGCGCAGAAAGACGAGATATCCGAGCTGCAACAGAAGATACGCAGACAGGAGGAACGGGTGTCTCTGCTGGAAGCCGCTTTAGCCGGAGCTCGTCAATAACCGATGTATCGCTACTTTGCTGGAGGAAATCAGCTTTTCGTCGGGCGCGTCGCTTAGGCCTATAGCGCCCCGTTTGGAAGTGTCTTCGCGCCTAGATCCTTGTACTTCTCAGACCGACGAACCTACGCTAGCACCGGTGGGCATCGGATCAGGGTAGTGGTGTAGCCCGCATTTTTGGCTCCGTTTTTCGTTTGACACTGCCAAACATGGGCCATATAATACGGGAAACGATTGGGGAGGGTCCATGCAAAATGGGTTCGGGGAAAGGCGTGCGACGGGGACGAATTTCGACCTCAAGCTCCTGACGGTTATCGGGGAGCTGCATCGGACGCGCAGCGTATCGCAGGCCGCTGAGCGGCTCGCCGTAAGCCAGTCGGCCATCAGCATGAGCTTGGCCAAGCTTCGCAAACATTTTAACGATCCTTTGTTTGTTCGAACGTCCACCGGAATGGAGCCGACGCCGCACGCCCTGGAGTTGATCGGCCTGTTGAGCCAAGCCGAGGGCTTGCTGCAAACCGCCTTCGGCCGCTCCGTAGTGTTCGATCCGCTCACTTCAGAGCGCGTGTTCCGCGTTCAATCCGCCGATATCGGGCAAATCACGCTCCTCCCCCGGCTGATGCGCCATCTGGGAAAGACCGCGCCTTCGGTGGGGATCGATCTCCAACCCGTCGCACCCGCTATTGGCCGTCTGCTCGAATCCGGCGAGCTGGATTTGGCGGTCGGATTCTTTCCGCACATGGGAGCGGGATTTTGCCAACAAAGATTGTTCCAGGATCGATTCGTCTGCGCGGCTCGCAGCGATCATCCGCGCATCGGTGCGTCGCGACTGACGGTGCCGGCGTTCGAGGCCGAGCGGCATCTCGCTGTGGCCAGTTCGGGGGCCGGCCACGAGATCGTCGAGAAGACGCTGGAAGCCAAGAAGATTCACCGGAGAGTCGCTCTGACCGTGCCCAGCTTCCTGGGGATCGCCTCCCTTATTTCCACCAGCGACTACATCGTCATTCTGCCCGAGCAACTCGGAAAGCATCTGGCTGGTTCCGGCGGCATCAAGCTTCTTGAGCTACCGTTCGAGATGCCGGTTTATGACATCGCGCAGCATTGGCACGAACGCTACAGCCAGGATCCGGCCAATCGCTGGCTGCGGGCCGCAATCGCGCAACTCTTTCCAGTCTCGTGAAAACCGAAAGAAGTCAGGAGTCAGAATTCAGGAGTCAGGATGAACCGGGCGAAGCGCGCACCTTGCGATTTTGACTCCCGTCTCCTGACTCCTGTCTCCGCGGCCGCGTATTCCGGTGCCTCTATCACTGAAATTGATACGTAGTATCAACGCAACGCTATCGACATCCCCTCGCTCCTGAAGTAAACTAGCGAATACCTTCAGAGAGTCTTCTCGATGCGCCGCAGGCAGAACTATGTTCGTTTCCTGTGTGCCGCCATATTGCCGCGGCGGTCTAATCAACCTAAGGAGTCAACCGTGAAACAGCTTTCCCGCTCGTTCGCCGTGCTCGCCCTCTGCTTCGCTTTGTTCGTCCCCAGCGCCTTCGCTCAGGTCCAAGCAGTGCTAGGTGGAATCGTTACCGATTCCTCGGGGGCCGTAATGCCGATGGTCGCCGTCAGCGCAAAGAACAACAGTACTGGCATTGTCACCAACGGGACCACCAACGCGGCTGGCGCGTATGAGTTCCCCGCCCTCCAGCCCGGAACATACACCGTCACCGCAACAAATGCTGGATTCAGGACCCAGGCCTATAACGATGTGGCTTTGGGACAAAATCAGCAAGTCCGGCTGAATTTCACGATGGCGGTGGCCACAGCGGGCGAGACGGTGGAAGTCATCGCACAGGCGGACACGGCGCTGGCCACCACCAGTTCCTCCGTGGGCGGCGTGCTCAATAACCGCGATGTAGAATCCCTGCCAGTGCTATCGAGAAATGTGCTGGATCTGATCTCGCTGACGCCAGGAGTAATCGGGATTCAAGGCGTTTTTACAGCGCCCGGAACCATGATTGCAAGCTTCATGGGCACCCAGACCCAGGACATCAATACCACTCGCGACGGAATGGTCTCGAGCGACGGACGCTACAACTCCTCGAACGGCGCCTACTCAGGGACCTTCACCAGCCCGGACATGGTCGAAGAAGTGCGCGTCAGCACGAACACTATCGACCCGGCGCTGGGGCGCGGATCGGCTCAGGTCCAAATGCGGACCCGCGGCGGCGGAAACGCTTTCCACGGCGCATTGTTCTACACCAACGCCAACTCGGGGCTGGAATCCAACAACTACTTCAGCAATCTGACAGGCCAAAAGCTCAGTTATGAGAACCGCAACCAGTTCGGCGGCCGCATAGGCGGACCGATCAAGAAAAACAAGCTCTTCTTTTTTTTCCTGACCGATGATCAGCGGTACCAGACAAAAGTGAATATGGTTTCGGAGGTTCTCACCGCGACCGCCCGCCAGGGCATCTTCCGCTACCTCACCGCGGGAGGACCTGGCGGCACCACCCGAAAGAACGGCAATGCATTTTCGACCACGCCGTCCGTGGATCTGCAGGGCAACATCCTCACGTCCGCCAACGGCCAGCAGTTATATCTCAACCAGATCAACACGTTCACTCAGGTGGGAGATCCCAACCGTACGGGAATCGATCAGACATGGGTGGCATCGCAGTATTTGTCGCGCATGCCGCTGCCCAACAACTACACGGTCGGCGACGGCCTCAATACCGCGGGATACCAGTGGCAGCAAACGCAAACTGGCGTGGACGGCGCCACCGGCCAGAGCCCGGATCCCAACCGCAATAACTACACGATCAGGCTGGACTATCAGATCAACGACAGGAATAAAGTCAGTTTCGTTCTGACCCGCGAGCACGACTATGGCGTGACTGGGCAGACAGGTCTGCCAGGCTACCCGGCCGAGACGCCAGGGAATAACGGAGGCCCGGGCTTTTTCGGCGATGTCCAGCGCCGTCCCAACTTCTACACCGGATCCTGGGTATCCACGATCACGCCCAGCCTGCTTAATGAATTCCGCGTTGGATACAAGGTGGACACGTGGGTGGGATCATCGCCCATCGACCTCGGCAGCCCCCAAGGCACCCCCAGCGCACTGGCGGCCTCGGCAAAGCAAGCTCTAGCCACGTTTCCGGTGATAGGCGGGTCGAACACCGTGGTTGATCCAACCAACGCTGTCTACAACTCACTCGGACTGGCAACCTATGCCACGATCAACGTTTCCTCGCCGCGGATAACTACCAGTCCCTTCCTACAGTTCGCCGACACCGTGAGCTGGAACCACGGCGCGCACGCCTTCCAGGGAGGCTTCGACATCAGCCGGACCAGTTCCTTTGCGTACAACGCCGGCAACGCTCAGACCACCCGGCCGATAGTTTACCTGGGCACGGGTCCTGCCCAGATTCCTAATCTCACGACGGCAAATTTCGCGGGGTTAAACGCCCTCGACCTTCCCACGGCTCAGCAGCTTCTTTCGACCTTGGCCGGCACGGTTTCAGATATCTCGCAGCAATATTGGGTCAACAGCCCCAGCGCCACGAACTGGGAGAACTATCAAAACGGCTTCTTGGTTCCGCGGGACAACCACGACAACGCTTGGTCCGGCTTCTTTAAGGACAACTGGAAGGTGACCAAGGATCTCACCGTAAACCTGGGCCTCCGCTACGACTGGTTCGGCACGCCTTATATGAGCCAAGGCTTGGGCGGCCGATGGGTCGGCGGTGCCGGCGGATTGTTCGGCATCTCGGGCAACAGCTTCGCCAATACCGGAACTCCCTATACCAACAGCGGATCTTTGTCTCAGGCATTCTTTGTCGGCGAGAACTCCCCCCATCCCGGCGCCACGGTGTATAACAACGACAACACCAGTTTCGGACCGTCGGTTGGCATTGCCTACCAGATGCCGTGGTTCAAGCGCAGTACGGTGTTCCGCGCTGGATACGGTTTGAATTATGTGTCTCCAGTGCCGGACTTCCTTGCCATCAATACCGATATTGGTGGCCTCCCCGGGCAGACGTTGAACACCGCCAACCCGGTGGGCGGTTACCTCAACTTAGCGAGTCTGGTCGCTAATCCTTCGGGCCTGGTCCCTGTGCCCACCGGAGGAGCCCTGCCGTTCACGCCAATCCCTTTGACCAACCGCTCCTCCCCCGCTTACGGCTACGCGAACAACCTCCGCAACCCTTACATTCAGGTGTTCAATGCGTCGGTGCAGCGCGAGTTGACTCGCACCTTGACAATGGACGTGAGCTATATCGGGAACAAGTCCACTAAGCTCCAGGTCAACCAAAACATCAACGACGTGGACATCTATAATAACGGCTTCCTCACCGCCTTCAACACCATTCGAGGCGGCGGAGATTCCCCGCTGATCGATCAAATGCTCAACGGCGCCACCATTGCGGGAGTGGGTACGGTGGGACAGAACGGGCTGACGGGATCGTCGGCGCTAAGGCGGTACACCACGACCAACACTTTCATTGCCAATGGCCAGGTAGGGAACCTGGCGAATTTCCTCAACACCACGGCGGCGTTTGGCCCTCCTGGCAGCATCCTTCGGAACAATAGTCTTCCGGAGCAGTTTTTTGTGGTGAACCCGCAATTTGGAAGCGTCAGTCTGGTGGGCAACGACGGGAATGAAACCTACAATGCGGCGCAGGGCCACCTCCTCCAGCGGTTTACTCACGGATTTTCCGGGCAGTTCGCGTACACCTTTTCAAAAACGCTTGGAGACAACGGTGTGTATCGCGCCGAAAACGATCTGGCTCTTAGCAAATCGCTTTTGCCCAGCGACCGCACGCACGTCATTCAACAGAACTTCACTTATTTGCTGCCTTTCGGCAAGGGTGGAAACTACCTGACTCATGTACCCACGTGGGCCGATGAAGCCATCGGCGGATGGCAGATCTCGTCGGGAATGACCTGGCAATCCGGAGCTCCGCTCACCTTCACGGCGGTCAATACGCTGAATCAATACGGAACCGCCACCGCGCAGTTGGTCAACCCGCTGCCGGCGAATTACGAGCAAGTGACAAAGGGCAACGGATTCGTCACCTACTATCCGACGCTGACCCAGCAAACCGCGCCGTTGCCGAATTTCGGAACCGGCTCCGACGCAACCACGCTCAATGGGCGCTTTACCAACCAGCAGATCCTGGGACCGAACAACCAAGTGATCCTGGCGAATGCCCAGCCCGGCTTCACCGGCAACATGGCGCAGAACAATCCGGAGGCTCGGGGGCCTGGATTGCTCGCCTTCAATGGGTCGGGAAGCAAGATATTCCAGATCAAGGAAAAATACAGGTTCACGGTGCGGGCGGACGTGCTCAATCTGTTGAACAAGCCGCAGTGGGGAAATCCGACCACCAACATCAACTCGACAACTTTCGGCCGCATCACGACGGCCAGCGGAACCCGCACCGTCGTGCTCAACGGCCGTTTCGATTTCTAGAGGTGTAGCGGGCTCTATCCGTGATCCGTATCTCCTAAAATACGTATTTCAAGGCCATTTGCAAAATACGAGGATCGTTGGCCGCCTGGATCTGGCCGAAGGTACCGCTGGTCAGCGTGGTCACCGGGTCGAGGGGATTCACGTGATTCAATATGTTGAACGCCTCGCCGCGAACCTCTAGCGCCTGCCTTTCCCTAACCTGGAACCGCCGCGTCAGATTCATGTCGATGCCGAAGAACCCGGGACCGTTAACGGTTCCAGGACCCATGTTCCCGTACGTGCCTAGCGGCGGTTGAGCGAAAGCCGCCGGGTTCAGCCACTGACTAATGCTCCTGTGGGGAGCAAATACATTCGTCAGAACTTGCTGCGGCCTTTCATCGTCGGTGCCCGAAAGAGCCTGATCGACCCCGGATGCCAACGAGAAATAATCTCCCGAAAGCGCTCGGACAATACCGGCAATCTGCCACCCGGACACTAATAGCCGCAGCGCATGGTTCGAATACTGAGGCAGCGCATACACCGTGGACAAATTGAAGTTTTGCCTCCGGTCCTCCTCAAGCGAGATGCAGTTTCCGCGCAGTCCGGCGCGGGCGGGTATGGGTGAAATCCCGGCGATGATGGGAACGCTAATGAGCTGCTGGGTCCCTGTGTTAATGCAGTGCGACCACGTGTAATTCGCCTGCACCGTAAGACCTTGGCTGAAGCGACGCTGCGCTGTTAAAAACAACCCGTTGTAGCTCATCGTTCCGGTGGCATTCTCAGTCACGATGCTTCCGAAGTATTTCCCCTCGGCCGGATTCACGAGGTTCAACATCCGGCGCTGGGTCGTATTGGCGACCGAAGAACACGGGCTGTAGGCCGTTCCATTGATCACGCAACTTGCTCCTGGGATGTACACGGCCGGGTCTCCTTCGACACTGCTGAGGAGGTGAGTGGCTTCGCTCCCCATGTAATTAGCCGAAACCAGCCAACTCGTTCCGATCTGCCTCTGGATGCTCAAGTTCCATTGATTGACATACATCGCCGGGAGATTGGGCGGAATCACCACCCAGGCAGAGTTGGTTGGAAACGTCACGTTCTTCGAAAGCCTGATCGGGAAGGGGCTTCCGCCGGGATACCCAAGCCATGGATTCGCGAATCCGGCGGCAGTCCCTCCCCCCGGAGCCGTAATCACGATAGTGCTGTTGTAGGGCGGTGAAGTCTTGACGTACTCGGATTCGTAGAAATCCGGATAATCGCGGAACAAACCGTAAGCAGCCCGAATCGACATCTTGCCTGAGCCCGTCGGATCGTACGCCAGCCCCAAACGAGGCGAGAAGTGCCACCACTGGTCCGGATTGGTTTTCCCGTTACCGGGCACGCTGGGATCGCCCGAATAGAGGACACCCGCCGGAGCATTTGGATATACGGTGCTTTGTTCGCCAGCGAGAAACGCTTTCTCCGTGAAGTAGAAGCTTTGACCGTCGTGCCAGGAGAACGGCAGGAAAGGATCCCACCGCAAGCCGCCAGTCAGCGTGAACCTCGAATTGATCTTCCATGTGTCCTGCGCGTAGACGCCGACGTAATCGCTCCGGAAGCCGATGGTCTGAACGCCTTGCTGCGTGAACGTGTTGACGTCCCCCAACATGAAATCGCCGAGGCCCAACCCCGTGTTGGTCGCTGCGAATGCGAAAACGCCATCCGAGCTGGTCCAGCCCGCCACGTTTAGACGCGCGTGAATGTTATTAATGCCGAAAGCCAGTTGATGTGCCCCTTTGACCCAGCTAAGGTCTTCGGACTCCTGGAATCCGGTGGCGTTGGTGGTTCCGGGCACGTTTCCGCCCTGTCCGCCGATGCTAAACCCTCCCGAAACGCTGAGGCCCAGAATGGCATTATTCGTGGGCTCAAAATACGGAGTGATCCCCACTTGTCCCGGGGTGATTTCCGGGGGCGGCTGTCCGCGGCTGTTGGTCGGCCTGAGCACGGAGGCGCGGAAGGAACTGATCAGATCGGGAGAAATCAGATAGGTGTCGCCGAGCGTAAACGTTTGAGTCTGCCAATTGTTGACCACCGGGTACGTCGTGTACGCGCCGCTGGTAGCCGACCCGGTAGTCAACAGGTTGCCTGGCACGTAACCCGGAGGATCGACCAGGTGCGCCAATTCGTACCGTCCGAAAATCGAGTGTTTCTCAGTGACTTGATAGTCCACCTTCTCGACTGTGAAGCTCTCGTTGATCGTAGGCTTAATGCCAAACTGAACCTTTCCGCAAGGATCGGTGGCGATTGGTAGCTTTCCGCTGTCCATGATGGCGACGGAAATGGGAGAGTACAGCGCCGGCGAGATCTGGTTATTTACAAAGGGCGCCTTCAAGGTTAATTGCCGGTTGCCGTTGCAGGCCGGCGCGGCGATCGCCGACCAATTGCCCTGAAGCATCGCTTCGGTGGGCAGGTAGGCGAACTGGGGCTGTACAGTTCCGATGATTCTGGTGCCCTGGTAGCTCCCGAAAAAGAACAGCTTATTTTTAATGATGCGGCCGCCCAGCGTTCCGCCGAACTGATTCCGCTTTAGCTGGTCAGGCACGACCGCGAAGAAGTTGCGGGCGTTAAGGTCGCCGTTTCTAAAGAATTCGAAGAGATCGCCGTGTAAATCGTTGGTACCGGATTTGGTCACCGCGTTCACGGCGCCGGCCGAGTGCTGGCCAAATTGCGCCCCCAAGCTGCTGGTTTCCAACTTGAACTCGAGAAGCGCGTCGGGAAAGGGCAAGGGCAGGTTCAGTCCATTGATCGGATCGTTATGAGATGCGCCATCGAGCAGGTAAGTCAGTCCATTATGCAAGCCGCCCGCGACGGAAATGTTGACGCTGGGATAGTTCCGCACAAAGCTGGTCGTTGGCGAGACGGTGGCGGCGCCGGACAATACAATCAGATCCGTGACCTGGCGGCCATTCAGCGGCAGCTCCACTACACGAGTGCTGTCCATGACCTGGCTGACTCCCGCGTCGCGAGTTTCCACTTGCGCCGCGGCCGCTTCGACTTGAACCTGCTCGGAAACCTGGCCGACGCTCAGCGCCGGATTAATCACGGGGCTATCGGCGACTTGCAGCAGGATTCCGGTCTCCACGTAAGTGCGAAAACCCGGCGCCGACGCTTCCAGGCGGTAAGGACCGACTGCGAGATTCGTCAGTACATACGATCCCGTCGCGTCTGTCATAACAGTGCGCTTTACTCCTGTGCCGGTCTGGATAGCGCTAACCTCGGCTCCGGCCACCACAGCTCCGGCTGGGTCTTTCACCGTGCCACTGATTTGCGCGGTTGACTGCGCCCAACCGGCTGAAACTACAAATAGGAAACCAATCAGAATTTTCATCGGAACACCTCACGGATCTGGCCGAAGGCCATCATCCCCTATAGTTTCTGAAGCAAACACCCGAAGAAGCCCAGGGGGCATCATATCCTTGCTGCGCTACGGTGTCAACATCCACTCGCCCACCGGGTGAGTGACGCATTGGTTAGGGCTCGCGCCCAATCCCATCATCTGGGCTCAGCCACAGGATCCTGCTGTTCCCACTTGCGTCGCGCACCCATCAGACTAAGCCACCGATCAAGAGGTGGCCTTGACATTCGTCGCGCAGCGTCAGATGATCAAACTTGCTGGTGAAGTGGAAACAGCTACGCGGTCCTAAATCAATTTTTGGAGCGATTGTCGCTAGCGGCGCCCTCGTTCTGCTTACGGGCGACCGGGATCTGAGGCCCGAGCCATCTCAGGGCTCGGCTCGCTTGCTTTCCGTGGAGCAAATCAATGACGCGTGCCGTATGCCCGCAAAGGCTCCACGTGAACCGGTTAACCTGTTCTCGGAGTTCGAGTCGACTGCATACGCAGCGGATACTTTGGATCTGACACGCCCGCCGGTGCGAACAATCAAAGATTCGTATCCAATTTATAGCTCTGTGGCGGTGGACCCGGTTCGCGATGAGGTGGTGCTGCAGGATACCAATATTTTCGGCATCAAGATCTTCAACCGGACTGATAACACCCCGCCCAATTCGGAATCCACCACGCCGAAACGGGTAATTCAGGGCGACGCGACGCGCTGTGAATACAACGCCGGCCTATCCGTAGATGCAAAAACGGGTGAGATTTACTCGGTCGCCATGGACACGGAAGATAATGTTATCGTTTTCGGGAGCGGCGCCTCCGGCAATATCGCGCCCACCCGCATCCTGAAAACGCCGCATCGCAATTTCGCCTCGGGAATCGACGACGACAAGGAAGAATTGTACGTCACGATCCAATATCCTCCCAAAGTGGTGGTTTACAAGAAGGGGGCTTCGGGAACCGATCAACCGGTTCGGGTGTTGGAGGGTCCGCATACATACCTGCACGACACGCACGGCTTAGCTTTGGACTTTAAGAGGAAGCTGATGTTCGTGGGAGTCTGGGGCGATTCGAGCGATCCAAACGTTGCCGGCTCGGGCAAGTTCTACCCGCCTTCAATTAATGTATACCCGCTGGACGCCAGTGGAGATGCTACGCCTCTGCGCATCATACAGGGGCCCAAGACCCAGTTGGATTGGGCCGGGGCGATGGCGCTGGATCCGGAAACCGGCAATCTCTGGATCGCAAACGACATAGGTAGTAGCGTGCTGGTTTTCAAAGGCACGGATGAAGGTGACGTGAGCCCGTCGCAGGTTATTCGCGGTCCGAGGACCGGCCTGAACCATCCTACGGGCATCGCCTTCGATGCGAAGAACCGGGAAATTTGGGTTTCGAATATGGGGAACTCCTCCGCTTCGGCTTTTTCGCCCGGCGCCAATGGCGACGTTGCCCCTATTCGCACCATCCGCAGCGCTCCGTTGGGCAGGCAGAGCGTGAAGTTCGGAAAGCCTCAAGCGGTGGCGTTCGACAGCAAACGGGACTTATATCTGGTTCCTAATTGAGTCAACTCGCCGCAGATCGCGGCCTTCGCCAGGCTGGCGAAAGAAAACACTGTGCCGGTCAGCGCGCTCGGAGGACAGAAAACTTTAATCAGCCGGACCATGCATGCGCTGGAGTACGATCCGGTTCACGATGAGCTGATCGTGAACAGTCCTCTGAGCAATGCGATCTTGATGTTTCGAGGCGGGGCGCAAGGAGAAGAGCCGCCCGTGCGTATGATTCAAGGGCCGCGGACACAGATCCAAAGTACCGGCTACGACGGCAATGACAAGATGGCGATGGACCCGGTGAACGGCGAAATTTATATTCCTGTCGCCACTAGCGGCGGAGCGGGCAAGGGCGTGATTCTAGTGTTCGACCGGGAAGCCAATGGCGACACACCGCCGAAAAGGATCCTCGGCGGGCCGGATACGGGATTCAATTTTCCGAGCGCTCGCGGAACGGGCTTTCCGTATATCGCAATCGATGCGGCCCGGAACCTTCTCGTCGTGAGCACGGGCGGTAGTCTATTGGTCTTCGACCGCACGGCGGCAGGAAACACAAAGCCCAAATTTTCGATTCAAGGCGCCAACACCTTGCTTGGCGGAGGCGCTAACAACGCTCCGATTCGTACCACCCAGGCCGGCTGGATCGTAGGCGGTTGCGACCGCGGATCGGTGTGCGCATGGAATCTGAACGAATCCGGCAACGTCGCTCCGCACTGGAAGATCCCGGTTCAGAAGCTGGCAGGAGTTGGTTTGGCCGGCGAACTGACTCTCGATCCGATCCACAAGGAATTGATCGTTCCCAATGGCGCCCGGAACGTAGTGATGACGTTTTCCTGGCCCGAGGTATTCGACGAAGCGGCGCCTGCGGCATCCAATCGCTAATCGTACGGGCTGTCATTGGCTATCGGGGGGCCATTCAGAATGATAACCAGAATAACTGGCATTAGTTTAGCTGCGTGGGTCTGCTTGCTGGACCTCGGTTTTCCCGCGCATGCCCAGAACTCAACCAGCATCAACTTGAACTTGCAAGGAACTACTGGCGGGAGCTTCAGTATCGCGAACTGGGCCCTGATCGGCCAGACCGGATCTGTCGCGCCGCTGGGGAACGCAAATCTGACCGTAACCAGCAGTTCCGAGCCGGATCTGACCTCCTCAGTCACCGGTCCGGCACAAGTCACCGCCGTACTCGCATTTAACGAAGCCGACACCTTAACCATCAGCTTTACCTTGAGCGATCCCAATTTTCTCCTGGAGACGCCTGTGATGATGCCGGGAGGTGTTATTACCACCGGCACTGGAGCATACGCGGGCGCGAGCGGCTCGCTTGACGTGACCCTCGTCAACACCCTCGTCAACGGCCAAGTCACCGGCACCGGGACTTTGATCCTCGGTGGCACGACCACACCCCTTACGCTTTCCAATTTTCAGGGCGCGTGCTGCGGCTCGGAGAACCGCCAATCCAACATATTCTCCTTACCATTGAAAGTAAGCGGGAGCCTGGGCAGTGCGAGCGGGACCATGGTCGGCTACTGGTCCCCAACTTCGACGACTCAACAGACTAACGGGACAGCCACAATTAACTTCAATAGCAGCGATTCGTTGACACTGGGGTTCACTTTCACTCCAGCGGGCTCTGCCAACTTCAACGGAGCGCCTTCGACTTTCAGCGGCAACATCGCGGCGGGCACGGGAAGGTTCGCCAACGCAAGCGGGTCACTCACCTGGAAAGTCACGTTGGCTGATTTCAGTGTGTCCGGCACCATGACGACTGCGCCGGGCGCGGCGATAACGGATGTAAAGACGATCTACGGACTTCCACAAGTCGCCTACAACACTTGGATCGAGGTTCACGGAAAGAACCTCGTGCCTGCGGATACGCCCTCGACCGGCGTGAACTGGAGCAATGCTCCCGATTTCGCGAATGGGCAAATGCCCACGCAACTCGGCCCAATAAGCGTGTATTTCGGCGCGTTGCCAGGGTACGTCTACTACTACTGCAGCGCAGTGACAAATCCGAACTGCGCCGACGACCAAATCAATGTGCTGGCGCCGCTGCTATCAATCCAATATCCGGGACCGGAAAGAATCATGGTCGAGAATAATGGAGTCCCCCTCGCAACCACGGCAACCTTCAAATCCGGATTTTCTCCGGCCTTTCTGGTGTTTGACACCGTGGGCCACGTAGTCGCGCAGCACCTTGATTATTCATTGGTCGGACCACCATCCCTATATCCGGGGCTGACTAGACCCGCCGAAGCAGGAGAGACAATCATTCGTTACGCCACCAGCTTTGGACCGACCGATACGACGATCGTCGCGGGATCGGCGACACAGTCCGGCAATATTTCGAGTGGACTCCGTTTCTGGGTATCGGGCTTCTACGCGAATGTAGCCGGGGCGCTGACAAGTCCGGGTTTGTATCAACTGAATTTGACAGTGCCGAAGGGGTTGCCAAGCGGCGATCACGCAGTGGTTTGCCAGGTTAATTTCTACTCCACGTTTCCAGGCTCGGTGATTACCGTTCAGTAAACGTGATTGGCCGCGCGGCGACTGCCTTATCCAGTTCTCTCAAAAGCAGTAGTCGCGCTCTGGGTTTACTGTGTGCTGAGGCGGGGACAAGGGCTGCCGCCCTTTCCCAGCACCCCTTTCTGCGCTAGCTTAAGTATTTTCTGCGCGAGGCGCACCTTCGGCCACCATTGGTCGTTGAATACGTTTCTTTCACTTCATTTCGGCTGCTTGATGTGTTTCAGGAGGTTGTTCTCCGTCCCGGCGTCGGAGATCATTGTCGAGGTCGAACCGATCCCAAGTGTGTGATTGCCTCTCGGTGAAGGTCATGCGGATTCCGTGCTTCGGTCGCAGGATGACCATCGGGCGTGCTTCAATCGTCTGGCCTGGAGCCAGCCGGAGATCATACTTTCTGAGCAGAACGCTCAGAATCATGAGGATCTGCAGCATTGCGTAGTTACCGCCGATACAGCCCCGCGGCCCAGCTCCGAAGGGCAAATAGCTGAAGGGCCTGTGAAGCTTCTCATTCGCCTTGGTGAAGCGCTCCGGGTCGAAATTCTCCGGATTCTCCCAGTACTCAGGAGAATGGTGCGCGCCGTAAATAAACACAACGACCGTCGACCCTCGGGGTATGGCGACATCCCCTGCACGGTCGTCTGAGAGAGCCATTCGGTCGACCATCCAAAACGGCGGGTACAGGCGCAGCGCCTCCTGTATGACCTGAGCACCAAACTCGAACTTCGGAACGTCGGAGTAACTCAATGGAGCTCCACCCAGCACGGAATCGAACTCCTGCCGTAACCTTTCGACACAGTCCGGACGCGAGCTTAGAAGATAGAGAAGCCACGATAAAGCATTCGACGATGTTTCATGGCCGGCGACCAGGAGCTGCATGCTCTCGCTTAGGACCAGCTCATCGCTCATGCCTTCGCCGTCGGCGTAACGAGCATCCATCAAGGTCTGGAGCAAATCCTGCTGAACGGGCACAACGCATTCGCTGTGCGCTTGCCTGGGCGCTTCGTGGCGCCGCCCCCGTATGTAGTCGAGCAGAATGCCATCGGCGCGGGTTCGCATTTCATCGTGTCTTCGCAGTTCGCCGGAGACGGCAAACCAGGGATTCAGGTAGGGCTGTATGGTTTGACGAACCATAAATTCCTGGATGGTCGAGATGGTCCGGCTAATGAGGTCGATGTCTTCGCCTTTCAGCCGGGCGCCAAACAGAGACCTGGCCACCATCTGGAAGGTAATTCTCATCAGGTGAGAGTAGATATCAATGGGGCCGATACGGGCTTGTGTGTCGAAAGCCTGCAGCGACTCTGCGAGGGAGTCCTGCATGATCGAGGACAGAACCTCCAGTTGTTTTCGATCGAAACCCTTCTGGATGAGCCGCCGCTGCGTGCGCCAAGCCTCCCCGTGGGTGGTGAGAAGACCCTTGCCCAAGAAGTGGCCCATCCGCTTCATCTGAATTTCGGATTTGTGGTAATTTTCCGCATTGGTCTTCAGCACGTGCTGAATGACGGCGGGATTAATGGTTACGATGGCCTCTCTGACGCCGCCAAAATAGAACCGGAATGTGTCGCCGAAGAGTCCGGTGTACTTCGAGAGAACCTGGACGGGATTGCGAGCCATCCCACGCGAATCCGCAAATGACCGGGATCGGGAGACGACGGGTACGGATTGGGGCAAGGTCACGCCTCGTCGCCCAGCCGCTTGCGCAGAACCGTGGGGAAGTCCATAAAATTAATTTTCGTTTCCCAGTTGCCTCAAAAGTACTAGATGATGTAGGATCGCCTGCCTCATTGTCGGATGTTGCCGATAAGGAACGCCATACTCTTCGGCGGTATCCTTCACGATCCGGGTCAGCGCAGCATAGTGAGTGTGGCACACGAAGGGGCAAAGATGATGGACGATATGATGGTTGAGCCCGCCCGCAAGCCAGGCTATGAGCGGCTTACTCGTCGCATAATCGGCCGTGGTCGCGAAGATGTGATAGACGCCGTTATCAAACTCGTTGCGGTTTGAGGGAAAGTGGGTGCTGTCGACCGTGTGTGTAGTCTGGAATACCAGCGCTACCGTCAAACCGACAATCATATGGGTCAGCACGAAGGCCAAAGCCACCAGTAGAGGCGATTTCCCCAGTACTACGACCGGCAAAATGAGCATGTACGTGACGTAGAATCCCTTGCCCGCAAAGAGGATGGCGTATTCTCGCAGCGGATGTTTGGTCCGCTTCAGATACCCGTGCGACGGGAAGAAAAAGCACTCAAAGTCCCTTACAAAAACATAATCGAGCGAAAAGAGGGCGTAAACGAACAGTGCATAGATGTGCTGGAACCGCTGCAGGCGCGTGCGGGGTTCGTGGGGCGTAAACCGAAAGATGCCGCGCCCCGTAAGCGCGTCGTCTTCTCCGTGGAGATTGATGCAGGAGTGGTGGCCTCGATGATGGAGGATCCGCCACATGTAGGAGTTGATTCCACAAACATCGAAAACATAGTTCAGGACTTTGTTTACGCACGGCCCCGACGAGATGGCATTGTGGTTGCTATCGTGCGCGATGTTCAGCAAAAGAAAGGTCTGGGCGAGGCCATTCAAAACGTAGAGGGCGAGAAACTTCCATGAATCCGGATTGAGCGCGTAGAGAGCAATCCAACTACCAGCCAGCACCGCCAGACCCAAGGCGACTTTGACCCACATCGTTCGGTCGGCTTTGGGGGAAATGTTCCCGTCGGAAAAGAAATTGTCGAGGCGGCGCCGTAAGACTTTCGGGAATGAAGACACATCCGCCCGGTCGCCGAGGGCATGCGTGGGCGACGCCTCAGACGGAACAAGATCGTCAATATCCGGCTTCAGACTGATAACGGCCTCGGCTGCTCGGTCTATATTAACAGACCTTGCAAAGCTGGGGACGACTCGTCATTTCATGATCAGTCTTGGATTGGAAAATGCTAGCGCTACTCGTTTTCACTTCAGAGACCATGCGCCCGACGGCGGATCCGTCGGATCGGAAATTTCCTTGCATTCCCTTAAGAGTTCGAGCTACCATAATCTTCTGGAATGCGAGTAAGCGCTTTCTGGGCAACAACATCCGCTCCTGGCTTAAGCGGCCCGCTGCGCGCCCGCCGGCGAATCGCGGATCAGGTCTGGACTACCCTCGACTGGGTGACAGACTTTTTTGCGGTCTGTACGCAACACGAGGAGAGACGCGCTGAAATTGGTGTCACGCGTGCCGAGGTCGTAGCAAAATGGGCGGGCGCATTGTCGCAGATCGCAAGCATCAGCTCCAGCGACCCGGCGATTCTAGCTGGTACAGGCGCGGACCCTGCTCAACGCGCACAACGCATTCGCTGTGCGCTTGCCCATTTCCGGCGAAGGAACCAGAACCTGTATATTGGAAATACGCTTATAAAGCATGGTGCGCCGGGGTCCGCCGTCGAGGTTCTGACGTGACTGCGAGACGCACAGACGAAATAATGGCCATACTCCTGTTCTCAAAGTCCACCAGCACCATAGTTCCGCACTCCGAGACTCAGTCGTTTCACCTCCGCCGCGCACGGGAAGCGCCAAGACATTTATTGTTTCCTTTATACTGCGGATTTCTTATCAACTCCGGAAGGCGGCGAATGAAGTCACCACCGCCACGGGCACAAGGCTAATCTATGATTGCGTCGATTTTAGACAAGCTCGATAGTCTGGGAGCTGAGCACCCGCACAAACTTCTCTACTCGTACATTGACCTGAACGGCAATCAGATCGAAGGCTACTCCTACGAGTCGTTTCTCCACCGGACGAAGGTGATCGCCGGACATTTGCGGACAGAGCATCGTTTCGCGGCGCAGGACCGCCTTCTGCTGGCCTACCCGCCCGGCCTCGAAATGATTTGCGCTTTTTTTGGCTGCGTGCGCGCGGGCTTGATCCCCGTTCCCGTCTATCCCCCCAGTTCTCATGGCTTCCAGGGCGCGCTGTACAAAATGGTCCACATCGCCAAGGATTGCCAAGCGAGCGGTATTTTAACGAACAAAGACTATCACGGATCCCTGAACAACAATCTCGCCAGAAGCGGAGTCTTGGCTTCCGGAGTGGACGCCGGCTACATTTCCGCTCTTCCGTGGATCGTAACGGAAGACCTCGTCGATAAGATTTCGGACGAAACCTTTAACGGCGCCTCGAAGATCCTGTTTCTCCAGTACACCTCGGGGTCGACGAGAGATCCCAAAGGCGTGATGGTCACGCACGAAAACATACTGCATAACTGTCCGCTGGTGATCGACCATCCCGAGCCGGTAGTCGTGTCCTGGCTTCCGCAGTATCACGATATGGGGCTGATCGGGTGCTATCTTTATCCCGCGCTTACGGGCGGTACGACCTACGGCTTCGCTCCCACGGATTTCATTCAGCGCCCCGCCCTGTGGTTCGACGCGATAAAGACTTACGGCGCCAGCGCCTCGGCGGCGCCCAACTTCGCGTACAACTATTGCCTGCGCGCCGGGAGGCTGTCGAAGGAAAGTCTGGAAACCTGCGATCTCAGCTCGCTCAGGTTGCTGATGGTTGCAGCGGAACCTGTCCATCCCGGAACTTACACACGGTTTCTTCAGGCGTTTCAGCCTTACGGACTTAAGTCGGAGAGCTTTTCCGTCGCGTACGGGCTGGCTGAAAATACTCTGGCGGTCTCGCTCGATGGCCGCGATATCATTTCCGTCAACAAGAAAGCCATCGCGCTCGGCAAGGCCCGCATGACCACGGAGGTTTCCGAAGTCGGCGCGGCCACTCAGATTGTGAGTTGTGGAACTCCCCTACCGGGCCTCACGGTAAAGATCGTGGATCCGGAGAAACACATTGCTCTCGAGCCAGGTCATATTGGCGAGATTTGGATCGCTGGAGGCAGTAAGTGTATGGGTTATTGGGGCAACCCGGAACTGACGCTCAAGATGTTTCATGCCCGGCTGGTGGACGACAGCCCCTATGACGATGGCTACCTTCGGACCGGCGACATGGGGTTCTTCCACGACGGCGCACTCTTCGTTTGCGGCCGAATCAAAGACATGATTATCCTCCGCGGACAAAACTATTACCCGCAGGATATCGAGGGGGTGGTGGAGAAAGCATCCGGTCTGATCCGGACCAATTGCGTGGCCGCGTTCCAGATTCACGAGGACAGTGAGCCGGCGCTGGCGGTGGTTGCGGAAGTGAAAAATCCTAAAGCGCTTCCGGACCCGCTGAAGATTGCCGCCGCGGTCCGGAATTACCTTAACGTGGAAGTGGCGTTGATTTCCTTCATCGCACCCCGTGCGATACCGAGAACCAGCTCGGGCAAGATCATGCGTCATAAAACCAAGCACATGTGGCTGGAAGGTCAATTTACCGTTCTCTCGGAATTCTCGCGCGAAAAGGACGCCGCATCCGCAACGTCCGGTTCCGAACACCAGTCGCCTTTCGACGTATTGAAAGCTCGTTACAACCTAACCGGCACGGAATCGTACAACCTGGTCGAAGCCGGGCTGGATTCCCTGGATCTGGTGGTGTTCATGCACGAGATCAAAGAGCTTTTAAAGGATAAAGACGCCGATATGCTAGCGAGGCAGGTAGATATCGGTCTCATCCAGCGTGTCAGCGTCGCCGAGCTGTTTCGACTGGCCGAACAGTTGGAGCGTGCTCCCGAAGAAGCGCTGGTTGTGCTGCGGCATTCCCTCGCGACTTTCCGTGAAGAGCAGCGCGAGGCGGAACAACTGATGATGAGGAACGACACGAAGCTCATCTTCGAGCCTCCGGCGCCAGAGTTGGTGCCCGAGATACCGATCCTCGATCATGTTCTGCTTACCGGTGGTACCGGCTTTATCGGACCGTTCCTCGTCAAGAGTCTGCTGGAACAGACGCGGGCGAAAATCTACGTTCTCGTCAGGTCTTCGGATGAGGATCTGGGCAAGCAAAGGCTCCGGGCAGCGATGGAATCGATGGGGCCTCGCGCGTCCGGGCTGATGCAGATCTTCGAGGCTCGCGTGGTTCCCGTGTGCGGAGATCTCGGGCAACCACACTTAGGCCTGACGCAAGACATCTGGGATTTCCTGGCGAGCGAGATCGACACGGTGTTCCATAACGGCGCGACCGTGAACTACTTGCTCAACTACGACCGGATGCGTGACGCTAACGTGCTGGGAACGAACGAGATCTTAAGATTGGCGTTCGAAGGACGGCCCAAGAGCTTCAATTACGTCTCGACTACCTTCGTGTTTGGCTGGGCGGTAAAAAAAGTTTTATATGAGACCGACATGAACCAGGATATGGAGCTACTCGATTTTGGATACAGCCAGTCTAAATGGGTAGCGGAACAACTGGTTCTAGACGCGCGCAGCCGCGGGCTTTCCACGCGGGTTTTCCGGCCCGCTCTGGTGAGCCCCTCCGTTACAGGTGGAGGTAATAACTTTGATATAGCCGTTCGTTTAGTGGCGTTCATGGTAAATCATGGCATTGGAGTCAATGCTCTGAACCAGGTTAGTTTTGTCCCTGCCGACATTACCGCTAACAATATCGTTGCGATTTCCACCACGCCCGGCACGGCTAATAAGACCTATCATGTTACGAGGGACGATTACGCGAATATGCTGGATATTACCGGTCTGATTACCAAAGCGACCGGGCGGCAATTCGAGGTGTTTAGCCTTCCCGACTTCGTTCCCGAGCTGATCAGAAGATGCCGGAAGGAAGATCTGCTCTTTCCGTTGCTGGACTTTCTGGTGGGCTCGGAAGACAACATCTCCGCGATGGAGTTCAAACGCTACGACAGTTCCTGTTATCAAGCCGCTCGGAATGCTTCGGTATGGGGCAAGCCGGACCCGTCCCTCGAAGATACCGTCAACGGCATCCTGAAATTCATGCAGCGCAAGGGGATCATCTCGGTTGCGTTTCGCGAGTTCAAAGCTCTAGCCACCTGCCCTTAGTTTTTAGCGGTTCATGGTAAAACCGCTCCCTAACGGTCGCGGCTCGGTAGCGCATTTAGCGAGAATTGTAAAACCGCTCCCTAACGGTCGCAGCTTGGTAGCGCGTCTCGCGAACATTACTGCTTCCGAAATACCAGGTTCTCCTTCAATTGCTGACCAGTCTCCAACGTGCCTGTTATGGTGGCGGTCATCTGTTGTCCATCGTCGGAAACTACCCAGCGATCCCTTTGAGCAACCTGATCGTCTCGCCGGTAGATCGCGTCGACTGTGCGCGGATCCACAAGTTCGAGCGTCACGGTATCGTTGGTGGAGTTTTTCACATTGTATTGCTTCCCGTCAAAACGGGCGGCGTAGCTGTACTCACCCGAGAAACGGACCCCGTCCGTTCCGTCTGCCTCGATCTTGAGCGCCAAACCTTGCCGCAAACGAGTCTTACTGAGATCCTGCGTCCACTCACCGGCGAATAGATTATCGGCGGCCTTCGCGCCTCCAGTCCGCGTCCACACGGTGATCCGGTTCGCGCGGCCTTTCTCTGAAGTGGTGGTCGTTAGCTCGGCGCCATCGCTTGAGAGTTTGTCACGCACCACCGACACGACCGCTCCATCTTTCTTCTCTTTGACCTCGGCTGTATGTTTATCGATTCTGCGCAGCTCAATTTGATTAAACCCTGGGTTGCCTGGTACGGCCGTTTCATGTCCATCCCACTTCGCAGTGAAATCCAGGTGGGTGTCGCCTGAAATCACCACGTGCACTCCATCATGTAGTGCCGTGATGGAAAGTTTGTTGGGCGGATCCAGAGTCGACTGTGCGGAGATGAGCGTCCACGCCCCAATCCGGGGGTCGGCGGCGCCCAATTGAAAGGCGGAAACCAGCCCGAGCAACGCGAGTTTGTGCATTGGTCCTCCTTAAGCCGAAGCCAGCGTCAACCAATTTTCGCAGATTCGGTCCTGCATGACATAATGAATCTAGTGTATGTGCGCCATTTCCGGCTGGCCGGGGTAGTCCTGGCCGCCGTACTTGCCCTTCTTCCATTTTCCTTTCACGCCGAGCGCTATCTGGAGACTGCAACCCGCGTCGAGGGTAGCGAAGCGCAAAGTGTCGCGCAGGAGCTGGCCTCTCGTTTTCGTTCGCCGTTCGTTGACCGCGTGGTCCTGGCGATTCAAGGACTCCCTTCTGCCGATTCGGAAAACGGCGAACAAGCGTTATCCACTATTGTGGACGGGCTAAAAGACGAACCCGGCGTGTCCGGAATCGTGTCCTATCTCGATTTGCGCGATCCGATTTTCCTGGGCAAGGGAGGAGGAACCTTTGTTCTAGTGGGGCTCGCGTCAACCGACGGTTCCGTAGAGTCGCTCGTCCCCACCATTCACCAGCGGGCGAACGCTCTGCAAAATCAGTTGCGGAGCCGTTATCCGGCGGTGAAGATCGAACTCACCGGCGAGACGCCACTTAATTTCGATATTCGAAAAGCCAGCACCGATGATGTGCGACACGGCGAAAGTCTCGTGATTCCCGCGACACTGGCACTTCTGCTGGTGGCTTTCGGAAGCGTGGTGGCGGCCCTGATTCCCTTGGCCGTGGGCCAGCTTGCCATCGCGACCGCTCTGGCGATTGCTGGATTCCTGGCCCGGCGTTGGCACTTGTCGATTCTGATACAGACGTTGGCGACGATGCTGGGGCTAGGATTAGGGATCGACTACGCGCTGCTTATGGTCAGCCGCTTCCGGGAAGCGATTTGCGCCGGGCACAACGGACTCAGAGCTTCGGTCATCGCGGCAAAGCAGGCCGGTCATACACTCCTGATTTCAGCCTCGACGGTCGCCATCGGATTTCTAGCGCTCTTGACAGTTCCCATCAGCGAAGTCCGTTCCATCGGCGTGGCGGGATTCCTCGTGGCGGGAATCAGTGTATTGCTGGCAAATACCCTTGTTCCCGCAATGCTGGCACTTCTCGGTCCGCGGATTGAGGCCGGCAGGTTGCCCTTTGCCGCGCGCTTGGATGCGCATCGGGCCGTACGCACCGGAATACGCTGGAGGAAATGGGGGAAAGTGATTGTCGCCCATCCCTGGCTTGCGATTTTTCTTGCAGGCGCCCCCTTGCTTCTGCTCGCTTCGCAGGCCGCTCGGCTCGATACTAGTGTCCCCAGAGGAGACTGGCTTCCGCCAGGGGCAGAATCGGTTCACGCCCTTCACACTCTTGAACAAATGGACCGGGCCGGCGTTGTTCAGTCCTTGCGCGTCATTCTGGAACTTCCGGATTCCATCGCGCAAACCGACGCGGGGTGGAATGCTGTCGATCGTCTCACCAAGCGGCTTGCGAGCGACCCTCGTTCCGACCGTGTGATTTCGATCACAACGATGGCGGAGGGAAACCGGTCTTCCCTCCTCAACCTCTCGCGTGAGACGCGTCGAACGTTCCTAAGTCTGGACGGACGCGCGGCGTTGCTTGAGGTATTGCCCGCGGCTTCTGTTTCGCTGAGCGGTCAGGTCGACTGGGTGCGGGAACTGCGGAAGATCGGCGCGCCGGCTCTCACCGGAATACCTGGCTCCAAGCTTCGCATTGGAGGTATCCCGGCGCTGAATGCCGATTATCAAACGATTGTCTTGGACCGGTTCGGTTCAGTAATGGCGCTGGTGGTAGGGGGGACGTTCCTGGCGCTTCTGGTCGGGTTCCGCTCGCTTTTCGCCGCCGTGAAAGCCATCGTTCTGAACTTGCTTTCGGTCGCGGCCTCCTTCGGAGCATTGGTCTTAGTCTTTCAAGATGGACACGGAAGTAGCTTCCTGGGATTACCAGAGGGAACGGGCAGCATATTCCCCATCGTGCCGATCGTCGCCTTTGCCATCGTCTTCGGACTAAGTATGGATTACGAGGTATTTTTGGTCGCTCGAGTCCTCGAAGGGAGGAGGAGCGGGCTGAGTGAAATGGATGCGATCCCGGAGGGGCTAGCCAGAACCGCAGGCCTGATTACCAGCGCCGCCGCGATCATGATTGTGGTATTCGCGGGCTTCACCTTCGGAAACTTCCTGGTGGTTAAGATGCTCGGATTCACACTGGCAGTAGCCGTGTTTATTGACGCGACGCTGGTTCGCATGGTGATCGGCCCGGCGCTTCTTCGGATTGCAGGCGATTGGAACTGGTGGCCTGGGGGGCTCAGGACAGGCGAAAGAGAGCTGCTCCCTATGGGCGTCCTCCGGCTGCGTCAGGCTTTGGCGGACACACCTCGCCCGAGCCAGCCCTGAGTCCTGAACCCTCCCTATTCCTGGATGGCCCGACTCCGTACCTGCGTACGCGCACTCCTTGCCGTCGGCCAACACGACGCGCTCAAACCCGCCAGGGCGTATTTTCTGAGCCTGCGGGAAGACAGCTCACCCACTCGACCGGATCCGATGAACAAGACATCAAGTAAATGAAGGGTCCGTTTGCCATTCACGTCGTGCGCGGCCATTGCGTTGTGTGCGAGTTTCGGGAGACAGTTTTGTCACAATGTAGGGATGCCGAAGTTTATCGGCGCGGTTTTGTGGGATTTAGACGGAACTCTCGTCGACTCGGAAGAATACCACTGGCGGGCGTGGAAGGAAACACTGGATCGCGAGGGAATCTCTATCACGCGCCAGGATTTCCTTTCCAGCTTCGGACAGCGAAATGACGCGATCCTTAGCCGGTGGCTTGGCAACGCCACCCCTGCCGGGACGATTCAACGGATCGGGGACGCAAAGGAAGCGCGATATCGCGAGCTCGTGCGCCGGGAGGGTCTCTCGCCCCTTCCTGGCGCGGCTGAGTGGGTGGAGCGGCTTCATGATCAAGGCTGGCTGCAAGCGATCGCTTCCTCGGCTCCCCGCCTTAACGTCGAAACAATATTAGACGCGCTTGGATTGCGCGGCCGTTTTCAGGCGATCGTATCGGCCGAGGATGTCCAGGCAGGAAAACCAGACCCGCAGGTGTTCCTTGTGGCCGCCTCGCGCCTCAAAGCAGAACCGCGCGACTGCATCGTGGTGGAAGATGCTCGAGCGGGCGTGGAAGCGGCCCGGCGGGCTGAAATGCGGAGCATTGGCGTCGGTAGAAACGCGCGGCCGCTCGGGGCCGACGCAGCCGCCACGAAGCTTTCCGATCTGCCTTCCGATGTGTTTTCCTCGCTGCTTAGAACCGTTTACTGACGCGCGCGGCTCAGTAACGAATGCTTCTGAGCCGCGGCCGTGAGGGAGCGGTCACTATGCGAATTGACAAGTGGCTTTGGGCCGCGCGATTTTTCAAGACGAGAAGCCTGGCTAGCCGCGCATGCGAGCTCGGCAGGATTCACTGCCAGGGACTCCCGGTTAAGCCTTCGCGGGAGATCCACACCGGCGACCTGCTACGGGTCAAGAATGAGAGCGGCGATTTTGAAGCGGAGGTCGAGCGTTTGAGCGAGATGCGCGGTCCAGCGGCCATCGCGCATACACTCTACCGGGAAACCGAGACGAGTCTTCAGTTGCGGATGAAGCTGGCGGAAGAGAGGAAAGCAATGCCGCCCGTCGAAGCCATGCGAGAAGGCAAACCCTCCAAGCGCGACCGGCGGGTGCTCAACCGCTTTCGGGGTAGGGTATAGCTGGAGGGTAGCGGCAGAGCAATGGAGGCTGAGCCTGGACCTTCCTTTGCGCACGCAGGGATGCCGGTCTAAATGGGGCGGGAAGGATGCAGGGGACACGCGTATAGCCCGAGGAAAAGTTCTTCGTGTGGCGCCTCCTTCAAGCCCTTGGCTTTCCGGCGCACATGTGTTACTTTGACCATATCCTGACCACGTTCAGAAGCATAAAGTGGCCGAAGACAGGGCCGAAAACGCTAGCGCTCTCAGCTCCACAACACCACCGGTCTTCAGATGTGAAGCATAAAGTGACCGCGGGTTCAAGTTGAAAGCATAAAGTGGCCACCGGTTCAAGTTGACCGTAACGCCCGCAGCAGCAGCAGCAGCTCAGGAGGTTTTCCGGGCGTATCCGTTGTTCCAGTTGGCCAAGGCTCCCGTGGCTGAACTTGTGCAATCACTCGCGTCCAAATTAGCAGCTTGAGCGCTTCTCGCATAGTGAAAACGCTGCACATCGGCCAGGGTTGAGCCGAGGCAAACATGCGACGCGTCGGCCGTGGCCGAGTAGGTGCCTTCCGAGTTTTTTGAGGGCTGCT
>DATDGT010000188.1:0-3793 GCA_036521975.1 Bryobacteraceae bacterium
GGGCAGGTGGGAGTGACGATCACGACTTGCCGCCGTCCGTCTTGGCCCCACGCGGCGTGCCGCTCTCGCACTCATCCACCATACGTTAAACTATTCCGCTCAATTTGTCCAGAAAAATCGACCGGCCACCTGAACTGTTACCCAAAATCATCAACAGCGCGGCGGCGATGAAGCTCCAGGCGTCGTGCGGGCGGATACCGTATAACATCTTCTCCACCAGCCGCGACAGCCCCAACGCTGAGGGCAGCCCCGCCGCCAGCCCGGCCAGCACAGTCGCGACGCTCTCGCGCAGCATCATCCAGCGGACGCGTCCCTTGGTAGCGCCCAGCGCCAGGCGAATCCCGATTTCGCGGTTTCGCCGCGCCACCGCATAGGCCATCACCCCAAAAAGCCCGATGGCCGCGAGCAGCGCGGCGGCGATTCCGAATCCGCTCACCAACGCGGCGATGAGGCGCTCGGTGTGAATGGATTCGGAGACCTGGTCGTCCATGGTGCGCGTTTCGGCGATGGGGAGATTTGGATCGATTTGCGCGGCCGTTTTTCGGGTGGCGCTCGCGATGGTGAGAGGCGGCACATAGGTCCGGATGGCGAACGTCATCTGTTGAAGTTCT
This sequence comes from Bryobacteraceae bacterium, assembly GCA_036521975.1. Classification (GTDB taxonomy): domain Bacteria; phylum Acidobacteriota; class Terriglobia; order Bryobacterales; family Bryobacteraceae; genus Palsa-187. Next base: position 612 of record DATDGT010000188.1, read on the forward strand.
TCGTGTCCCGCTTGCCTGTAGGGAAGATAAGCAGTTGGCGGAGCGGCGTCGCGAACGCGCGCATAGTGCGCGTCCTTCGCAAGCCCGACGACGGTAAGTTGCTCGTCGTCGGGTTTAGGTCTATTCACGTCACCCAAGACTATGGTCTGGCCCACCGGATTCTCTCCGGCCAGATACTCGCGGACAAACGTTTCGTTCACCACCGCGACATGGGGGGCGCCCGGGCCGTCCGCGGCCGACAAATCGCGTCCGCCGAGGACCGGAATGCGCATCGTCGAAAGGAAAGAATCGGAACAGAGAAGAAGGTAAAGGGTTCTGAATCGCTGGCTTTGGATTCGACGCCCGGGGATGTAGAAATCGGTGTTGCTGGCGCTCGCTTGCAGCAATCCGATGTGCGACATTCCCACGGAGGCGACGCCGGGGATGGCCTCCAGCCTGGCGCGCATCTCCGTATAGAGATCCATAAGCCGCTGGCCGCGATATCCGATCTGGCTCGCGTCGGTCTGAAAAGTCAAGAGATGATCGGAGCGGATGCCAATGTCCACTGTCATGAGATTGACCAGCGTGCGCACGAACAATCCCGCGCCCGCGAGCAAAACGATGGAGAACGCGACTTGAGCGGCAACCAAAAGACCGCCGATTTTGCGGGACGAGCGGCCACCCATAGACGCCGCGCCGGCGTCTTTTAGCGCCGGCGTAAGGTCCACGCGAGTGGCTCGAAAGGCCGGCAGGATGCCGAAAAGAAGGCCTGTAAGAATAGAGGCGCATAAAGTGAACAAAAGCGTACGCGAGTCCACGCGGGCATCGACGCTCAGACTCCCGGTTCCGGCCATCATCCGCAGCACAAGTTGAAGCAGAGGCTTCGCCAGAAGCGCACCGGCGGCCGCGGCGAAGCCGGAAAGCGCTAGACTCTCGGTCAACAATTGGCGGATCACCCGGGCGCGGGCCGCGCCAATGGAAAGCCGGACGGCGATTTCCCGCCGCCGCGCCTCGGATCGCGCGAGCAGCAGGTTGGCCATGTTGATACAAGCGATAAACAGTACTGCCGCTACCACCGCCGCGAGCGTGTAAAGCGATTGCTCCTGGTTGCCCGCGAACAGCGGAACGCCTCGCGCCCCGGATTGGAGGAGCACGTGCGGAACTTCGACATTCGTGCCGGGAGAGCCCGCATAACCTTCGATTTCCCTCGCGAGCACGCCTTCCGCCGCCGCGGCCGCCGAAGCATCGGTTGCGCCTGGCCGAAGTCGCGCGAACACCTGTACCCACCAGTTATAGGGGTCGCTGAGCGAGAACCAGCGCGGACCTACAACCGGAACCATCGAGATGGGAACAAACAGATCGACAGCGTAACCGGGGAAAAGACCTTGGAAGGTGGGCGCCGCTACGCCGATAATGGTGGCGCTGGTTTGATTGACCACGACTCTGCTTCCGATGACTCGTGGATCCAGGCCGAACCGCTTCTCCCAATAGCGATAGGTGAGCACGATAACAGGAGGCTTCCCGGGTCCGTCGTCGTCCGGAACCAACGCGCGTCCTGCGCTGGCGCGTACGCCCAGACTCGTGAAGTAATTCCCGGAGACGAATTGGCCGTCGGCGTATTCGCCGGCTCCCGCGGCGGTGATGGTGAATTGATTGCGCGCGAATGCCACCACGTCCGCAAGCTGGGAGACGCTGTCCCGGAAAGCGCGATACGTCGAATAAGAGAAAGAGCCGCTGATGCGTTGGCCGGTCTTACGATCGCTTTCGGTGTAACCGGAGTGCGAGTGTATCGGGGCCTTGTCCGTTCTGATCCATGTCAGAATCCGGAGCGCGCGTGGATCGCTCACGGGCACGGACTTCCACAACACTGCATCCAGCGCGCTGAACAGGGCCGTGTTCGCGCCGATGCCGATCGCGAGCGAGAGCACGGCCACGGCCGTAAATCCGGGGCTGCGCCGGAGGACTCGAGCCGTGTAGCGCAGATCTTGCGCGAGCCGGTCGAGCCACATCCAGCCCCACGCCTCGCGCACGTTTTCCTTAACGAGCGTGACATTGCCGAGCGTCACATTTCCGATTGGGCGGCGACCTTGCTGTTCCTCGGCTTCCAGATCCAGATGGTCGCGCAACTCCCGGTCGAGTTCTTGTTCGCGTTTCTTTTGCCACCACATCATTCGCACCTCAACGCGGTCATTGGGTCGACTTTCGATGCCCGCCGGGCGGGCCAGAAGCCCGCGAGCAACGCCGCTGCGGCCAGGACAATCGCAGCCCCGAAGAACGTCGCCGGGTCGCGCGCGGTCAGGCCGAAGAGAAGCGATTGCGCCAGCCGCGTGAGAGCGAAAGCGGGGGGTACGCCGATTGCCAGACCGGCCAGCACCAGCGCCGCGGCTTCCCTCAACACCATCGCAACCACCCGGCGCCGGTCGGCGCCAAGAGCCATGCGTATGCCGATCTCGCTGGTTCTCCTCGCGACCGTGTACGCCAGCAAGCCATAGAGCCCGATTACGGCCAGCACAAGCCCGAGGAATCCGAAGCTCGCCGCGAGAGTCGCCATGAGGCGCTCTTCCACCAGCATCTGCTCCACCTGTGCGTCGAATGTATGGATTTCCACGGGCGCGCCCGGCAGCATAGGTTGGAGGCTCGTTCGCAGAGCGGAGGCGACCTGCGGGAGAGATCCGCTGGCGCGAACTTCATAAACAGCCTCGCTCCGCCCGATCCGCTGAACCATCGGAACGAAGACCGTTGGCGGCGGGGCCTCGCGTAAGCTCTCGTAGATCGAATCACGGACTACACCGACAATTTCAAATTCGGAGCCGCCGGAGCTAACCGAACCCACGCCCAGACGCCGGCCGAGCGGATGTCCGTCCGACAAATATCGCGCCGCGAAAGCTTGATTCACAATGGCGACTTTCGGTGCGCTCGCATCGTCGCGGATTGTGAATTCACGTCCGAGCAGGACCGGCGTTCGCATGGTCTCGAAATAGCCCGCCGAAACCGGGATCACCTCCGTCTGCTCCCGATCAATGGGTTTCCCACCGATAGTTATATGGTTCGAGATTCCGCCGCCGCTAAGTCCGGCCGCAAAAATAACTGTTATAGAGTTGTCGTTACTATTTCATAATCCGCCTTCACTGCCCCGCTGAGCAGCAAAGGCCAAATTGCTAGCGGCACCTTGTGGGCGTGCTTCATTGTCGTTGGACTTGGTG
>DATDGT010000189.1:0-11021 GCA_036521975.1 Bryobacteraceae bacterium
CTGCTGAAGCGTCTCTTTGAACGCCTGGACGCGAGATTCCAAGGAGGTCAGCGGTGGCCACGTACCTTGTGCCAGCCGCAGCAGCATATGGAGCGACGACGTAAACCGCGAGCGCCACTCTGTGTAATCCGAGGGGAAACGCCCGTGTCGTCTTCGATAGCCCTGTCGCTGCGCACGCAAGTACGCCTCAACGTCCTCAGGCCGGACCGCCTTTAGCCGAATCCCTCGACTTGCGATGTGCTCAAGAAAATGGCGGCCATAACCCGTGTACTGCTTGATGGCCCACCGGCTGAAATCGCCTTGCCGCATGTGTTCGCGCAACGCGACCAGCCAACGATAAATCTGTTGCCTGGGAATGTTTGTCTCCGGGGGGAAGCTGCTTATAAGATGATCCGGTGGCGCAAAGGGCTCGGAATTATGCGCAATCGAACAGGAAATGTGGCCGGAATCACGATTGCACTTCTGCTGCGCATAAATCGGTGCTGCGCATAACTGCGCGTATTCGTGTGCGCAAATATGGCGTTCAGCGGCGACTTTACGCCGGTCCTCGCAATGGAGGACGATTTTTCAATAGCTTGGCATTCAGTGGTTCCGAATTAACCACTGTCGCCGCCAAGATGATCATCTACCAGGCCGTTATCGAGAGCGAGTTGGAGGTCCCAAAACATCTGGCGCGGACTGTTCATGATCATTACTTTTGCAAGGCGGGAGCACTTGCCAATCAACGGCCCAATCAGATTCTGCCGGATCCGCTTTGTGCCAACCCGGGTCCCAACTGCTGGATCAATCCGGCCGCGTTCGCCTTGCCCGCGTTGGGGACCTTGGGCAACATGGGCAAATACAACGTCATCGGCCCCGGATTCTGGCAACTGGATACCTCCCTTTCGCGAATCTTTGCCGTGCGCGAAAGCTTACCCTGGAGGTCCGCGGCGAAGCCTTTAATTTGACGAACAGCTATCGCGCCGGAGTGTCTTCCGGGCTGACCACTGGTTTGCTCGGGGTGAACACGACCTTCACAGAGTCCGGCAATTTCGGGCAGATCACCAGCGCTCCTGATCCGCGAATCATGCAGGTGGCTATGAAGCTGATCTTCTAAAGAGCATAGGACCCGGCCTGCGGCGTGGGTTCATCCGGGCGAGAGTTCCTCCAAAGCACCTGCAGCCGGATCTGGACTTCCCAGAATCGCTTCGTTGCTTGGGGGCTTCGTTGCTTGGGGATTGCCTTCGGAATGCGGGTCGGCTATGATGCTCGATACGTGAAGGAGGTTGTAACGATGGATAAGTTCGCCACATTGGCTGCAGCAATGGCCGTCCTCGCGCGCGGCGCGACGCCCGTTACCTTCCACAAGGATGTTCTGCCCATCCTGCAGAAAAACTGCCAGACCTGCCATCGTCCTGGCGAAATCGCTCCCATGTCCTTCCTCACTTATCAATCAACGCGACCCTGGGCCAAGGCGATGAAGGCCGCGGTTGTGACCCGCAAGATGCCGCCTTGGGGCGCCGATCCTCGCTACGGTCAGTTCGCCAACGACCCATCGCTCAACGCCGCCGAGATCAACACGATTGTAGAGTGGGCCGACAACGGAGCCCTCGAAGGTGACGCCAAGGACGCGCCTTCGCCCGTGCGCTGGCCGGAAGGCTGGAGATCGAAACCCGATGTCGTCGTTTCGCTGCCGGCGGTTCCGGTGCCGAAAGACGGGTTCGTCGAATGGACGGACATAATCATCCCCAATCCGTTTCAAACGGATACATGGGTAAACTCGATTGAGATCCGGCCGGGTGTGCCCGCCGTAGTCCACCACGCGGGCGTGCGATTTATTCCGCACAAAAGCGGTGTGCAATACAACGTGCCGGTATGGAGTGACCTGCAACGCGATCAAGCCGGCTACAAAACGGCGCCCCAGCCCAAGGCTCGAAAAGTGACTTATTGCGGCCAGGATCAATCGAAACTGTGTGCCGCCCCCGCGGCCGCCATTCCGGAGCCTGGGAGCTTCGAAGGATTCTATCGCGTGGGCTCGGGGCCCATCGACTACCGCTACTACAGCTCCGCGTACCTGGTGCCGGGAAACACGGACATCGTCGTTCAAATGCATTACTCGCCCAACGGGACGGCAGTGACGGATGTGACGAAGATCGGGTTTACGCTCGCGGCCGGGGCTCCCCCGAAGCAACTGAAGATGCTGGCGCTGCAGCCGGCCGGAGGCACGAACAACCGCGACATTTTCCGCATCCCTGCCGGCGATCCAAACTGGAAGGCGCCGCCCGCCGATGCTGTGTTCAACACCGAGACCGAACTCGCGTTGGTCAGCGTCCACATGCATGAGCGTGGCAAAGCGATGACCTACACACTGACCTATCCCAACGGGAAGTCGGAAATCGTGTTCAGCGAGCCACACTACAATTTCAACTGGCAGCTTTACTACGATTACGCCAAGCCCTTGCGGATTCCTAAGGGAAGCAAGCTGCACGTGGACGCCTGGTACGATAATTCCACCAACAACCCCTACAATCGCGATCCCAACCGCGATGTCTACGGAGGCGAACAGAGCTGGGAGGAAATGATGGTCGGCTGGATCGGCGTTCTGCTGCCTCCGGGGTCAGATCCGCAGAAGGTGGTTACAATGAATCCGGGCGTGAAGCACGCCGGCAACTTAGATCCCGCCGAGTAGCAAGCATCTGGGCGCTCTAAACACCTCTCCACGGTGCGCGGCTGAGCCGAGACTTTAGTCCACTGGCGGTTTCGAATTCGCGGTGCCGGAACTATTCTTTCGCACCCAACTTGCGCAGCAGGTCCGCGCTGCTTTTTTTCGCCACGCCTAAGGGCGTTCGCCCGCGTTTGTTCTTGATGTCAAGCCTCGCGCCCCTATCGGCCAGTTCCTGAACGATCGCGTCGTACCCTTTCGCTGCGGCGCCATGCAGTGCGGTGTCGCCGGCCTCGTTCGCCGCATTGATGCTGGCGCCTAAATCCAGAACCAGCTTCGCCGCCTCCAAAGCGCGATCCGAATCATTGATGGTGGCCTCATTCCCACTGGTATCGCGCCCCCGCCTGTCAACGCCGCCGCCCCAACCTACTCCTGAGGCCGCCATGAGCGGCGTCGTACCGTCCGCGGTACCCAGCAGAGGATCGGCTCCGGCCTTCGCGAGCGCGCGCATGACGTCAATTTCCAGGAATTTGGCCGCGAGGAAAAACGGCGTCGCTCCGACCAGTGGCGTCGGCAGGATCCAATCCTCACCCTCGCGGGTGATGGGACTGCCCTTCGTAATCCTGGCGTTGGGATTCGCCCCGTACATCAAAAGCGTCTTCACCAATTCCACATCACCCCGCAGCACGGCTGTGTGCAAAGCTGCATATCCCACATCGGCGGCGTTCGGACTGGCATCCTTGCTCAACAGGAATGCGGCAAAATCTCCATGCCCGCTGAAGCTCGCAAGGACCAGCGGACTCATCCCATCCGCTCTAGTTTCGTTCGGATTCGCACCCGCGGCGAGCAGAAGCCGTGCGGAAGCCAAGTCGCCCTGACGCGCGGCGAACATTAATGGCGTGCTCCCGCCCGTATCGATGGTTCGCATCACCCAATCACTGGCATTCCGCCCTGCCCCTGAGGCCTCGCCTGTGTAGAAAAGCTGAGAGTCCGTAAGAGTGCGTGCGTGGACATCCGCTCTGTGCTCCAGCAGCACACGCACTACATCGGGATGGTTTTGCGCCGCAGCCCACATCAGCGCCGTCTGGCCGCGTACGTTTTCCTTTGCGTTCGGATTAGCACCGTGTCCCAGCAGCGCTTTCACCATCTCAACGTCACCCGTGCGGGCGGCCGACATCAAGGGAGATTCGCCCGTCGAACTGACGATATTCGGATTTGCGCCGGCCTTCAGCAGTTGCTCCGCCATGGCGCTGGACGTAGTCAAAGCCAGCGCCGTTACCCCGAGGTCATTCACTTTGTTCACATCCGCGCCGCCGCGGATGAGCAGATCCGCGATTCCGGCGTCATCGAAGTACGCGGCCCAATGCAATGCTGTCGTTCCGTCACCGTAAGCCGTATTCACGTCCACATTCTGCTGTAACAGCGCGCGAACGGCGTCCCGATCCTGATTCTTCGCCGCTTGCACCAGCCGCAGACCGGCCACAGCAGCCAGCCCTGTTAACGGCAGCGGCAACAAGCAAATAAGTAGACGTTTGATTGTTTGGCGCATATGAGTCTAAACCGCGGAGAGCTCCGGCAGCTCCCCGGCGCTATCGCCGAGCTTTTCGATATGCACGCCGAGCTTGTCGAGCAAGGTCACATGCAGATTCGCCAGCGGAGTGTCTTTCGGGAAGCGCAGATGACGGCCGCTCTTGAGCTGTCCGGCTCCGCCGCCCGCCAGCAGGATAGGCAGATTCTTCGGGTCATGGGCGTTGCTATCGCTCATGCCGGCGCCGTAGACGATCATGGCGTGATCCAGCAAGGAGCCATCGCCGTCCGGGGTGGAACGCAGCTTGTCCAGGAAGTAAGCGAACAGCGTTGTGTGGTAGGTGTTGATCTTCGCAAGCTTCGCGAGTCTCGCGGGGTCATTCTGGTGGTGCGAAATCGGATGATGCGCATCGGGGACGCCGATTTCCGGGTACGTCCGGCCGCTGAACTCATGGGCGATCATGAGGGTGATGACCCGGGTCATGTCGCACTGATACGCAAGCGCATACAAATCGTACATTAATTTGACATGGTCTTCGAAGGCGGCGGGAATGCCTGGAGGATGATCCACAACAGGAAGTTCTCTGGAGCTTTGCTGCTCTGCGTTCTGGATGCGGCGCTCGACATCACGGATCGCCTCGAAATACTCGTCGAGTTTGGCGCGGTCGCCGGGCCCGACCTGTTTTCCAAGCGTCGCAATTCGGTGGGTGACCGAATCCAGAATGCTGCGCTCCTGTTGGATACGCGCCAGCCGCGTGGCTGGGTCGGTGCTGGTCGCGTCGCCAAACATCCGCTCGAAAACTTCGCGCGGATTGTGCTCGGTAGGCAGCGGCGTCGTCGGACCGCGCCAGGAGATGGTGCTGGTGTAGACGCAATTAAAACCGTTATCGCAGGAGGCGCTGGAATCGGTTGATTCGATCCCCAGCTCGAGCGATCCCAACTGCGTCAGCTTTCCCAGCTCCTTCGCCGCGATCTGGTCCATCGAAATTCCGGCTTCCAGATCGCCGCCGTTCGTTGATTTCGGAGGTACATCCGTCAGGAACCTTGTGCTCGCGCGGGCGTGCACCCCCACCGCGCCCTGTTTTGGCGGCGGCGTGCTGTTCAGTCCGCTCAGCACGAGGAGGCGGTCGCGGTACGGTTCCAGCGGCTTCATGATGGGCGTGAATTCGAACGTGCTGCCTTCCGCCTCGGGGGTCCATTGGCGGATCATCATCCCATTCGGCACGTAAACCGCGCCGAAACGATTGACGGGCTTACCTGCTGTTTTCTGGAATGCAGTTAAAGCGGGGACCATGGCATCGAGCAGCGGCAACGCCACGCTCACGCCCAACCCGCGCAGCATGGCGCGGCGGTTGATCGCGGTCTTAGTGACAATCATGAGGATCTCCTGAATTGGTTCTTACGTTACGTCTTTTGTTACCTCTGCGCCTGCTGAACCTCTGGAGTTTTGGTAATACTCATCTGGAACGGAACGCTCTTCACAATCCCGACAATAATAGATGACCACCGGTATTCGTTCGCAGCGGCATCCTTCGTGATTTTCCGCACTGCAGGAAGATCGTAGAATTCGACTTCCCTGCCCAGCGCGTAGGTCAAAAGCTTTTCGGTAAACGTATTCACGAACTGCTCGCGATGGCTCAGCAGGAGCTTTCGCAATCCGGCCACGCCTTCGAACTTGGCGCCGTCGGGCAAAGCCGCGGAACTGTCGACCGGAACGCCGTCCTCGCGGTTGCGCCACTTTCCGATCGCGTCGAAATTCTCCAGCGCGAAGCCCAGAGGATCCATCCGGACGTGGCAGGTGGCGCACGCGGGATTCTGCCGGTGCTGTTCCAACCGTTCGCGAACCGATAAAGGATGATCTGTCTCACCTTTTTCTTTGAGCGGCGGCACGTCGGGCGGAGGAGGCGGAGGAGGCGTGCCCAGGATCATTTCCAGCAGCCACTTCCCGCGCAGCACCGGCGAGGTTCGATTGCCGTAGGAGGTCACCGTCAGGATGCTGCCCTGTCCGAGCAAGCCTCCACGCCGGCCGTCAGTGAAATCGACCCGGCGGAAGCGTTCACCGTATATATTCGGAATTCCATAATGGCGCGCCAGCCGTTCATTGACAAAGGTGTAATTTGCGCTCAGCAAATCGACGACGCTGCGATCCGTCTGTAGCTGGCTCTGGATGAACAAGGTGGTTTCCTGCAGAAACGCCTGGCGCAAATTCTCATCGAAATCGGGGAAAATGTCCGGATCCGGAGCCGCGCCCCGAAGCTTGAACAGGTTCAACCACCGGGAGGCGAAATTCTCCACCAGCGCTTGGGCGCGCGAATCCGCCAGCATCCGCGCGACCTGCTGGTCCAGAACAGCCGGATCCTTGAGTTTTCCGCGCGCGGCCAAGTCGAGCAACTGATCGTCCGGTATGCTGCTCCACAGGAAAAACGACAATCGCGAGGCAAGTTCTACATCGCTTAAGCGATAAACAGCGCCCGGGGAAAGATTGGCAGGAGCAGTCTCAAGACGGAAGATGAAGTCCGGCGAAGCGAGGATCCGTTCGAGCGCCGCCTCGATTCCGGCGTCGAATCCCCCGCGTTTGCGGCCGGCGTTATAGAAGTCGAGCAGCGTTTGAACGTCTTCTTCTGTAACGGGCCTCCGGTATGCGCGGCGCGCGAGCGTCGAAAGAATCTTCCGGGCGCAGGGCTGCTCTGAGGAGGAGCCGTTGGGAACGCACTCGAAAATTTTTCGGCGGCTGGGAGTGTCGCCGGAACCAACCACGTTATAAGGGCCACCGATCGAGACGCTGTCTACCGATGGGTTGCCGTCATAGAACTCATTTATCGCTACAGCGCGGCCGCCCGTCGGCTGCGGCACGGCTTCCGGCTCGGCCGTATCCTTCCTGAACGCAACGGCCACCACTCGCGGGCCGGCTTGCGCGGGAAACCGGATGTCCAAACCGGCATCGGCCGAGTGCATGTACTGCTCCCATTCGGGATCTCCGAAAATTTGGCCCACGAAGCTCGCGGGAGCCGGCTTACCTTTCGCTTCTCCCCCAACGGTGAACGTCCGAATCAGTCTTCCATCCAGGCGCACCTCCAATTGGTGCGGATGTCCGAGCCCGATAATGTAATCGTAAAGTTGTCTGCGGAGGCGGATCTTGACCACGTATTCGGCGTCGAGCGGAAACCTGTGGTGAATCGCGATGCCCCCGCGCGTGCCGAACGGTAGATCATCGCTGTCCCGGTCGTCTTGAACCAACATCTTGGGGACATCATAGATCGCGAATGCCGGAACGATGTTCGGATCGCCAACCGCCTGACGGCTGATGTTTCGCGCCGCCGATAGATACCGCTCGAGCAGCGCCGGTGAAAGCGAGAGCACGCCCGCGATATTGTCGAACCCCTGCTCGTCGGAATCGTCGCCCAGGACAAGCGAACGGCCGTCCACTTCCAGCCCCAGGAGATCGCGTACGGCATTGGCGTACTCCGTCTGGTTCAAGCGATGCACCGCGACCCGGCCAGGGTTCGGACTCGCAGCGGAGGCGCGATCGAGGGCTACTTCCAGCCCGGAGACGAAAGCATCAACCGCAGATTTATCCGGACGAGGCATCGATGGGGGTGGCATGGCGCCGGTTCGCAGTTTGAGCAGCACTTTCTCCCACATTTGTGCGGCGCCGCTGATGTTATCGAGGTTCGCAGTATCGAGGGTGAGTCCAGCGGTCCGCAAGCGCTGGTTGTGGCAGGTAACGCAGTATTGGTCGATTAATGTGCGTTGAGGCGAAGCGGATTTTTGCAAATTTGTTTGCGCGGCCGTTGGCAACAGTACAAGAGCCGACAGAACGAGCATAAAACTGCTCCGCGGGGGCGTATCGACGTGCATATTACAACGATCAAATACTATCGCCTTGGGACGCCGTTGGCAAGCCCATCGGGAGTCCATCGGGAGTCCGCTAAATGCGAATCGTTGGACCACCGGCGCTCTGCTGGCCGGCGAGCAATTAGAAGTGCCGCTGCGCCTGCATGCAAAAAGCATATCTCGACGAAAATGTTCGCGAGTACGAATTGATTTTCTCTCTGTGGCTCCACTTCCCGTTTGAATTCCTGCGGCTGAAATTGACGGGAGTGTGCGACATCCAACTTCCCGGACCGGGTTATCTCGGCCACTAAGCCAGAGCGGGTGTATGCTTCTATAGAAGCGAATCGAAGGAGGGCAGGGAATGAAACGCATACGTCTTCTGCAACCAGCCATGACCACTGCTGTGTGGGTCTTTGCTGTGCTGATCCCGCAGGGACCCGCCGCCGGTCAGACCGCGACGCCGGCATCGGCCGGATCCGTGACTCAAGGGCCGACACCCCCGCTCAGAGGAAAAATCGAGCGCATCAAGATTCATGGAAAATCGTTGGAAGGAAACCTGATGGGCGAGTCAGATTCGCCCGAGGTCTCGATCTATCTGCCTCCAAGTTACCTCACGGATCTAGCGCGTCGTTTTCCGGTCATCTACTTCTTGCACGGGTACGGCGGCACGGACCTGCAGTACCTCGGTGGCTCGGGACCGCGTCTGCTGCCGACCGTGATCGAGCGTGCCTTCGCCGGCGGCGCGGCGCGGGAGATGATCATCGTTGTCCCGAACTGCATGAACGCATACGGCGGGTGCATGTATTCCAACTCGCCGACCACTGGCAACTGGGAGGACTACATTGCGGATGACCTCGTTGCATACATGGACAAGAACTACCGCACCATTGCCAATCGGGACGGGCGCGGACTGTCTGGTCAATCTATGGGCGGGTATGGCGCCGTGCGGATCGGAATGAAACGGCCGGACGTGTACTCGGCCATGTGGGCAATGGCCCCTTGCTGTTTGAACCAGGGGAATCCAAGTGCGGGCCGAGGCGGGCAACCCTCACCGCTCGAAGCCATCAAGACCGTCGAGCAAGCTCGCAAGGGCGACCGCGGGATCCTCGTTGGGTTTGCGAGCGCGGCCGCCTGGTCGCCCAATCCCGATAATCCACCGTTTTTCCTCGATCTCCCGACCAGGAACGGGGCAGTTGTCCCGGAGGTCGCGGCGAGATACGGAGCGAATTCGCCCCTCGCCATGGTGTCCCAGTACGCGCCGAATCTCAGAAAGTATAAGGCTGTCGTCATCGACGTCGGCAGGGAGGACACGCTGTTATCCAGCATCCAGCAATTTGATGCCCGGCTAAAGCAGCTAGGCGTTCCGCATGTGTTCAGCGTGCGGGACGGCGATCACGGCAGCCACGTCGTACCGCAGTTTGAACAGAAGATCCTCCCGTTTTTCTCGCAGAACCTGTCGTTCGAGCAGAGTGGGCCAGCGCGGCGCTGATGGTTACACGACACCGAGGAGCATCATCTACTTGGGAATCGGCGCGAGCAGGTTCTTGGCGATCTTGGCCACGATGTGAACCTGCGGATCGACGACTTCGGCGACTTCGTAACGCATGCCGGTACCGAGGACCACTCCGATTTCAGCGGCGTTGAGCTTGTACTCTTCTTCAAGCCAGCGCGAAAGGTTGGTGGTGGCAGCTTGGAGCGCTTCGGGCAGCGAGTTGGAGATGCCGGAGGCCATGAAGTACTCGGTGTTTTCGAATCGCGGGCCGGCGATGTTGCGGTTGCGGAGAACGTCGATGGTAAAGGTCCACTCCGTGGAAGTTTCCAAAGCGTCACCCGTGAGTTCGCCATCGCCCTGTGCAGCATGACCATCGCCCACGAACAGCAGCGCGCCGGGATGATACACCGGAAGGTACACGGTAGTGCCTTCCACCAACTGGTTGTAATCCATGTTGCCGCCGTATGTACCCAGATAACCGGAGCGGTACGATTGTGCCTGGGGCGGAGCGACGCCGACGCAGCCGAGCATGGGTTTCAGCGGAACACGATAGGCCTTGAGCTTATCAGTGGGTTTGCTCAACTGCGCGAACCCGACTTGGCGGTCAAGTGCCCAGTTGCTGTCAAAGTTCGGGACGTTCTGCTGCTGGGCGAAATAACCGGGATTAAGCGCGGAAGGCGTGACGCGCTGGCCGCTTTGGGCGGAGTCGCGAGACAGGCGAATGCGCGTGAAGTGGACGACGAGAGTATCGCCGGGCATGACGCCTTCGACATAAAACGGTCCGGTGAGCGGGTTGCCTCCCGGACTGCGTCGCTTACCTTGCGCGTCCACGCCACCGGCATCGACGCTCCAGGATTCGACGGTATCGCCAGGGAAAATCGACAATACTGGCGGGATGGTCGAGCTGAAGTAGTTGTAGAACACCGTGGGCGTGAAGGGATGAGTCTGGGGTGTCGCCGGTTTATCCTTGAAGCGGCGCGCGGTGAAAGTGACGGCTGAATCGGTGCGGGTTCCCTGTCCCTGCATCTCACCAGGTGTGAAAGTTCCCGAGTACTTGGTGATCGTGGAACCGTCGGCGCGTTTGGATTCGAATGCGACCCGGCCATCACGCAGCGTTCCCTCATAGGTTAGGGTCCCGGCGCGGCCCGTGATTTTTTCGCCGTCGAATTTGAAGTCGATACGCTGGTACTGGGGTGCACCGAACTCGGTGGTGGTCAACAGCCAGTCGCCAGACTGGGCGTAAACCAAACCAGTCGCTAAGAGGAAGGTGAGGGTACGCATAGGCCGAGTCTATCAACTCGGCAATCGGAGCGTTTCGCATCGCTCGCCCTCCAGTAGCTCCCGGAAGTCGGCGACCCGGCGAACGCGCCAGCCGATTCTCCTAAACCTAAACATTGCTCCCGGGAAGTCTTCGCCGGAGCGCTTCCGATACACACTAAGACATCACGCCCTCTATCGTCCCGCGGGCGGAGCCGGCGGAGCCAGCGACGGCGGCAGAGGCCAGTTGCCGTCATACGGAGGCCAATT
>DATDGT010000190.1:0-66122 GCA_036521975.1 Bryobacteraceae bacterium
TCAAACCCAAGGATCACGCAGAGCTGTCGCAGCGGGCAACAGAACTCAAACGCATGCTGACCGCGCTGCTTCAGAAGCTGACCGCTGATCGCTGAAAGCTGAAAGCTCCCGTACTCAGGATTTCAAGTACTCTTGGCTATAACTAGGGGTCGGCGATGTGCTCAGCCCGCCCGCAACTCTGGCGATCCAGTAGCGTTTCGAAATCGGGCCAGATCACGGCCTTCTGGAAGCAGGCTGAGTTGTCCCCCTGATGTCTCTATATTGTGCGAAAGCCAATTAAAGCGCACAGCGAATGCGTTGTGCGCGTTAAATAGAAGCCCTGACAAGCCGTACTATGTCGTCCGGGGCGATTGTAAGAATCATGGCTTGTTGGCCCCGATCACCTGCAGCCCAGCGCCGCCGCGCCGCAGGCCGTAAGAGTCTGCTTGAGGTCTTTGCTCCTCTCCGCGGGTTGAACCTCGATTTCAGCCGCAATAAATCCCCCAACCGCCCCTGTTGATCTCGGATGAGCCGGCGTTTCCTCCTCGACACAAACGTTCCATCGGAGCTAACCCGCCCGCAGCCCGACTCCCGCGTGGCGCAGTGGCCGTCGAAGTCCACGTTGCCGCCCGAGAGCGATCTACGGGGAATCCCCGAAGCGGCGGTGGTGGTGGCCGGATCGCGCGCAAAACCGCGCGAGCCGGCAAGGATTGGGGGATTTCGCTGTATACCCCGGTGATCGTGAAATATCGTCACAGCAAAACGGACGCGCGGGTGCAGTTGGAAGACTTGCTGAGGTAAGGTCTTGAGGGACAAGCTGAATCTGCCGGCAGCGCATCCCCGAGGGTGGCTTTCGAAATTCTCAGACAGCGATGACAGCGACTTCACGGCCGGAAGCCCTGACAAGCCGTTCTATGTCGTCCGGGTCGCTTGTAAGAATCATGGCTTGCTGGCGGAGGGCTGTCGTAACCACAACGGCATCAACTACATCCGCCGTTCTGGTGATGCCGAGCAACCGCCCCGCCTCGTGCGCTTCGCTCTCATTAAGAGGAATGACCACGCACCCAGCCAAGAAGCGCCGGAGCTGCGCTTGTTGCGGCGACCGGCTTACCTGGGCGATTACCGGCGCTGGAACCAATGGAACAACGCCAAGTTCCAAGCGGGCTTTGTGTTCAGCCCACGTCCGGCGCTCGTTCCTATCGGCGGCTACGAGAACCGCGGCGTCGTAGACGACGGCGTTCATGCCGGACGCCGGACTGTTCGCGACTTTCGGAGCTGCGCCCGCACGCTAGAGCGAGCATCGTTCATCTCTTCTGCGGTGAAGCGTCCGTGCTGCTCTTCCCACCGGCCGACCGCCGCCAAACCAGCCCGCCGCCGCAGTGCTTCGCGCGCCGCACCGGTCATCCAGGCCGAGACACTTACTCCCTCTAGGGCGGCGGCCGCAAGGATGTTTTCGTGAATCTCAGGGTCTACGGTGATCGCAAGCTTCGGTGATGGGTTGCCGCGCGGCATATAAGTATCCTACTACAGTATGATACCGTGCCGCGCTTTCCCTGGTCACTCTCGAAGCTGCGGTGGTGGTGGTCGGATCGCGTGCGATACCGCGTGGAACCGGCACGGATGGACTCGACGTATACAACGGTGATCGTGAAATACGCCGCCCCCAAAACCGGCGCGCGCGTGCAGTTGGGGGACCTGGTTCACTAGTACCCCGGGAAACAGTTGCATGCTATTCTGCGTCTAAGGTACCTGGGTGAGTCCGGCCGAACCCCCCTTGCCTAATATGGGCCGTATCGGGTATACTCCTCGGAGAAAAGCGTTTATGGTTTGCCGATTCAATCCCGCCAGGAGGTTCGTGGTGTTCTCCAAACAAACTCTCGTTGTTGCAGCGACCGTGCTGACAACTTTCACGCTGACCCTTGTTCTCGCGGCGCAGGATAAGGCGCAGGATAAGAAACAGGAATGGAAAGACCGGGCGGAGTACGATTTGTACGAGACCGCGCAGAAGGAGACCAACGCCACCTCGCGGCTGGCGACGCTCGAGAAGTGGAAGCAGCAGTATCCCGATAGCGCCTTCGCCGAGGGCCGCCGCGACATGATTCTGACGACGTATCAGCAGCTCAATCAGGCGCGGCAGGTCATCGACCTGTCAAAGGAGATTCTCCAGGACAAGCCCAACAACTTCCACGCGATTTCCGCGATTCTCGCGGCGGTGCAAACGCTCAAGCCGCCCGCGGCGGCGGATCTGGATCTCGCGGAAAAAACCGCGAACTATCTCTACGATCACCTGGATGACGTTTACGCCGCAGCGAATAAGCCGGAAGGCGCGACGGACGCTCAGTGGGCGCAGGCCAAGGCCGGATCGAGACCGTTCGCGATCCAAACGATAAAATGGGTGATCGATACGCACAAGGATCAGAGCAAGGACAACGCCGCCGCCGAGGAGCAACTGACCAAACTGCTTCAAAAGGACCCCACGCAAACATCGGTGGCGTACGATCTGGCGGGCACCATTCTCGCGCAGGCGAAGCAGAAGCCCGAGGAGCAGCCCGTCGCGCTGTTCTATTACGCGCGCGCCGCGGCGTATGACGGCCCGGGGGCCTTGCCCTCCCAGGATCGCAACAATATCAAGACCTACCTCGCCAAGGTTTATCCGCAATATCACGGCTCCGCCCAAGGATTGGATCAAGTCCTCGCCCTGGCCAAGACCAATGGCGCGCCTCCGGCCGATTTTAAGATCAAGAGCACCGCCGATCTCGCGACGGAGCAGGCTGCCAAGGAAGCCGAGGAGGCCGCCAAGAACCCAATGTTGACCCTGTGGGTTAAGACGCTGAAGGAAAACCTCATTAAGGACGATGGCGAAATGTTCTTCGAGATGAACGTGAAGGATGCCGCGCTGCCGGGCGGCGCGAATGGTGTCATGAAGTTCAAGGGCAAGATCGTCTCCATGACCCCGGCGAATCGGCCCAAGGAAATCGATCTGGCGATCGAACACGCGGGCGTGGCCGATGCGAAGCTGACGTTTGAGGCTGCCCTCCCGGGAAAGATGGACGCTGGCGAGGAATTGGAGTTCGACGGAACGGCCAAGAGTTTCACCAAAGAGCCCTTCATGATCACATTCGCGGTGGAGAAGGACGCGCTAGTCGGCTGGACCGGCAAGAACGCCCCCGCCACGAAGAAAGCCCCTGCGACTAAGAAGAAGCAGTAGGACACGCTCCAGTGTGGTGTCGGAGTTAAGTTTCGACGACCGGTCTCTCGCGGTCGCGGCTCAGAAACAACGCTTCGGAGCCGCGCGCGTTAGCATTCGGTTTTTAGCGCTCTGTTCTTGTGCCGCGGTTCTTTGGGCCGACGGCATCCCCAAAGCCGAATACCAATCCCGGCGTGCGGAGCTGCGAAAATCGCTGAATGGCGCGATGGTTCTCTTCGGCGCCGAAGAATCCTCGGATTTGCATTACGCCTTCTTCCAGGAACCGAATTTCCTCTATCTTTCAGGCTGGCGGGAACCCGGCGCCGCAATGATCATCACGCCGCGGGAAGAAATTCTATTCCTTCCGCCGCGCAACCTCCGGGAAGAGACCTTCACCGGGCGGAAAACCTCGGCCGAAGATCCGGACGCAGTGGAGAAAACCGGGTTCGACAAAGTCTTGCCAAGCGCAGCGATCGAAGCGACGTTTCTGCGGCTCACCGAATCGGCGCATCGCGTCTATCTGGATTCGAGCGATGCCCGGGCTCAAAAGCTGAAAACGCTCGCGGCGTTGCATGATCTGTCCGCAGTGGCGCCGGAAGTCGCGCGCCTGCGCGTGGTGAAATCGGCGGCCGAAATCGGGTTGATCGAGAAATCCGTCGAAGCGACCGTTTCGGCCCATCTCGCCGCTTGGAAAATGGTGAAGCCCGGACTTCACGAATACGAGATCGCAGCGGCGATGACCAACGTCTATTTCGACCTCGGCTGCGAGCGCAGCGCTTACGCGCCCATCGTCGGCAGCGGCGCGAACAGCGTGATCCTGCATTATATGGCGAACCGCGCGCGCGTCGATCGCGGCGAGGTAGTGCTGATGGACGTGGGCGCGGAATGCTCCGATTATGCCGCCGACGTCACGCGGACGGTACCCGCATCGGGCCAATTCACTCCCCGGCAGCGCGAGATTTACGAGATCGTGCTGGGCGCTCAAAAGGCCGCGATCGCCGCGGTGAAACCGGGCGCGCGAATGAATGGACCCGGAGGCTCCCTGCAGCAGATCGCCTCTCGCTATATCGACAGCCACGGCAAGGACCTGCACGGCGATTCCCTCGGCAAGTACTTTACTCACGGCCTAGGACATTTCGTCGGTTTGGATGTGCATGATCCCGGCGATTTGAACAAGCCCCTGGAAGCCGGTATGGTGATCACCATCGAGCCGGGAGTCTACATTCCGGAAGAGAAGATCGGAATTCGCATTGAAGACACACTGCTGGTAACGCAGGATGGAGCCAGGAACCTGAGCGGCGCGCTTCCACGCGAACCCGCCGATATCGAGAAGTTGATGGGGAATAGATAAGTTGGTTGGCAAATAAGAAGGTCCAGACAAGTTGGTGGCGCTACGCGGCGGTTGTCGCCTTTTGCGGCGCGCTGGGCTTGGCCCTGGGATTGTTGGACCCCGCGCGGCGAATTGACAATTACGCCTACGATGAACTGAGCTTGCGCTTCCCACCTGACTGGACGCCGCAATCGGTGATCGTGGGGATCGACGAGCGGGAGTTTCGCGAGCACGGCGGTGTTCCGAACATGCGCGAAATCGAAAGCGCGGCGCTCGACAAGATCGCCCGCGCACAACCCGCTGCTGTCGCCATCGACGTGATTCTCGCCGACGCTACCCTTCCAGCGAGCGACGCGCAACTGGAAGCGTCGCTGCGGACGATCCCGCGTCTGATTCTTTCTTGCCATCTGGATCCGGCCACCAAAGATTGGGAGAATCCCCTCACGCGCTTTCAAAAATGGGCCGCCGCTGAACCCGGGCACGTTGAGCTATCCGAGAGCCGCGAAGACGGCGTGACCCGGCAGATCCCGCTGGAAGTGACCGTTCCCGGCGCGCGTCGGTGGGCGCTCTCCCTGGTTGCCCTGAGCGTCGTCCGCAGCCAGCCGATCATTGAAACTCCGGAAGATCTGGAGTTGGGCGGCGCCATTGTCCCCGCTCCCCGCTCGCCGCATTCGAGTTCGGGGCGTACATTATGGGTTCGCTATTTGCCCGAGGGCCGAATCCCGGTGATTCCGGTGAGCGAGGTGGAGGCGAATCGCGATCGGATTCGAGGCAAGACGGTATTCTTCGGCGTCACGGATCAATCCGCGACTCGCGATCGAGTGGTGAATCCCTACGGGGCGACCGTGTCCGGCGTGGAAGCCCATGCGCAAGCCTTTGAAACTCTGAGGCACGGCGAGTTTCTCACTGCCGCCCGCGATAGCACGTTGCTGCTAGTTTGCGCGGGAATCGCCCTCTTCGCCGGGTTGATCTTTGGGCTGCTCTCCGGCTGGGCCGCCTACGCGTTGGCCGCGCTCTTGTTGATTTTCACGCATGCCTATCTTCCCGCGCTCTTTTTCCGGCACAGTGTGGTGCTGCCGTATTTCGCTCCTGTGGCCACCGCGTGGCTCTGCTCAGCGGGAGCGGCCACCTATCGCCACTTTTTCCTGCGCCGCCAGTTGAAGCACTCCGAATCCGAGCGCTCCCGCTACCAGCAAGCTATCCACTGGGCCGCGCATGAAATGCGCACGCCGCTCACGGCTATCCAGGGATCGAGCGAAATCATGACCCGTTATAACCTTCCGGACGCCAAACGGAATCAATTGAGCGAAATGATCAATTCCGAATCCAAACGCCTGGGGCGGATCATTCAAACGTTTCTGGACGTGGAGCGGTTGGCCGAGGGGGAAATGGAGTTGAAGCGCGAGCTGTTCCCGGCGGCGGAAATCGTGAACGCCTGCGTGACGCGCGCGGCGCCTTTGGCGGAGCGCAAAAAGATCGAGATTGCCCTGGATTCCGAAATCGTAGGGTCTATTCTGGGTGATCGGGAGCTGATGGAGTATGCGTTTTACAACCTGCTCACGAATGCGGTGAAATATTCGCCGGCCGGGACTATTGTTCACGTTTTTTCGCAACTGAGGGACGGCGACCTGTGTCTGGCGGTGCGCGATCAGGGCATGGGCATGGACGCCAGAGAACTCAAAGATATTTTCAAGAAGTTCTACCGCACCAGGCGCGCCGAGGCTTCCGGCGAAGCGGGCACGGGAATCGGTTTGTCCATTGTCCAACAGATCGTCGCGCGGCATGGCGGGAGAATCGACGTCGCGAGCCAACTGGGAAAGGGTTCGTGCTTTACGATCGTACTGCCAACAAAGTAGACGCTTCCGGAGGGCGGACTTTAGTCCGCGCGGGACTTCAGTCCCGCTGGCGGGGAAGCGAGGCTAAAGCCTCGCGCGGGCGGAAGCCCGCCCTCCGTCCCATCTTCATGACCTCGATGACCCGCACAGGCTTGTCTTTGTGCAGCCTGTACCCAGTGGCCGCGCTGGGCGCATCTGCTAGGTTGGTAGGCAAGTATGAAGTTTTTTTTAGCGGCGGGTTTTTGCGCCGCCTTCTGCGCCGGTGCCGACGTTCAATCCAATAACGTCCTCTCTTCATACGGGGCTCTGGAGGTAGGCTACCGCCAGATGTACAATCTCCAGTTCGAAGATGCGCACCGCACTTTTCACCAATGGGAAATGGCGAATCCCGCGGACCCGCTGGGACCGGCCTCCGACGCAGCCGCCTACTTGTTCTCGGAATTTGATCGGCTGCACATTCTCCAGTCCGAGTTCTTCGCCGAAGACAAGAATTTCGTGCGTGGGAACAAGCTCGCGCCGGATCCGGCGGTGAAAGCGGCGATGGACACCGCTCTCGACCAAGCCAGCCGCCTCTCGGCGCAGGACGCCGATTCCAACTCCCTGTTCGCGCAAGTGGTGGAGCACGGGCTTCGCTCCGATTACGCGGGGCTGATCGAGAAACGCTACACGGCGGCGCTCACTGAAACCAAGCAAGCCCGCGCCGCGGCAGAGCGCCTGCTGGCCGCGTATCCAGATTTTTACGACGCGAATCTCGCTGGGGGGATCGAAAACTATTTGTTGAGTCTGAAACCGGCTCCCATCCGCTGGGTCTTGCACGTCTCGGGCTCCGAAACCGATAGGCAGGAAGGAATCGAAAAACTGCGGCTGACGGCGGAAAAAGGACGCCTTCTCGCGCCCTTCGCCAAGCTGCTGCTGGCGGTGGCCGCACTGCGCGACAAAGATCGCGGCGCCGCACGAGCTCAACTGGCGTGGCTCGCCGAGCATTTTCCTCTCAACCGGCTTTTTCAAGAAGAACTTGCCAAAGTCCAATGAGTAGGGATTCTCCGCCCCCCCGACAAGTATGAGTCAAGTATGAGAATCGCCGGCGCTGCCAGCGCCCTTCCGCCGTATTTCTATCCGCAATCCGTTCTGCTCGAAGCGTTCAAGTCTTATTGGGGACCGCGCCTGGAAAACCCGCGCATGCTCGACCGGTTGTGGGCTAATGCACAAGTGGAAGGAAGATACCTGGTGCAGCCCATCGAATCTTACCTGGCCATGGACACCTGGGGTCAGGCGAACGACTTTTGGATTCGAACGGCCGTGGATCTGGGATCGACGGCCATTTGCCGCGTTTTAGCGAGAGCGGGCAGCGAAAGCGCAAGCATCGGCGCCTTCTTCTTCGTTTCCGTCACCGGAATCGCGAGCCCGTCGATCGACGCGCTGCTGATCAACCGTTTGGGGCTGCCGCTGAATGTGCGCCGCACGCCGATTTTCGGATGGGGCTGCGTGGGCGGCGCGGCGGGCATTTCGCGAGCCGCCGATTACGTCCGCGCCTATCCCGATCAGATCGCGATTGTGCTCTCCGTGGAATTATGCTCCTTGACGCTGCAGCGCGACGATCTCTCCGTCGCCAACCAGATTTCGTCCGCGCTGTTCGCAGACGGCGCTGCGGCTGTGGCGGTCGCCGGCAGCGAGGTCGACGCCGCGGGACCGCGGATCATCGATACGCGCTCCTCTTTCTATCCCCATACCGAAGACGTGATGGGCTGGGCCATCTCCGAGCGCGGTTTCCGAATCGTGCTCTCTCCCGACGTCCCCGATGTCATTCGCGAACATCTGGGGCGCGACGTGGACGGATTTCTCTCCGATCATGGGCTTGTGCGTGGCGATATCGGCTGCTGGGTGCTCCACACCGGCGGACCCAAAGTCCTGCGCGCCAGCGAAGAGGCTCTGGGCTTAGACGAATCGCAGACCCAGGCCTCCTGGGACACTCTGCGCCGCACGGGTAATCTTTCTTCGGCTTCCGTGCTGCTGGTGTTGGAAGAGATCATGAACCGCCGCCGTCCCGCGTCCGGAACCTGGAGCGTGCTCGCCGCCATGGGCCCGGGCTTCTGCTCAGAGCTGGTTCTATTGCAGTGGTAAGGCGAAGTGTTCCGCCTCGGTCAACCCCTTTTTGGTGAAGGTTGCGGGCAGCACCTGGGCAAGATCGATTTCCACATCGGTTGCGACAGCCATTTACGACTCCAATCTATCTCAACTCGTGGCTATAGCGCGCTCAGTTCTCCGAGGGCTTCTCCACATGATCAATGACGAGAAATTCAACCGGCCCTTTGGCCGCCTCCAATTTCAGGCCGAGTTGCTCCTGAATGGCGACAAAGACCGACGGGGCGTCTCCTGGCTCTGCCGGTAACGGCTCTCCGGTCGGCGACAACGGGTTCTCCCCCACGTCGGGAGTCCAATGCAGCGTGATGTCGAAACGGCCGGTGAGATTGGTCTTATCGATAACAATACGATCAAGCCGCTGCGAGAGCAGATTGGCAAGTCGGGAAAGCGGAGTGGCATTGCCGATCATGCTACCGGCGCCAAGCCTTATGGCTCCATGATTGGGACCCGCGCCTGGAGGGGCCGGTCCATTAATATCCGTCGGGGTTTGATCCGCAGACAGCTTGATCTTGGGCCCGCCTTTTGCCACGACGAGATTGTAGACATTCGATTCCTTGATTTCGCGGCGAACCGAGAGCTTGAATCGATCCGCAAACAGGGACCGCAACATCAGTTTCAGTTGCTCGGGAGGGGTCGTCGGGTCCGCCGCTCTCGCCTCGACGTTGAAACGGTCGGAACTAATCCATCCTGGCCCGCCGAGTATGCGGTACTCCTGAAGCTGGTACGCGAAGGCAATTAGCGTCTTCAGAGTTACGTTCGCCCCACCCCCTCCGCCGTTACCAACTCCGAACGAGGGTGGCGTACCCGGCTGGGCCAGCCTGATCGAGGCTACGTCGAACGCTGGTTGCGCTTCTTGCGGGGCAGCCCTTAGGGAAATGACCGTGGACGCACCAGCGATGAGCAGCGCCAACACCACCGCGAGCGTCGCCGATTGCGAAGGGGGCTCCGGCTGGCCGAGCAGGCGGCGGATGCGGCACACCAACTCGCCTCCATTTGCCGCCATCGCAGGCTCCATGTTCCGGCCGCGGATCTCCTCCATCTCAGCCAATGCACCGGCGTATTCGAGCACGCTTCCGCAGATTTCGACCGCCATGTCGTCGCAGCAATGCTCCCGTTCCAGCCGCATCTGCTTTCCTACCCACCACACGGCGGGATGGTAGAACAGCGCCGTTTCGATCGCCGTTTGAAACAGGTTCACGAGATAATCGTGCCGCCGGATATGGGCCAATTCAGCGACAGCACGAGCACTCCGGTAATCCAGACACACACGGCCCATCCCGAAACTCCAGCCCGCGGCCTGCTCGCGGTTGGGGCATAAAGGACGGCTTCTTTCGGCGGCGCGCCGGCCGGCGCCTGCGCGAAGGGTCGAGTTACCTGCTTCGTGTTCCAGGAACCCGCCGGTAGATCGGTCGCGATCGTCACCATCAACACAAGAGGCATTGCCGTGAGGATGAGGCCGGCCGCCGCGTAACGAACGCGAGCCGCTGACGCCGGCGCGATCGTCCTGACTACCCATAGCAACGAGGCCAGCAGCGAGCCTTGCCATAAGAAATGAAGCAGAGCGTGGCCCAGGGCTTGCACAGCGGGCTGGGCTAGTAACGTTTCCAGATTCATTTCACACCTCGCTCATAATCTCGTAGGATTTTTCGAATCTGCGACAGCTCCTCCTTACTGGCCTTCCTCGACGACAAAGCCTGCAAGACCAACCCGCTCATGGAGCCTTCAAACGCGCGGTTGAGCAGGTCCTGCACCAGGGTTCGTTGCGCCTCCTCCCGGGGCTGGCGCGCCTGATAGACGTGCGCGTAAGGGGCCTCATCCCGGGTCACCAGCCCCTTTTCATGCATGATTTGCAGGAACTTCAGAACCGTTGTGTATCCCGTTTTCTTCGTCGCGTTCAGTGCGTCGTGAACTTGCCGCACCGTGCTGGGTCCCCGCTGCCATAACACCCGGAGAATCGCCAATTCGGCGTCCGTGGGTTTCGGAAGTTTGGCCATCTCAGGACCATTATGATACGAACGCGTTCGTAAGTCAACGAACCTTTTCGTATTGGCGCTGATGTCCGCAGGACTCGACCCGGGGATCGTGTTCGCGCCATCCCGAAAGCTCTGGGCCCCGCAGAGCTTCCGTGGCACACTGAATCCTGTGTCGATCCACGCCGTCATTTTCGATATGGACGGCCTGATGCTCGACACTGAGCCGCTGTACAAGATCGCGTGGCAGCGCGCCGCAGTCGAGTGCGGGTATCCCATTTCCGAAGAACTGTACTTCGATCTGATCGGCCGGACTCGCGCGGATGGCGAGAATATCCTCCTCGGAGCTTTCGGTCCGGGTTTTCCATTGAGCGAATTCCGCGCAACGTGCGCAAGATGCGAGGCTTCAGTGCTCGGGGAGAAGCTTCCCGCGAAGAAACCAGGACTCGACGCACTGGTCGAGCTTCTCGATGTGCACCAAATCGCCAAAGCGGTGGCGACGTCAACCGAGAGACACATCGCCGAAAGGCAGCTCTCCGGCTTGAGTTTGCTGGAGCGGTTCCACGTATTGGCTACCGGAGACGAGGTTAAGAACGGGAAGCCGTCTCCCGACCTCTTTCTGCTGACCGCCGAGAGGCTGGCAACCGATCCGTCGCAGTGCCTCGTGCTGGAAGATTCCGAGGCCGGAATCATCGCGGCGCACCGGGCCGGGATGCAGGTTTACGTTGTGCCAGATCTGAAGCAGCCGTCCGAGCCAGTGGAGAAATTGGCGCAGGGTAAGTTCGATTCACTCGCGGCGGTCGAGAAGCATTTGCGGAGTCGTCTTACATCAGCAATCTGAGAATTCCGCAAACCGCGACCTGCCGATGGGGGTCCCCATGCCCACAGGTCCCCAACGCGGCTGACCGGAACTACCGGCGGCGGCTGCGCGAATTCGGCTTGCTCCACGCACCGCCTCCCATCCAATGACCCATGGAGGAGCAAAATCCAGCAGACCCGTAACGTAGCCGTCTCTCATGTTTCATAATCGATGTAGTTTATGGGCACAATCATGCGTGGCGCTGAAGAACGTCCAGTGCGAGGGCAAGATTAACGCCGGAACCGCCGCGCGGCCAGGCCCTCAGCCAAAAGCGAGGTGACGAGCGTATTCAGACTTACACCCTCCATTCCAGCTCGGGCCACAAGCCGGGCGTGAAGGCTTTTGGGGACGCGCTGCCGCCATTGCCCACTGGACTCCGAAAAGGCGCCGGGCCGAGGGATTGGATCGCCGAATTCCCGCATTGTTCGTAAGCACGAATTGAGAGCGTCCATT
This sequence comes from Bryobacteraceae bacterium, assembly GCA_036521975.1. Taxonomy (GTDB): domain Bacteria; phylum Acidobacteriota; class Terriglobia; order Bryobacterales; family Bryobacteraceae; genus Palsa-187. Next base: position 11,756 of record DATDGT010000190.1, read on the forward strand.
CCGTTGGCGATCGCTTCTTCTGGCGTTTCGCCATCCGACATGCACCCTGGAACGTCCGGATACTCGATCAGGTATCCCCGCCCGTCGCTTTCCGAAAGAAGCCGTATCACGAACGGATACGCCTTCAAATCAAATTTCTCTTTGCTCATGTGCGTTCCTGAATCGAGTCGATCAGCGCCACGAATTTGCGGATGTACGGCGGCTTGATTGGCCGGCGGGCCGGAATTGTTACCAGGACTCCCCCGGGATGCCGGAATGTGACGTGGCTCGTGCCCTGCTGCCTATACGAGATTCCGTACTTCTTGGCCACGGTTTTTACATCCTCGATCCGCCAGCCCTGCGGGTTATCGCGCGTGCCCGCCAGGATCTTGGCTGCATTTGCCACTCGCATTTATGGTACCACCCGTGGTACCACCGATCCCTGATAGAGCGAGTTACAAAGGAACGCGCTTCACCCGGCCTTGCTCATTAATCACCTCTCGGCGATTTTTCCAGGTGGTCGATCACGACAACGTCGAACGGTGCTGTCGTCGGCACGAGCCTGAGCCCGGCTTTTGCCAGACCATCACCCGCGGGTTCCCCCGGAAGCGGGGTTGCTGTCCGGCTTCGCTTGCGGCCACCGGAGCGAGACGCACTATCGAAAATTGATAGTAGCCCTTCAGATTCGTTTTGTCGATCACGGGATGGTCCTGGTCGAGCAGGTAAACCAACTGACTCATCGTGATCTTCAGAAAATCCTCATGGATATTGATCTTGTCCTTGTCAATGTAGTACCGTATCGGACCATATGCTCCTGACCCGATTGCAATCCCTCTTTATCCGAGCGAGCCTCGCCCTGTGGCGTCTCAATTCTGCTGCTGCCTGGCGTATCCGGGACGGGAGCGTCGGCGTCCGCCAGCGCCTCCTTTAATTTCGGTCCGTTCTTGTCCACTACAAGCGCGTATAAGGAAGCACTCCTTCAACCCTGGCAGCCTCAGGACGATGGCTTTGAATTTTCGGCGGAAGATTTGACCGTCTGGATGCGCCGCATAAAGCTCCATGATGATGGCGTCGCGTTCGACCGTTATGGCCGCCTCCCCTTTTCTGCCGCCCAGGGGAGACCAAAGTCGGCGGAGCCCCGCCCGTAATGGCGGGGTTTCACAGGCTCAAGCCTGCATTACATTACTAAAGTTGAAAATCTTCGCGCGCCGCGACGATTTTGGTGGAAGTACTGCGTCTTCATCCGTGTGCATCCGTGTTCATCGGTGGCTTGCGGATCCTTGTTTGCGGCACAGCCGCGCTGTGCACCATCTTGCCCACCTGACTTGTAGCAAAAATGTAGTTGCGTACCGCGAGTCGCGAATCCAGAGGGCACTCCAGCGCGAGGCTTTAGCCTCGCCCGTCGGAAGCGGAGCTGAAGCGCCGCGCGGGCTGAAACCCGCCCTCCAAAAAGCATCACTCCGGCTTTAACGCGATCACCGCCAAGGGCGGCACCGTGAGACTCACGCTAGCCGGGCGGCCGTGACTCGCCGTAGGCTCGGCCGCGACGTACCCTCCGTTGCCCATGTTCGAGCCGCCGAACATTTCCGCGTCGCTGTTCAGAATTTCGCGATACCCGCCGGTCTTCGGAACGCCGATGCGATAGTTCATTCGCGGCACCGGCGTGAAGTTGCACACGAACACGATGAAGTCTTCGCGGTTCTGCGCATAGCGCACGAAAGAAATGACGCTCGACTCGACATCGTGGAAATCAATCCATTCGAACCCGCGAAAATCGTCGTCCACTTGATGCAGCGCCGGCTCGCCCCGGTACAGCACGTTCAGTTCGCGCACGAACGTCTGAAGCTGCCGGTGGCAGGAGAAATTCAGCAAGCGCCAGGGCAGCGATTCGTTGTGATTCCACTCCCACGTCTGCCCGAACTCAACGCCCATGAACATCAGTTTCTTGCCCGGGTGCCCGAACATGTAAGCCAGAAACGCGCGCGTATTGGCGAAGCGCCGCCATTCGTCGCCGGGCATTTTGGAAACTAGGTGCGCTTTTCCGTGCACCACTTCGTCGTGGGAAACCGGCAGCAGAAAATTCTCGGTGAAGGCGTACAGCATGCTGAAGGTGATATCGTTCTGGTGATATCTGCGGAACAGCGGATCGGTGGAAAAGTAGTCGAACATGTCGTGCATCCAGCCCATGTTCCACTTCAGCGTAAATCCCAATCCGTTGAGATACACGGGTCTTGAAACTCCGCTCCACGCCGTCGATTCTTCCGCGATGGTCATGGCGCCGGGAACCTTGTGCGCCAGTTCGTTAAAGCGCCGGATGAAATCGATCGCTTCCAGATTCTCGCGACCGCCGTACCGGTTCGGAATCCACTCGCCTTCCTTGCGGTCATAGTCGAGATACAACATGCTCGCCACGGCGTCCACGCGCAAGCCGTCCACGTGAAACTCCTTCAGCCAATACAGCGCGTTGGACAACAGAAACGAGGAAACTTCGTTGCGCCCATAGTTGAACACCATCGTTCCCCATTCGCGGTGCTCGCCCTGGCGCGGATCGGCGTGCTCGAAAAGGGCCGTTCCATCGAAGCGAGCGAGCGCGTGTGGATCGCGCGGAAAATGTCCGGGCACCCAATCCAGAACCACCCCGATGCCTTCCTGGTGGCAGCGATCGACGAAATAGCGGAAATCGTCGGGCGTGCCGAACCGCGAGGTGGGCGCGTAGTATCCGGTCACCTGATAACCCCACGAGCCGGAGAACGGATGCTCCATCACCGGCAACAATTCCAGATGGGTGTAGTTCATCTGGCGCGCGTATTGCGTCAGCTTGTCCGCCAGTTCGCGATAGGAAAGCAACTGCTGGAACGGACCGCGCAGCCACGATTCTAAATGCACCTCGTACATCGAGACCGGCTCGCGCAGAATATTGCGGCGGGCGCGCGCGGCCATCCATTCTCCGTCGCCCCAGGAATAATTCGTCAGCGGCCACACCACCGACGCGCTCTTGGGGGGAACTTCGGCAAAAAAACCGTAGGGGTCGCTTTTATCCTGCTGGCCGCCGTTGCGAGCCAGGATGAAGTACTTGTAGGAGGCGCCCATGGCGACCCCGGGCAGAAAAATCTCCCACACTCCGCCGTCGCGAAGGCGCATGGGATGGCGAGTGCGATCCCATTGATTGAAATCTCCGGTGATGCTGATCACCTGTGCGTTCGGCGCCCACACCGCGAATCGCACGCCCGCGACTCCTTGGCAGGAGACCGTATGCGCGCCCAGCGTCCGATAGGTCTCGTAATGCGTGCCTTCGCCGTGCAAGTAAAGCTCGAAGGCCGTGAGCAAGGGAGGGAAACGGTAGGGATCTTCGATCTCCTGGACTTCGCCGGAGTACAGCGTGATGCGGAAATGGTATCGGGAAGGCGCAACGCTTCGCTGGACCGTGAAGAACCCGGCGACGGTTTCCTGCGTCATCGGCTGTGCCGCTCCATCGGCGATCAACTGCGCCTCGCGCGCCTGCGGCAGCCATGCACGCGCTATCCAACCGCCCTCGGCTTCATGCGGACCCAGAAAGGAAAAAGGGTCGCGATGGTGGCCCTCCTTAATCGCGATGATCTCGGCTTCGCTCACGCCGCTATTATGGCAAGAATGGATTTAGCCCCCAAAGCGGAACTCCACATTCACCTGGAGGGATCGATCGAACCGGAGACTTTATGCGAAATCGAACCTTCGTTAACCGCCGAGGAGATCGCCGAAAACACCCGCTATGAGGACTTCGCCGGCTTCATCGCGAGCTATGTCTGGGTGAACCGCAAGCTGCTTACGCCCGAGCACTACGCCATCGCCGCCCGGCGGCTGTTCGAGAGTCTGGAATCGCAGGGGGTAGTTTATGCCGAGGTGACGCTCTCGGCGGGAGTCATTCTCTGGAAAAAACAAGACCTGGGCGAGGTGTACGATGCCCTGGCGCAGGCGGCGGGCCGTTCGCGCCTGGAAGTGCGATGGATTCTGGACGCGACGCGCCAATGGGGACCGGAAGCCGCGCGCCCGGTATTCCAATTCGCCGCCGAACGGAAAGGCGATGGCATTGTGGCTGTGGGGCTCGGCGGTTTTGAGAGTCAAGGCCCCGCGCTGTGGTTTCGCGATCTTTACGCGCGCGCGCGCGAGCAAGGTCTGCGGCTGGTCTGCCACGCCGGAGAAACGGACGGCCCGCAAAGCGTTTGGGGGGCGCTGGAAATCGGCGCCGAGCGCATCGGTCACGGCATTCGAGCCATCGAGGATCCGCGCCTGCTGGCGCTTCTACGCGAACGCCAGATTCCGCTGGAAATCTGCATCACGAGCAATCTGCGGACAGGCGCAGTCGCCTGCATCGAAGAGCATCCTGTAAGACAACTCTATGAAGCGGGCGTGCCGATCATATTGAATACCGACGACCCCGCTCTGTTCGGCTGCACGCTTCTGGGCGAATATAACCTCGCCGAGCAAACCTTCGCCCTACCGATCGAACCGCTAGCCGCCAACGCCTTCCGCTACGCGTTCGCGGCGCCGCCAACCCACACACGCGATCTTGGGCGGTAGGTCAATCCGCGCGACGGCGGAGCCCCTCCAGCGAGTGCAGAAACCCTGGTGCTTGACTACGCGAGGCCGTTCCCTGCCCCGCGCCAGGCAGCACCGGCGCGGCTTTCCCATTCTCACGAACCTTAAGTTTTGAGAATGAGATTTTGCCCATTCCCCGCCTCCCCGCCTCCCCGCCTCCCCGCCTCCCCGCCTCCCCGCCTCCCCGCCTCCCCGCCTCCCCGCCTCCCCGCCTCCCCGCCTCCCCGCCTCTGATGTCCTTGACATGTTGTAACCTTATAGGTTACAGTGCGCGATGATAAAGAATATCCGCCACAAGGGACTGAAGCGCCTTTACGAGGACGACGACCCCCGAGGCGTGAGGGCGGAACACGCTACCAACCTGCGCGATATTCTGGCCCGCCTTGACGCGGCCCACGCCCTTAGCGAAATGGATGTACCCGGTTTCCGGCTGCATCCGCTCAAGGGCGACCTGAAAGGCTTTTGGGGCGTCACCGTCCGGGCCAATTGGCGTGTCATTTTCCGTTTCGTTGACGACGCGGCTTGATGTGGATTACGTTGATTATCACTAGCAGGAGTTTGAAACATGCCTATGAAAAATCCCCCGCACCCTGGCGGCTTCGTCTTGCGCGAGTGCATCGAGCCTTTGGGATTGATCATCACGGAGGCCGCCCACGCCCTCGGCGTCAGCCGGAAAACCTTGTCTGAACTGGTCAACGAGAAGTGCGGCATAACGCCCGAAATGGCGGTCCGGCTGTCCAAGGTTTTCGGCGGCAGCGCCGAAGGCTGGCTCGTTCAGCAGGCACAATACGATCTTGCCCACGTCCGCGCCTCTCGCATCAAACTCAAGCGGCTGGAAGTCGCGTAGTTCACGCTCCGCGCCGGGAATGAGGTCGTTAGAGATTTCCTTCAAAGACATGATTTCGTTGCCAAGCTAGAGGCAGCCAATGAGGAAATCGCCGAGCCTCTTAAGGCCGTAATTTGCCTTGCTTCGACGCGCAGCGCCGAAACTTCAAGCCGCGCCGCCTCGGCGAGATCGTAAAGGCTCATGCGGGCGTGGACGACCGCTTCAACGAACTCGAGGCGCGAATTGAACGCTTTGAAACATCGACTGTCACACTAGCCCCACGTTTCACAAACAGTGCTTTGTGCGATGTGGTTCTTAGCGCGAAAATATAGCTGCCAGCATTATCATTACGACAAGCGGGAAGAGGACCACAGCCGTCATGGCTATTGCTTCCCGTTTTGTCATTCGCTGGGGCGGCTCAACTAGCGGCTCGCCCGGCAGCCGGAATTGATTGCCACAAAATCCTGTGATGAGATGGGCAGCTATCGCGATCACCGCAATGATCAATACGAGAAACACGCGAAGTCTCATGAGCCACCTTTCGCCGCCGCTCTACTCCGTCGTAGCACAGCGCCCGCAACCTTCGTCGAACAACGCTGTTTCACAAACGGTCGTTTTTGAAACAGAGAAATCTCCCGTTGAAATCAACTGTCTCGATGGTCGTCAAGCCAAAAAATTGCAGCAGGACGGTTGTAAGGTAGTAGTTCGCCATCAGCCGCAGCTTTGGCGATGACGGTATCGCTCGCCAGCCTGTCACCGGTCTTCGCGACGGGTTCGAGCAAAGCGCATTCAAAATTTAGAATGAGCTTGCCCATTCCTTGTGAACTCCGGGCAACGGCGAAGACGCTGCCTTTTGAGAGGTACTGGTACTGCCCGACGTCAACACTCCAATGTACGAGTTCAATCTCCTCGCCGTCAGCGATAGCCCTTCCGAGAGTGACATCTAAACGAAATGGCATTAACGAACCTCCCTTTAACGACAACTAGCACAGGGCTGCACGTCTCATAAAGGGTCCATTTTGCGTTAAGTTTCGCCCCTTCCTGCCCCGCAGCTTCGGGCTATCGTTCCGCCATGCGCTTGGAACCATTCCAAATTCTGCGAATCGAGGACTGTCCCCCGCGTCGATTCGACACATTCACCGATCGGCGGGCAAGTCTTCACAAACGGAGAGTTTCGTGCCTCTAGGTCTTTGACCGCGTGAAGAATTTCCTTTTGCAACCGAACTTTCGGCGAGCAGTTCTTCGATTCGAACTCTGGCGGTGGAGCCGCTCAACCCGTCCGCCCTAAGGGAAGCTTAGTGCAGCGGATGCAGCCGGGTCTGCTGCACTACCGCCAAATCTGCCTGGAGACGGTGGAATTCCGCCTCTTCGTGCGGCGTCCGCTGGTAGCCGCTGTAGGCCAGATTCGTGGTCTCCAACGGATCGGTAAGCAGGTCGTACATCTCCCACTCCACCGGGACCTTTGGATGGGCTGGGTCATAATACTTGGCCAGTTTGTAACGCTCTTCGCGGATACTCACGATGTGGTTATTGGGCCGGGGGTAGACTTCGCTGGCCTGGCCAGACTGGTAGTCGTCATAGGTGAAGACCACGTATCGCTGGGGCGGTTCCGCCGCCGGGTTGAGGACCACTTCGGAGTAATCCACTCCCTGCCACTTGGCGCGCGCCGAGGCCGGAGCGCCGAACAGGCTGGCCAGTGTGGGCAAATGATCCACGTGCGAGATCATGGCCTGCGACACTGCCGGTTTGGGATAGAGCTTGGGGTTGGAGTAAATCAGCGGCACGCGCAGAGATTCTTCGTAGAAATTGAAATTCTTCTGCCGCAGGCCGCCGTGCGCCAGACCCATTTCGCCATGATCGGAAGAGCGGATGATCAGGGTATTCTCCAGCAAGCCCTCGGTTTCCAGAGTCTGGAGCATTTGCACCAGGTAACGATCCGCCAGAATCATCAGGTTGCCGTAGAAGTTGAGGTATTTCAGCTTTTCCTGGGGCGTCACCAGAGGTCCAAGCCCGGCGGCGGATAACTTCAGGAATTCCTCTTGGACTCTTGGTTTGGTGGAGAGATCTTCATGCACCGTCGCAGGCAGGCCGATGTAGCCTTCGAACCAGGAAGGGTCACTGTAACCGTTATCCTCAGTCTCCTTCGGGTAGGCCAGCACATCGTGCGGATTGACCAGCGAAACCACCAGGAAGAACGGCCCTTGCTTGGCGGCGTCCGATTGCAGGTATGCGATGACGCCTTCTTCGCCTTCCTCCACGGAGCCGGTGGAGTTCATGAAACGCCCGTCATTATCGGCATTGCCGCCGCCGAACTCGCTGGGGTCCTGGTTGGCCCCGGCATCCTGCGGATCCCATCGCTGAAACCCGTACTTGTTGACGTCGTGAGGCACAAAGCCTTCGGCTTTTTCAGGGTACTTGGTGAGGTGGAACTTACCTTTGTAGGGCGTCGCATAGCCCGCCGCGGCCATTACGGTGCCCAAATTGGGCAAGTCCATCGGCAACACTTGTTGCGGATACTTCGGCCCATGCATGGTCTGTTCCAGCGTCCATTTCACGCCGGTCTGGGCGGGGAAATACCCGGTCATCATGCTGCTCCGGCTGGGGGAGCACATGCAGGCGGCGCAAAACGCCCGCGGAAAGGTGAGGCCGTTCTGCTTGAGCTGCGTCTGCCCCGGAAGGTTCTGTTTGGCCCAACCGGGAGGAAAATGCTGAATGGCGCGTTCCTGGTCTGTGATGAACAGGATAACATTCATGCCCTTGAGTTTGACTGTTTCCGTCATTGGATCGTAATCCTTTCATGCGGGCAGAGGAAAGCTTAGGCTACCGCCCAGTCATCATACAGGAGATAGGCTGAAGCGGCGCTAACTAACTTGGGCCTCTGGCATCGGGAATTCCCGGGTGGCGGCGCGGCCGCGAAGCGTAGGTCGTTTGCGCAGGATCGCGGGCGGCCCTACTGGATGACTGGGCCTGCCGTCGAATCCGCGATAGGCTCGCCAAAGACCAGGGTGCGCAGCACGTCATCCCACACGCCGCGCGCAAGCTCGGCGTGGCGGAGTTGAGATGCGAGGTGCGATCAGCGAAAGGTCGCGGCGTAGCTCTGCACGCCCTTGGTGCCGGAAAGGGCGTAGATGCCCATCAGCACGTTCTCATACACGGTGTTGCCGGTGGTGATGACGCTGCCCTGAAAGGCGAACGGAATCCAGCTGGCTTCGCTGAACGAGCCGTCGGGTTTGACCGAAATGGAGGCGAGCAACGCTATGCCGGCATGCGCGCTCTGGCCGGCGAGATGGAAGCCGGCCTCCGTCGCGGTGATGCCTTCGAAATGCGTGATGAGCGACGGTTTGTTCATGGCGCTGTAGAATTTCAGATGGGAGAAGGCGCCGGTCTCCGAATCGTAACGGACGACATAGCCCTTGTTGATGCCGCCTCCGTGCCTGGTGCCGCCGACGATCACATAGGACGAGCCGCCGATTTTCGTTTGCCAGATGCCATAGGCCGTGGTCAGCATGGCGGCGCCGCCGAAATCGAAGATCGTCCAGCTCTTCTTGGCGATGTTGTAGACGAAGGCGTTGGCGGACGCCGGCACGCCTTGCAGATCGTAGTTGCCGACGACGAGATCGCCCATGGTGCTGTGCGCCAGCGTGTTCTCAACGACCTTGCCGCCGACCACCCTGCGGGGAACATCGATCTGCGTCCAAGTGCCGCCGCCGGACGGCGGACCATGATAGAGCATGCCGTGATTGCGCCCGCCGCTATCGGCATAGGTGTAACTGCCCACCGCGCGGATGTTGCCGGCGCCGAGGCTTGGATTGAAGGCGAAGGTATCGGGACCGTAGAACGTCGCGCCCGTCACGCTCTGGCCGGCGAAGACGGGCGTGAGGGTGTGGACGCCGCCCGAATCGGTCGGCGAAATAGGGCCGGCATAGATCAAGGCATTTTGCACGCCCTCGACGAGGGCCGTGCCGCTGAGCACGACTTCGCCGCTGCGCAGGCCGCGAACGCCGGTGACGAATTGATCGGGGCCCAGGATCGTGGTGGCGGTGACGTGCAAGGAGGAAGGCGAGGGCACGGTATTCATAATATTCATCTCCCGAGTTTCGAAATGTCCGTAGCAAGCTCATTGTATCCGTTTCAGAAACGGTAAGTTCTGAGACCGCCCCGCAGACCCATAAAATTAGGGGTTCCGTAGTCTCAAAAGTCCGTCGCAAAACGAAAAGGACGCTCGAAGCATTTGGACGTGCCAAGCCTGTCGGCCGGCCGCCGTATCAGGTGCTTGGCGACGACGGGCCGAATTCGCAAATACCTCTCTCAGATCCGAGTGGGCGGGGAATCGCGTCAGAGCCATGAATCGGCCAGATACCCCCCATGCCAGCCGCATCGCGTCGTTCCAGAAGTGCCGCCTAGCTCGCTTCCGGGGAAACGCGCTCCACGGAAGCCACACGAGCGAAAAGTCGCTTATGGTGAGGAGCGCCCGTTTGGAGTGGCCCGCCTTCAAAGGCCGAAGTCGGGCCACCATCTTGCCCAAGCCACCTGCACGAAATGTAGAAGCTCGAGAGCGGGACTGAAGTCCCGCCCGGACTAAAGTCCACCCTCCAAAAGCGCCTATTCGTAGAACGCTGGCGACTTTTTCAGTTTTTGGTTGGCGATAAGATCGTGCTGGATCCAAAGCTGTGCGCCGGTCTTCTTGAGAAACGCCTCGACTTCGGCGCGCGACGCCGCCGTCTGCTGGGCGTTGAATTCGGTGGTGGGAATCTTGCCCAGCTTGCGCTCCTCCGGGTAATGGTAAAGGTCGCCGCTCAGGACCACCGGCCCCGTTTTTTTCAGTTTCAGAAACAACACCTGGTGGCCGGGCGAATGGCCTGGAGCGGCCTTGATGATCACGGTCCCATCGCCGAATACGTCGTATTCGGGCTTATCGATGAAGATCGTCTTGCTGTTTTTGAGCTCGCTGAAATTCGCCGGTTCCGTGCGCGTCGAAGGGGGATCGCTGAACATGACGTCGCGCTCCTCCTTGCGCACCAGCCACGTCGAGTGGGCAAACAAGTTGGCATTGCCGACATGGTCCCAGTGAAAATGCGATATCGCCAGGTAGGTGATATCGGAGGGGCGATAGCCGACTTCGGCAAGCTGCGCTTCCAACGGCCGTTTGGTCGTCGCATAGCGCAGCGTCGCCGGTCCCTCTCCAGGCTTAAAATTGCGGTCCGGAACGGCGCCCGTATCCCACATCAATGTCCCCTTGGGATGCACGATGAGAAAAGAGGCGATCGACATGTTCTTGCTCCCGAGTTCCCCGGGTTTGAACCCATAAGGTGCTGTGTCGGGAATGTCGAGCGTCCCGCCGTCAAAGACGTAAACGCGCAGCGATTTCGGCGCGCTCGCGGGCTTGAACGGCGCCGCCGATTGCGCTAATGCCAGCGCGCAGGCGAGCGCCCCGAAAATCGAGATCCATCGAAGCTTGCCCATGGCTTAGGGCATCCTCGAAGCCGTATATGCGACGATCGCCAGCATATCGTCATTGGTCAGTTTGGCGACCACCGGTTTCATCAGACTGGTCCACTGACCTTTGCGCGCGTCCTGCTGCATATCGTACATTTGCCGCACCAGGTAACTGGGCGAGCGGCCCGCGATACCCGGTACGGGACCAAGTCCCTTAAGATCGGCCCCGTGGCAGACTGCGCACTGCGTGGTCTTGCCCGCTCCAGTGGTGACCAGCGCCTCGCCCTTCTTGATGCTTCCCACGGGAACGTAGGCGTTGAAACCGGAGCGCGGATTGCGCAGAACTTCGGTGTCCTCGGCGTTTACGGGCGTCTCGATGATACGCTGGCCGAGCTGCTCTTTCTCATTGCCCTCCAGCGTGAGATACATGCCGCCGGCGAGGCGCGTCTTCGGCACGGTTGCAGTTTCCACCACTCGAATCCACGGCGTCCACTTCATGGAGCCGAAATATTCCGCGGCGGCCTTGAGTTCCTCCGGCGTCATGCCCTTGGCGATGGCGATCATCGTGTTGGTGTTGGCTTTGCGCGGCTCCGCACTTTTGCGATCGCCGCTCCTGAAGTCGTTCATCTGTTCGAGAAAATAAGCGACCGGAAGACCGGCGACACCCGCATTCTCGGGGCGGCCCTTGCCGTTGGGGTAATGGCAGAGGCTACACGCGCGCACGTCAGGCTGGCGGCCATGCGCCACGACATCGGGCATGGAAGGATGATCGCCAGGGAACCAATCGGCCGGCCCGAACGCGTTGCTGATCTGCGCACGCGTGAAGGACAGGGTGCTGCCGGGAAGTTGTTTCTGGCTGGTATCCGGAGCGGCCTTGCCCGCTGGCGCAGCCCCCGCGGGCGGAGCGGGCGCGATGGCGTAGGCCCAATCAGGCGGCTCGGCCGCCGCGGCGGAAACGCACGCAAGCGTTAGAGCGATTGCAACGACGATTACGATCCGGGTTCTCATAGAAGCTCCTTTCGCGCCGCCCTCTCACGCGGATGGTGCAGGCGCTATCCATATAGATTACTCCCGCCAGGGCTAGGTTGGTACAATCGCCTCGGACGCGTCCGGCGGCGGATTCCGCGCACGCGTGAGAGGTAGACTGTAGCCATGGTTGGAACCTTGATCTCGGTCGACGAGTACCTGCACACCATGTATGATCCCGATTGCGATTACGTGGATGGCGAGGTCCTGGAGCGGAACTTCGGGGATAGGAAGCACAGCACTACACAAGGCGAGTTTCTTTTCTTCTTCCGCAGCCGCCAGCGTGAATGGAACGTTTTCACATTTCCCGAACAGCGGATACAGGTTCTGCCCACCCGTTTCAGAGTGCCGGACGTGTGCGTGTATGTGGGTGAGGAGCCGAAGGAAGATATCTTCCGTCAACCTCCGTTCCTGTGCATCGAGATCCTTTCGCCCGAGGACCGTATGGAGCGGATCCAGGAAAAAATCGACGACTATCTGGACTTCGGGATCCCCTACGTCTGGGTCATCAATCCTCGCACGCGCCGCGCATGGACCTACACCAAGGAAGAAATCCGCGAGGCCAGGGACGGCGTTTTGCGCACAGAAAATCCTGCATTTGCCGTCCCGCTCGCGGAAATCTTTACGGCCCTCGACAGAAGCTAGCGGGACATCATGCAACCGTCCAGCGCGCTCCGCTGCCCCAAATGCGCGGGTGAGGTGCGCGAGGGCTGGCGCGTCTGCCCCGCTTGCGCCACGCCGCTCGATGCCGAGACCAAAACGATGTTCGAAGCGTCGTCTGCCAGCACCATCGAAGAAGGTCGATTTCCCGCCGGAACCGTGCTCGCCGGGCGATATCGCGTTCTCGGATTGATCGGGCACGGCGGGATGGGCGAGGTCTATCGCGCGTACGATCTGATCCTGAATCAAGCTGTCGCCCTGAAGTTCTTGGGCCGCGCAAATATGGACGAAGCGGCCTTGGCGCGCTTCCGCAATGAGGTGCGCATCGCAAGGCAGGTATCGCATCCCAACGTCTGCCGCGTTTACGATATCGGCTTCATCGAAAGCTTTCATTTCCTTTCGATGGAATATCTCGACGGCGAAGATCTGGCTTCGCTGATCCGGCGCATCGGAAGATTGCCGCAGGATAAGGCTATCGAATTCGCGCGCAAGATCTGCGCGGGGCTCGCGGCGGCGCACGAGCGCGGCGTATTGCATCGCGATCTGAAGCCGGCCAACATCATGATCGACGGCCGGGGCCAGGTGCGCATCACCGATTTTGGCCTAGCGGCGCTGGCGCAGGAGGTCGCGCTGGGCGATATTCGCAGCGGGACTCCGGCTTACATGTCGCCGGAGCAGAAAGCGGGCAAGGAAGTCACCACGCGGAGCGACCTGTATTCGCTCGGGCTCACTCTGCACGAGATGTTCACGGGTAAGCGTCGCGCCCATGACGGCAAAGCCACGCAAACCAATCCCACGAATCTGGTGAAGGATCTCGATCCGGCGGTCGAGCGGGTAATCCTGCGCTGCCTGGAACAGGAACCCAAGCGCCGTCCTTCGTCGGCGCTGAATGTGGCGATGGCTCTGCCGGGCGGCGATCCCATCGCGGCCGCTCTGGCGGCGGGCGAAACACCGTCGCCGGAAATGGTCGCGGCGTCGGGAGAAAAGGAAGGATTCAGCCCGCGCGCGGTTTGGCTGTGCTTCGCGGCGATGGTGGCTCTGTTCCCGTTGGCCGCGGTGCTGTCGTCGCTCTCAAGCGTGCTGAGCCGGACGCCGCTCGACACGCCTCCCGACGGGCTCGCCTTTCGCGCCCAAGATCTGTTGAAGCAGTTGGGATACACGGAAAAACCCAAGAGCACGGCTTACGGTTTTGACTATTTCGAAACCGGCTACCTGCGCTATCTGCAGGAACGCGAGCTCCCCCGCGACGCGCTTCTCGCTTCGGCTCAGCCCGCGGTAATCGGTTTCTGGTATCGCCAGCACCAGGATCTGTTCTATGCGGATGCGATTTTTTCGCCCGCCGGGGACGGCGACGGCACGGTCACTTACAATTCGCCCGCGAACGACGAGCCGGGAACGATCCGCCTGATCCTGGATGCCAAGGGAAGGCTGTTCGCGCTGGAGGCCCGGCCAACTGCAGTGGCCACTGGCCAGGGATCGGTGGCAAGCGACTGGGCGAGCTTATTCGCAGCGGCCGGACTCGATCCGATGCGATTCACGCCCGCGGCGCCGGAGCAGATTCCTCCGATGGCTTTCGACGCTCGCCAAGCCTGGACGGGAGCGTTTGCGGAGGGACGGCCGGAACACGTGCGGGTGGAAGCGGCGGCGTGGCGGGGAAGGCCGGTATATTTCAAGATCGCGGGCGATTGGCAGCCCCCTCCCTCGGCCGGGGGCAACGCCGTGGTCCCGGTGCTGATCTTTGTCATCGTGTTGATCGGCTCGGCGACGGTGGCTTGGCGCAATGTCCGCCTCGGACGATGGGACCGGCGAGGAGCGGCGCAGATCGCGGTCGTGACGTTTCTTATCCAGATGTGCGTCTGGTTGGTCCAGGCCGAGCACGTTCCCCGGTACTGGGAGCTTCACTTGCTGTTGACCAAGCTCAGCGTTTCCGCTTTTCTGGCCGGACTCCTGTGGATGCTTTACGTAGCCATTGAGCCTTACGTGCGCAGGCACTGGCCGGACGCGCTGATCTCCTGGAGCCGGTTGCAAGCGGGCCGGATTCGCGATCCTCTTGTGGCGTCCCATGTTCTCGCTGGGATCGGAGCCGGGTCCGTGATGAGCACGGTCTTTGCCGCCGGCCTCTATATTGAGTCCCGGTTGGGAGGCGACGTCGGAGCGCGCCCCCTGCGCGGGCTGAACAGTGGAGCGTTTTACTCCGCCGAGGTCCTCAACAACATCTGGGGCGCGCTTCCAACGGTGATCGGATTCTTACTAGTGATCGTGTTGTTGCGGCTTCTGATCCGGCGGACCTGGATCGCCGACGCACTCGGTTTGGTTCTGTTCGGCGCTATTGCGCTTAATCCAGTCAACGGCGCGCTCGTTAACGCGATCGGATTCGCTACGCTAGCCTTTGCTTTCTATGCGCTGGTTTGGGCGCTGCGCCGGTTTGGCTTGCTGGCGCCTCTGGCGTTAGTCGCGGCCTCCGGTGTCTCGGCGACCGTGCCTTTCAGCTTGTCCTCCTGGTACGCCGGCCGATCACTCATCGAGCTCGCAATCCCCATCGCTGTAGCCGCGTGGGCACTGTGGGTCATTCTCTCGGCTCGAACGCGTCCGGCGGCGGATTCGGCGCAGGCCTGAGCGCGAGCGTTAGACTGAAGCCATGGTTGGAACGCTGATCTCGGTCGACGAGTATCTCCATAGCGTGTATCGCCCCGACTGCGATTACGTGGATGGGGAGGTTCTGGAGCGCAATATGGCAGAACGCACGCACGGCGTCACCCAACGTGAGCTCCTTATCGTCTTCACGGTTCGACATCCGGAATGGAATGCCTTCGCATTTCCCGAGCAGCGGATACAGGTAAGGTCCACCCGCTTCCGTATCCCGGACGTGTGCGTTTACGTAGGCGAAGAACCGAAGGAAGAAATATTTCACACGCCTCCGTTTCTCTGTATCGAAATCCTCTCACCGGAAGACTGGATCCAGCGAATCCAGGACCGCATTGACGACTATCTGAACTTCGGCGTTCCCTACGTCTGGGTCATCAATCCCCGCACCCGCCGCGGCTGGGTCTATACCCACGAGGACATCCGCGAGGCCAAGGATGGCGTACTGCGCACGGAAAATCCCGCTTTGGCCGTCCCGCTCGCCGAAATCTTCTCCGCTCTCGACAGGGAGTAGGCAACGCCATCATGTCGCCTTCCAGCGCGCTTCGCTGCCCCAAATGCGCGGGTGAGGTGCGGGAAGGTTGGCGAGTTTGTCCGGCTTGCGCCACGCCGCTCGACGCCGAGACCAAAACGATGTTCGAAGCGTCGTCTGCCAGCACCATCGAAGAAGGTCGATTTCCCGCGGGCACCGTGCTGGCCGGGCGATATCGTGTGCTCGGATTGATCGGGCACGGAGGAATGGGCGAGGTTTATCGCGCCTACGATTTGATCCTGAATCAAGCCGTCGCGCTGAAGTTTTTGGGTCGCGCGAATATGGACAAAGCCGCGCTGGCGCGATTCCGCAATGAAGTCCGCATCGCAAGGCAGGTATCGCATCCCAATGTCTGCCGCGTTTACGATATCGGCTTCATCGAAAGCTTTCACTTTCTCTCGATGGAATATTTGGACGGCGAAGACCTGGCTTCGCTGATCCGCCGCATCGGAAGATTGCCGCAGGATAAGGCCATCGAATTCGCGCGCAAGATCTGCGCGGGACTTGCGGCGGCGCACGAGCGCGGCGTGCTGCATCGCGATCTGAAGCCGGCCAATATCATGATCGACGGCCGAGGTCAGGTCCGCATCACCGATTTCGGCCTGGCGGCGCTGGCGCAGGAAGTCGCGCTGGGCGATATCCGCAGCGGGACTCCGGCATATATGTCGCCGGAACAGAAGGCGGGCAAGGAAGTCACCACGCGCAGCGATCTGTACTCGCTCGGCTTGGTTCTCTATGAGATGTTCACCGGCAAGCGCCGCACCGACACGCAAGCCAGTCCGGGCGAACTGGTAAAGGACCTCGACCCGGCCTGTCGAGCGCGTGATTCTGCGCTGCCTGGAGCAAGACCCCGAAGCGCCGTCCTTCTTCGGCTTTGAATGTGGCGATGGCGCTGCCCGGAGGCGATCCCATCGCGGCGGCGCTGGCGGCGGGCGAAACGCCGTCGCCGGAATTGGTCGCGGCGTCGGGAGAAAAGGAAGGCTTCAGTTCGCGAACCGCCGTGCTCTGCTTCCTATTGATCATGCTTGGGGCCATCGAGGCCTCGATGCTGCTGAAGAATTCCCGGCTCTTCCGGATCGCGCGAATCGATATCCCGCCCGACGCTCTCGCCTTCCGCTCGCAGGAGATACTCAAGCAGCTTGGTTATACCGAAGCTCCCAGGAGCACGGCATATGGATTCGACTGCTGCGACACGGCGCATCTGAGCTATGCCAATCGGGACCCGGCTCGCCGCGATGCGATTCTTGCGAGCCATCAGCCGCCGGTGATTCGCTTCTGGTACCGGCAGCATCGCGATTTCATGTTGGCGGACCCCGCGCAAGCCAGGATTACCTATGAATCTCCGCCGAATGTGCAGCCGGGGATGGTCCGAGTCGCATTGGATGCGAAGGGAAGGTTGATTGGCTTGGACGCGCAGCCGGTTTCCCTCGGGGCGGAGGCGGGCTCGGCCGATTGGGAGCCATGTCGCCCAGGAAGAAGCCGTGGACGCACCGAACGTCCTGGAGCGTGTTCTCGGCAACGTCGCTCCCACGGGCACGACGGACCGCTACCAATATACGGGAACATACCATGGCGTGATTCACAGCCATCTGGATGCCGTGGACTGCCACATCATGTTTGAAGGCAAGGGCTACAACGGAGTGTCGATGGAAGCTATCAAGGCCGCGGGCGGTTGCCCAAAAGGCAATATCAACGCTTTGAAGGACGGCGTGGTCACCCGTGCTGTCTTATTCGATGCGACGCGCCTGCCAGGGAAAGCTACACCGCAGGGAATGGCTCGAGCCGGGAACGGCTATCCATCGCGAAGACCTCGAAGCGCTGGAAAAACTGGAGCGCGTGAAAGTGTCGTCAGGCGACGTCATCCTGCTGTATACGGGTCGTTGGAAGCGGCGTGCCGCCTTGGGGTCCCTGGCCGAATGTGATGGGCTTCGCGGGCTATCAGGCCGATGTTGCGTACTTCATAAAAGAACGCGGCGTTTCGTTCATCGGATGTGACGGACCCAACGACGTTCAGCCGACCGGCCTGCCCCAGTCGGTCGGAATTCCGCTTTCATCAATTGGCCCCTTGTGGCGATGGGCGTCAGTATTTTTGACAATCTCGATTTTGAAAGAGCGGTGGAGCAGGCGAGGCGGCTGAATCGTTACGAGTTCCTGTTTACGGCCGCGCCTTTGCGAATCGAACTGGGAACCGGATCGCCGTTAAACCCGTTGGCGATTCTTCTGAACGTGGAGCAGGCTTTTTAGCCTGGCAACTGGACTTTCTTACATTTTCGTGCAAGTTTTGTCGGGTTGCATATAAAAAGAAAGGGGAACCCGACAAAACTCCCCTGTTCCCTGCACCGGGAAAACACTCCGATCCTGTTCTGGATCAATAATTTGGCGCGCACTCGCAGGCGTTAAGTTATGCGCGGATAAATGTCAAATTTCGACCGATTTTCGATCGCCCACGGCGTTTTCCCCCTCAATTTGCAGGATTACAGTGTGATGCTCGATCCGCGCAAGAACGAGTGAACGGAAGGCGCCGAGCTGGGCCGCGTTGGGTTTGGCTGGCGTGCCGCAAGAAGGCTGTCTTTACACCCCCGCCCTCACGGGCGGGGCTGGATTGGATCGCGGCGCCCTGCGGGGATCGCGGCGAGGGTATTCGAGAGAAATGCGGGGCAGCGCCCGTGCTGCGGCGGGCACCCGGCCCGCCCGTGCAGGCGGCCTGGGAGGCCGCCGCAAGGCCGAGGGCCTGCCCCACCCCAAAAAAGGTGTTGACACGGGGTGGGATTCGGAGTAAGGTGACCCCAGTTGGGCCGCACAACGTATTGGCAGTGCGGCTAGCCCGCCGGAAGTCGGCTGACTCGCCCGCCGAAGCGGATTCGGCATCCGGCCCCCCGGCAAAACGGATTCGGCCGAGCGGCACGTGGTAATTTTGCATCATGCGCGCACCTCTCCTCTTCGCGGTGGCGTGGGCCCCGTGGCTCGCAGCGGCGGACGTTTCTTGGCCCGCTTATCTGGGCAGTCCCGGTTCTGAGCAGTACTCGCCGCTCACGCAGATCAACAAGAACAATGTAAAGCAGCTCGACGTTGTGTGGACCTACCCAACGGGAGACGGCAATTACCTCTTCAACCCGGTCGTTGTCGACGGAACCATGTATGTGCTGGCGAAGAACAACTCCATCGTGGCGCTGGACGCCGTCACGGGGAAGGAGAAGTGGGTTCATCCCAACACCGGCGCCGTAACCCAGAGAGGCATCAACTATTGGGAGAGCAAAGATCGCTCGGACCGCCGGCTTCTGTATCTGAACGCCGGGTATCTCACGGCCATCGACACGCGGACGGGCAGCACGATTCAGGGCTTTGGCGATAACGGACGCGTCGATATACGAGTGGGCCTGGACCGCGACATCGACTCATTCCCGCCGCTCCAAACCAATAATCCAGGCCGCGTGTTCGAGAACCTCTTCATCATGCCGCTGCCGGCGCGGGGCGATAACTATGCTGCCGTTCCCGCGGATGTCCACGCCTACGACACGCGCACGGGGAAGCTGACCTGGGTGTTTCATTCGGTGCCGCATCCGGGCGAGTTCGGTTACCAAACTTGGCCCAAAGACTTCTGGAAAACCGGAGGAGGAGTGCACAACTGGAATGAGTTGACCGTGGATGAAAAGCGCGGCATCGTCTACATTCCGTTCGGCACGGCGCGCTATGACTTCTACGGCGCGAATCGCCACGGGCAGAATCTGTTCGGCAACAGTGTGGTGGCGCTGGACGCGCGCACCGGCAAGCGGCTATGGCATTTCCAAACCGTACATCACGACTTATGGGATTACGATCTGCCCACGGCGCCCAGGCTGCTGACGGTGAAACACAATGGAAGAACCGTGGAGGCGGTCGCGCAACCGACGAAACATGGATTTCTGTTCGTCTTCAATCGGCTGACTGGCGAGCCGTTATGGCCGGTGGAAGAGCGGCCTGTGCCCAAAACGGATGTGCCCGGCGAAGAAAGCTGGCCCACGCAACCGTTCCCCACCAGACCTCCGCCGTTCGCGCGCCAGTCTTTCACGGAGAAAGATATCAATCCCTACATCACCGAGGCCGAACAAACCAGGATGCGCGATGAGTTCAAGATCTTTCGCAACGAGGGGTTGTTCACGCCTCCGAGCCGGCAGGGAACGGTGCAGATGCCCGGCAATAGTGGCGGGGCGACTTGGGGCAGCTCAGCCGTCGAGCCGAATCGTGGGCTGATGTTTGTGGTTTCCAAAGAACGGCCAGCGATCATCAAGTTGAATCTGCCGGGAGAGAAATCGCGGGGCCAGATATTGGGTCCGCCGCCGCTGCCCCGGTCCGCTGGTGACCGAGCAGGGCGATTTCCCGCGTTATGACGCGCCCTACGACTTCATGGTGATGAGCAACGGACTGACGTCGATTTCGCCGCCATGGTCCCAGATCACGGCATACGATCTCAACACGGGCACGATCAAGTGGCAGGTTCCCGACGGTGGCGTGGGTGCGCTCGCCGACCAGGGGCACCGCGATACGGGCGCGCTGGCGCCGCGCGGCGGAATCGTTGCGACCGCCGGCGGACTGCTGTTCGTCGCCACTGCCTCGGACCGCAAGTTTCGTGCTTACGATCAGGATTCGGGCCAAATCCTGTGGGAGAAGGACCTGCCGGCCAGAGCCGAGGGAGTGCCCGCGGTGTACGAGATTGGTGGGCGCGAATACATCGCTCTGTGCGCGGCGGTTGGGGATGGCAACATTCGTATCGATTCGGGCAAACCGGCAGCGCCGCGAGGTCCGGGCTCGTACATCGTATTCGCGCTGCCGACGAAGTCCGCCGATCGCTAAATCGCTTACGGATACGCTATTCTAAGCAAAGCATGAAATCTGCGCTAGTGCTCTGTCTTCCCGTGCTTTTCCTTGCTCAAACCACACCAGCTCAAACACCGCCCGCTCAGACACCAGCGGCTCAAACGCAGCCCGATCAAACACGTGAACCGCAAGACCTGCAACTAAGCAGGACTCGCCAGGCCGCTGCTCCCGCCCCAAGGGGGGATCCCAACTGGCCACCCAAGGAACCCACGCCGCGCACGGCCGACGGACATCCGGATCTCTCCGGCAACTGGCAGCCCAACGCGATTCGCCAAAACGTGGACCTGGTCGGCTCCGGCGTCGATGTTCCGATGCTCCCCAAGGCCTGGGACCTGTACCAAACGCATCGGGCGGGTCTTAGCAAGGACGATCCCGAGGCCCGCTGCCTCCCCCCCGGCGTTCCGCGGATGACCACTACGCCCTATCCCTGGAGCTTCATCCAGACCAAGGATATGCTGGTGATCGTCTACGAGGGCGGAGCGCACATCTGGCGCAAGGTTTTTCTGGACGGACGTCCGCATGATCCAAACGTCGTTGAAACCTGGCTGGGCGACTCCACCGGGCATTGGGAAGGCGACACGCTAGTGATTGAAACAGTCGGGCAGAACGACGTCACGTGGCTCGATGAGTCCGGCGTTCCGCATTCCAACGAAATGAAAGTGATCGAGCGGATCAGCCGCCAGGACATGGGCCACCTGACCATCGAGCACACCATCGACGATCCGAAGACTTTCTCCAAACCGTGGGGCTTCACTACCCACCCCACCCTGCTCAAAGGCGAACTGATCGAATACATCTGTCAGGAGAACAATAGGGACGTCCAGCACCTGGTAGGAAAGTAAAGCGTCCTACTCCGCCGCTTCCCTAGGCCCGAGGTTTGTACGCCACGCAGTCGATCTCTACGCGCATCTCGGGAACGTGGAATTTGGCTTCTACCGTAGTGCGCGCGGGGCGATGATCGCCGAAGAACTGGGCGTAGGCCTCGTTCATCTGCTGGAACTCGCCGGCATCGCGCAGGAAAACCGAACACTTCACCACGTCCTCGACGGTTGCGCCGCAGGCTTCCAGAATCCGGCGGATATTCGAAAGCGTCAGCGTGGTTTGATGCTTGATGTCACCGGGCGAGAATTGGTCGGTGGCCGGATCGATCGACCCCTGGCCGCTGACGTAGATGAAATCGCCGGCGCGGATGGCGGGCGTATAAGCGCCGCGCGGCGAAGGAGCCCCTGGGGGTACCACTCGTTCCAGCGCCATTAGTGCCCGTCCGGTTTCTTCCGGCGCGAACGCCTTCCGCCGCCGGGTCCCTGAGTCTTTGGAGCGCGCTTGCGGCCCACCGCCTTCTTGGTTTTCGGCGGCGGAGGATTCGGCTCGAAGATGGTGGGCTGGCCCTCCACGTAGGGCTGGGGCTCGTATTCCTCTTCTTCTTCCATCTCCGGCGGAGCTTCCACCACCGGCGCGGGAGCCTCGGCCGGCGGATAAAACTCCGCGCCCAAATAGACCAGCACGCCTTGCTCTTCGTGCGGCTCGAGGCGAACCACCAGCTTGTCCTGAGCGTAGTTCAAAAACTCGCTGAACTCCTGGAAGCCGTAGGCGCTGACGTCGTAATTGGGCTGCTCGGCTTTGAACCATACGCCCAGATCGTCCGCCGGGCAGCCGTTCTCGATTTCCAACCGGTGGTTTTCCAGAACGTCGCGCAGCGGCGGCAGCAGATCTTCAAGCTTCAGCGCGGGATGTTCGGGCTTCGCGGCGCCCTTGCGTTCGATGATGTAGCGCCCGCCCGCGCCGCTTACTTCCACCAGATCGGCGCGCTTGAGTCTCTCGACAAAATCGGAGAAGCTCGAAGCGCCGTAGGCGCGCTCATTGAAGGCCGGGTCGAGCTGCAGCATCGTCGATTTCAGCAGCCCGAGCTGGGGCTGCACGGCGCGCCGTTCCAGCACCTGCAAAGCGCGCTCAACCAGGGGCATCGATAAAGTGAGCTCAAGCGGGGCGGGACGCTGACGGCGCTCGCCGCGCTCCGGCCGCTCGCCCCGCTCCGGCCGCTCGCCCCGTTGGCGTTGCTGCGGACGCGGCTCGACGGCCGCCGGCGTGCCGGAATCGGAAAGCAGCGACTCGAAGCTGATGAACTCGTGGCAATTCTGCTGCAGGATCGTGGACGTAAACGCCTTGCCTCCCACCACGAACACCGTCTTTCCATATTCCTTCAGCTTGTTCACCAGCGGAATAAAATCGCTGTCGCCGCTGACGATGGCGAAGGCGTTCACGTGCGTGTGGGTGAACGCCATTTCCAGGGCGTCGAGAGCGAGGTTGATGTCGGCGCCGTTCTTATCGCCGCGCGGCGAGGGAATGCGCTGCACCATCTGCACAGCGCTTTCGGCCATCTGGCGCGTCGCGCCGTCCTGCCGTCCCCAATTGGCGTAGGCGAATTTGGCGACGATGTCGCCGCGCTCCTTCAGAGCGTCCAGCGCCAGTGAAACGTCGAATTCCCTTCGCAACGTCGATTTCAATCCAATTTCGATATTGTCGTAATCGACGAATACGGCAATATTCAATTTCTCCTGCATATTCATTCTCCTGGGGCCGCCTCAGCGTACAGCGCCCAGCGCCGGATCCGGCGCTCCACTGTTTATTCCCGAATCCCCGCCGCGCCGGGCTGAGTTGTGCGCTCCAGTCAGTGGAGAGCCCAATGGGGCCGGCTGCGGCGCGTTGCGGCGGATGAAGTCCACGATTGCCTCGAGCGAAGCGCCGGGTTGAAACACGGCCGCGACGCCCAGGCGTTTCAGTTGTTCGGCATCCTCATCCGGAATGATGCCGCCCACCAGGACGATCACATCGTCCATGTGTTTTTCCTTGAGCAATTCCATCACTCGAGGCACGATGGCGTTGTGGGCCCCGGAGAGAATCGACAAACCGATCGCCTGCACGTCCTCTTGCAGAGCGGCGTTGACGATCATTTCCGGGGTTTGTCGCAGGCCGGTATAAATCACCTCCATACCGGCGTCGCGCAACGCGCGGGCAATGACCTTGGCGCCACGATCGTGGCCGTCCAGGCCGGGCTTGGCAACCAGAACCCGGATTCTACGATCCATATTCAGTTGAAGCGATGGCTATTCCCACCGGGCAATCGGCGCCCCGCGACTGCCTCCTGGCGGCGTGGCGCGCCTGTGTTTAGTATAACGCGCACAGAATAGAGCGTCAGACGCGGCCCGCCACGCGGCGGAAAAAGCCCAACGACTCACGGGCGCATCTTGCCCATCGATAGCGGCCAGCGGCCTGTTTCCCCAGCGCGCTCAATTTCCCGCGCAGATCCGGCGATTCCAGCACGCTCGCGATGCCGCTCGCCAGTTCGGATGGGCTTCGAGGGTCCACCAGCACGCCTGCGCCGGCGGTGATTTCCGGAAGGCAGGAATTCCGTGAGGTAATTACCGGAACTCCCGCTGCCATCGCCTGAGCCACCGGAAATCCGAAGCCTTCGTACAACGATGGATAAACGAAGGCGGACGCGCCCGCGGTCAGGCCCGGAAGTTGCGATTCCGCCACGTATCCCAGATACACCGCCTCCGCCTGGATACGGCGAAGCGTGGATTGCGCGCCCCAGCCCACCGGTCCGGCGATCACCAGATCGAATTCGCGGCGGAGTTCCGGCTTAAGCAGCTTCCAGGCGTTCAACAGAGTATCGAGGTTCTTGCGCGGCTCGATTGAGCCGACAAAAAGCGCGTAGGGCCGTTCGCGCCGGATCGGTTGGGCGTCGAAATATTCGTCGGCGACGCCGGAATGGATCGTGGCGATGCGCTCAGGCCGGACGTTCAGCACGCGGATCGCATCCGCGCGTGTGTTCTCCGATACTGCGATGATTCCGTCGGCGCGGCACAGGATTCGCTCGGCGAATCGCCGGTCGGCTTCCACATTGCCTCGGGTGTGGATTTCGGGCATCAGAAACGCCGTCACGTCGTGGAGAGTCGTGGTCAGCAGCGCCCGCTTTGGCGCCTGACGGATTTGATTGGTGGCGTGCAGGATCTGGGCGCCCTCCAGCAGGGGCTCGAGCGCGAAAGGCCCCAGGCGATTGGCGGCGTGGACCGCAGCGAGCCGCCAAAGTGTGGACCAGCCACTGCGTGTCGAGGCGTCGTGATGGAGCCGGCCGAGATCCGCCAGGAGCGGAAATCCGTGGATCTCCTCGGTCGGGGAAGCCGCGCTGCGCAGGGCGGCGATCCAATGATAGAGGTAATTTTTAACCCCGGCGCTGCGCATTAGCAGCGGCGCGGCGTCGATGGCGATGCGCAAGGGTTTCACGCCACCGGCCGGTTAGAGAAAACGAATTTGCCGCCGCTCGCGGCTACTGGATACAGCGCCGCCGGCGCGGCCAATTGCCGGAGCCGTTCGACTTGCGGCTGCTCGACGCAAATGTAATAGCGCTCCACCGTTCGCCAGCGTTCGCGGAAATCCCCGTCGCGGATAAACACGCTGGCCGGAGCGCCAGGCGCCCACGAACCGTATTCCAGATTGTTCACGCGGCCATTAAGCAACAGCACCGGTTTGCCGCGATAGGCTTGGGCATAGAAAACGACGGAAGAAAACGTGTAGTATTGGTCATCTAAAATCAATGTCCCCGCGGGCGCGCGGTTCAGGGCTTCGGCCAGAGCGCGCGAGGAGAGATACGGATCGAACGTCACCAGCGCCAAGCGCGCCGCGTGGACGAATAAGACCATCATGAGCGCGCCGCCGGCCAGAGGAAAACGCCCCAGCCGATTCCATCGGCGGTCAGGAAGAATGAGAAGCAGCGCGCCCGCCGCGCATGCGATTCCCGCGAGTATCAACGGCGGCTTCAGATAGGCGAACGAAGCCAGCGTCAAGTCACCCAGGTGGGCCAGAGAAAGCGTATACGCTTGCGGATCTTGCGCCACCAGCGCGCGAGAGATATCGCCGGGAGCCGGAAGGTTCCAAACGCGGACTAGAACGGCTACAATCGCGAAAGCCGCCACGCCTGCGATGCCCGCCAGCGCAAAATTTCCCTTGCGGATCCAATTCCCAGAACTCCGAAACCCCGCCCTGACGGGCGGGGCTGTACCAAGGGCACGATCCTGGTCGAGGGCGCTCGCTAGCAACAGCGCCAGCGCCGGATAAGCCGGCATCGAATAATATTCCTGCGTCGAGGAAAATGTGAAAAACACCAGAATAAATCCAGCCCAACACAGGCATAACAGGCGCATGCGGCTGGCCCGGTCCGCCGATCCCCGCCCTGACGGGCGGGGCTGAATCCGTACTCCGAAGGAAAGCGTCGCTACTGCCGGAAAATAGACGCTCCAGGGAAACAGCCACAACAAATGGAACAGCCAGAAAGACAGCCGCGGCACGGTGTTGTAGTCACGCGGATAGCGCAGATTCAGAAACCGCAGCACGTGCTCGTTGATGAAATAGAACCAGAAAAATCCGCGATATTGTCCCGGAGGGCTATGCAGAGTGAAATCGAAATAAGGCGGGTTGCGGAGGGTGGCGAGCGCATGCCATGGCGCGGCGATCGCTAACGCTACTATGGCGCCTCGCGCGATATGCAGCCTGCGCCACGTCTCGGCCCGCCGCCATTCGCCGGTGAAGAGTAGAAACAGCCCGGCTGCCCCGATCGGGAAAACCGCCGCGATCAGCCCTTTCAACAACAGACCTACGCCGATGGAAGCCGCCATCAGGCCAGCCCAGACCCCCGGCCGCGCCTCTTGCGGATCCAGAGCGCGCAAGAACGACCATAAGGCCAGTGAAATCGCGGCAGTCAGCATCACATCGGGGATCTGTACGCGAGTGAAGAGAAACATTCCCACGCAAGTGGCCAAAATGACGCCGGCGTTCACTCCCGCACGTGGAGAAAAGGCCCATCGGCCGGTGCGATACGCCAACCAGCAGACAAGCACCGCCGCAAGCGCCACGGGAAGACGGGCTGCCCAATCGCGCTCGCCGAAAATCTTGAAGGAAAGCGCGATCAGCCAGTATTTCAGCGGCGCCTTTTCCAGGTACTTGATTCCGTCCAGATGCGGCGTGACCCAATCGCCCGAATCGAGCATGTTGCGCGCGATCTGCGCCTGCACGGAGTCCATGTCGTCCATCAGCGCGGGAGGGCTCGCGATACAGCCCAAAAACACCGCCGCCGCGATTACCAGAACAATGAAATCGCCGCGGAAACGGCCCGCCATGGGTGAAACCCGAGGTTACCATGCAAGTACCTCAGACTTGTGATACGCGCCCGTTCATTTTCCCACGTAAGTCACTCGCCAGATGACATTGGTCCCGTCGTCGGTCACGTAGAGCGCGCCGTCACTGCCCGTCGCGACTCCCACGGGCCGGCCCCATGGCCCCTCAGGCCCGGCAAAGGTCAGAAAGTCCTCAAAGACACCGCTGGCTCGCCCCTTTTCGAGGGGCACGCGGACCACCTCATGCCCCGCCGGATTCGCGCGGTTCCAGGAACCGTGCTCCGCGGCGAATAAATCGCCTCGGTATTCGGGTGGAAACTGCGTCCCTTCGTAAAAGGTCAGCCCGAGGGAAGCGTTGTGCGCCGAAACCAGCACATCGGGCGTCAGCACTTTGTCCTTCAGCTCGGGATGCTTGCCTTCCAGTCGCGGGTCCTGATGGCCGCCAATGTAATACCAAGGCCAGCCGTAGAACCCTCCGGGCTCCACATGCGTAATATAGTCGGGCACAAGGTTATCGCCCAGGGCATCGCGCTCGTTGACGCTGCACCAAACTTCGCCCGTGACGGGATTCACGCCCAAGCCCACGGGGTTTCGAATTCCAGAAGCGTATACGCGGACGAATTTGCCGTCAGGCGTGTACTCCAAGATATCGGCGCGATGCATTTCTCCCGGGTGCGTGTCCGGATCGTCTACGTTGCTGCCTGAACCTACCGCCACAAACATCTGCTTGCCGTCTTTCGAAAACACCAAGTCGCGAGTGGAATGGCCGCCCGTGGGAAGCTGGGGAATGATGGTTTCCGGAGGTTGGGCGGCTTTCAAGTCGCCGTTCTTGTATGCGAACCGCACCACCGATCCGGTGTTTCCCGCGTAGAGCCACTGCGGATTCGGTCCAGGCGGGTAAAAACTGATTCCGAACACGCCGCGCAATCCGGTGGCAAAGGTTTCCACCTGCTGCGGGCGGCCCTCGGCCGTGCGGCCGCGGAGCACTTTGATTTCGCCGGCGCTGGTTTCCGTGAAGAACAAATCTCCGTTGGGAGCCATCCGGATCTGTCGCGGATTTTTAAGTCCTTCCAGGAACAATTCCACTTTGAAACCTTCGGGGGCGGCGGGGACCGCTCCGGCGGGACGTCGAGCGAGTTCCCTGTTGCTGTTCGATTGAGTATCAAAAGGCTTGGGCAGATCGTTCGCCGTAATCTTGCGGAAGGTTCCGGGCTTCAAGCTCCTGGCATCGACGAATGCGCTCTTTCCCGTGAGCACGTTGGCGATCTTGGCACCATCGCCCTGGAGCATCGCGACGAATGTAAGCAGTCCGGCTGCGGCGGTCGCCGAGTGCAATATTTTCATGGTGGCCCCCTTCGGTGTAATTATGGCAGGGTAGCGCACAGGCCGCCGGGCGCTTAGTACTCCGTTTCAAAAATCCGGCCACGTATTCGAGAGCAATGTAGGGCAGGCGGCCTGGGAGGCCGCCGCAGGCCGAGGGCCTGCCCCACCAGAAGCCGCAAATACGTGGCCGTACATGTGAAACCGCGTACTTAGCTCATTAAATGCGCCAGCCACACGTCCAACACGGCAGAGCGGCCCTGCTCGCGCACCGCAACAAGGGCCTCTTCGATGGCCGGATTCAATTCCTCGGGCTGCTTCACGATTTTCGCGAAGGCGCCTCCCGCCGCGGATGCGATTCCGGAATAGTCCGGCGGCGGATCGAAGGCGATGGGCAGATCCTCCGCTTTTGCGACGAAGCCCTCCGGATGGACTGCGAGCGCGGAGAATCTCGGAGCGCGCCAGCCCCGGTTGTTGTAAATCACCTGCAAGAACGGAGTCCGGTAATGGCTCGCGATCCAGTGGACGGTGGAGGGTTGGCTAAACATATACGAGCCGTCGCCCGTCAGGCTCACGACGGTTTTATCCGGCGCGGCCAGTTTTATTCCGATCGCCGCCCCACCGTTCCAGCCGAGCGAGCTTGCGCCACTGGTGAACAAGCGCAACGCCTTTGTCGCGCCGATGTGACTATGAATCACGGAGGAGTTGGTGATGCCTTCGTTTAAGACGATCGTGTCGCGGTCGATGTGGCGGCGGACACAGGCAGTCAAATATTCCGGCGTGATCGTTCCCTTCTCCGGTTCCCGCTCCCGGGTCGAAAGCTGGTGGACACGGTCGGCATGCATGCTCGCGTAATGCTCCTGCCGCTCACGCAGCAACTCGGCATCGATCCCCGATCCCAGCCGATCGTGAATCTGCCGCAGAGCCGTCGCACAGTCCGCGCGGAACACTCGCTTGGCCGGGATGTACCAAAGCGGCATCCGCTCCTTCAGCGGATCGATATCGATGTGATAGATGCGGGCATTAGGGCCGGGCGCATTCTTGGACGGAATCCAGGGCACGTCGCTATCCAGCACCAGCACGAAATCGGCGTCTGCCAGTGCCGGATTCTGAACCGGCTCATTACCTTGAACTCCCAAATACAGTGGATCGTCGGAAGGAAAATTGAGATACGTGGCGACTGACTCCAGCACGCCCATTCCGGTGCAGCGCGCCAGCCGCGTCAGCTCTTCGACGGCGGCGGGATTGCGGCCCAAGTAAGAAGTGACGGCCAGCGGTCTCCGCGCTGAGCCGAGTTCGCCCGCAATTTGATCCACGCCCGCCTGGGGCAACGCCCCCGGCTCAATCGGAGCCCAGCGCGCCGGATCGACTTCGATGCGCGGAACCTCTTCCTCCATCACCTCGCGCGGACTCATCAGGTACACCGGTCCTTTGGGATCGCTGTAGGCGATCTGCAACGCGCGATGGACCATCTGTTTCATGTTGCGGCCTGTGCGCAGCTCGTTTTCGTATTTCATGTAAGGGCGGACGATGCCGCGCTGGTCGAAGACATCCTGCAGCCAATGGATGTATTCGTTGCGCGTTCCGCGCAGCTCGCCTTCCTGTGTGTAGGGTGAGGCGCCCGCGAAGATCAGCACCGGGATACGGCAGCGGGCCGCATTGTGGACAGCTCCCGCCAGCGATTGCGTTCCGCACTCCACATGCACCACTACTGCTTGCGCGCGGCCGGTCAGTTGGGCGTAGCCCTGGGCGCAAGCCAGCGCCACCATTTCATTGGGGCAAGTAATGACTTTCGGCGCTGGCGTGCGATTCGCTCTCGCTTCGGCCAGCGCTTCCAGCAGCGCGGGGTGGTCGCTGCCGAAGTTGGCGAAGATGTAGGAAACGCCCGCATCCTGCAGGGCTTCGAGAAACGCGGAGGAGGCTGTGTACATACGCTCTGCCAAAGTATCATGCTGGCGGAGCAAACGCGCTATGGCAGGCAAGCGGATACTCCGCCTCGATCAAAACCAATCCGCGTGCGGGAGCGGTGGGTCCGGGAGCAATCGCGCAGCCGGGCTGCAGGCGCGCTTCCATTTCCACTCGGCCGATATTTCCTTTTCCGCATTCCAGCAGCGTGCCCACGATATTCCGCACCATGTGCTTCAGGAACCCGCTGCCGCGCACACGATAAATGAGCTTCTCTCCGGAACGCTTCAGGCGCGAGGAAAAAATGCGGCGGACATTGTCGTTTCCGGGGTGGTCGCTTTCGTCGGCTGCGGCAAAGGCAGAAAAGTCGTGCTCGCCTTCCAGAAGCGGGGCCATCTCAGCCATACGCGCTTCATCCAGCGGAAACGGATGGTGATAGACGTAGAAGCGCTCAAAGGGCGGGCAGACTTCGCTCCGCCAGATACGGTACTCGTAGGTCTTAGCGACGACGTGATAGCGGGGATGGAAATCCGGAGCGGCTTCGGCAACCGCGAGCACGCGGATATCCAGCGGAAGAAGCCGATTCATCGCGCGGCGTAGATTGGTGCAGGGAATCGGATTGGCCAGATCGAATGCCGCCACCTGCGCCAACGCGTGCACTCCCGCGTCCGTGCGCCCAGAGGCGGTCACCAGAACTCGGCGCCCTTCGATGCCCGAAAGGACATCCTGAATGGCGCCTTGGATTGTCGGAAGGCCGGGCTGGACCTGCCAGCCATGATAATTCGTCCCGTCGTAACCGACAGTGATCCGGATGCGGCGTGACATTTTATTTGATCGCGCACAACGGACTTACGCCTGTGCGCTTCACCGAATTGAGGCGACGGGCGTGGCTCGCGAGCCCGGCTTTTCGAGCGGAATGCCTTGCTTGCAAAGGGGACAATCCGCCGGAACCCAGGCATTCACTTCCAAAGTCGCCAGGGCGACGCGGGGAACACCCAGATCGGCCTTTCCCCCGCTGCGATCGATAATGGAACCCGCTCCTGCTACCCGCGCGCCCTGCGATTTCAGCGCCTGAATCACCTCGCCCGTGCTCCCGCCGGTGGTGACGACATCTTCCACTACCACGGCGATTTCGTCCGGCTGGACGGAAAAGCCGCGGCGCAGAACCATCTTGCCGTGCGCGTCGCGTTCGGTAAAGATGAACCGGCAGCCCAGCGCGCGCGCGACCTCGTGGCCGATAATCAACCCGCCCAACGCCGGCGCTGCCACCACATCGCATTTTGGAAGACGTGCCGCAAGATCCCGCCCCAGGCGCTCGGCGAGCGCGGGATGTTGCAGCACCAGCGCGCACTGAAGATACTCGCCGGAATGCAAGCCGCTGGTGAGCTGAAAATGACCTTTCAGGTAAGCCCCAGTCTCATGGAACACGGCCAGGGTTGCGTTAGACACAACTCAATATAACAAGCGCGGCTAGGCTGAACCGTGCTCCACACTCTTGATCGCGCACAACAGCCCGTAGTACGTCCGTAGTATCCGTCTCGCAAATCACAATTTGTGTACTATAGACATGCGCGGCTCAACTTGGATCTGCGCCAGACATAAAGATGCTAACCCTGCTCGCGGACCTGAACCACGCTCTGCGAAGCCTCCGGAAATCGCCGACTCTCGCCGCCGTTGGTGTCCTTTCTTTGGCCCTGGGCATCGGCGCCAATGTCACGATTTACGGCATTGTTCGCGAGATGGTCCTCGACAACATCAGCGCGCAGCAACCCGACCGGCTCGCCCGTCTGGCTGCCGACGTTCCGTATAGCCAGTACCGTGAACTACGCGATGCCGGCGTGTTTCAGGATCTTGCCTTCAACCTCGGGCTCACCGATATCAACTGGGTTTCCGGCACGCATGGCGAAGTCGTTTGGCAAATGGCGACGAGCGCCAATTTCTTCGACGTCCTCGGCGGCGGTGCGTCCGTTGGCCGGCTCTATTCCCAGAGCGACGAAGGCTATCCGCTCGTCGTGCTCAGCAATGGTTTCTGGAGTAGGCGGCTAAACGGTGACACGCATGTCCTTGGCCGCACGCTTAATCTCAACGGTCATCTGTACACGGTGATCGGTGTTCTGCCGCGCGACTATCGCAGTATCATGGGTCACGCCGTCTCGCCCGAAGTCTACATCATTGCTTCGCCCAACTCGGCTTATTGCCGCCTGTTCGGACGGGTGCGTGACGGGTTAACCCGCAGCCAGACCCGTGAAGCCTTACTTACGGCCGCCCGCGACATTGGGGGCGAGGATTTCGCGCGTCGTGTCGCTTTACTCCGGCCCATGGCCGGCCTGGCTGCGAGCGCTGCCGGCGAAGGGGACGACCGCCGCTTCTTTGTGTTTTTCGTAATGCTGTTTGGTACGGCGACGATATTGGCGCTGATCGCCTGCCTGAACGTGGCAGGCTTACTGCTGGCGCGCGGTGTTGCCCGGCAGCGCGAACTGGCGATTCGTAAGGCGCTCGGCGCCAGCCGCAGCCATATCATTCGCCAACTCCTGGCAGAAGGCGCTGTGCTCGTAGCGTTGGGAGCGGCCGCCGGCCTCGTCCTTGACGCATTTCTCCGGCAACAACTCAGCTACATCCGATGGCCCTCGGCGTACAATCTGCCACTCGAATTCCATTTCCAGACCGACCGCGGTTTGTTTCTTTACGCGCTAGCTGACCGCTGAATGCTGACTGCTGACAGCTTGCCCGCCACGCCGCTCGCGCTCACGACGGCAATTCTGAGGGACCAATTCTCAGATCTTGTGGGCTAGTATCTAATCCACCTTTGCGAAATATTCAAGCCCCTTAATGTACTCTTCACATTGCAGCTCCATCGACCGCTCGATCCTGATTGGCGGAGGAGGAGGGAATTCAACCCTCCGTGGGCCCTTACGGACTCACGCCAGTTTTCGGGACTGGTGACGTTAGCAACT
Source organism: Bryobacteraceae bacterium (assembly GCA_036521975.1). Classification (GTDB taxonomy): domain Bacteria; phylum Acidobacteriota; class Terriglobia; order Bryobacterales; family Bryobacteraceae; genus Palsa-187. The sequence continues at coordinate 44,639 of DATDGT010000190.1, forward strand.
CGTCCACTCCTCCACATTCAAGACATTTGGAGCGCCGCCGCGGAATCGAACCGCGCACGCTGTTCCGCGTCCTTAAGGAAGCGGGAAAGAATGCCGGCATCCCCGGCGTGAACCATCAGGTGCTTCGCCGCACATGCTCCACCTACATGGCCCAAATCACCACCGTCAAGGACGTCCAGGCCCATCTCCGCCACACCAACGCGAAAACCACTCTTGAGCACTACATCAAATCCGTGCCGGAGAGCGTAAGGGTCTCCGTGGAATCGCTCGATTCTCTGTTAAAATCGAAGGCAGGTCAAACGGGTTCGAGTAATTGAACCCTGTTTTGCGCACGGCCTTACCGTATGTGAAACAAAACAAGGGAAAGCCACCCTAGCTCAGTTGGTAGAGCGGCTGATTCGTAATCAGCAGGTCGCCGGTTCGATCCCGGCGGGTGGCTCCATAATTTTCAAGAACTTCCGGCGCACCGTCAAAAGCTGACCTGTTCAGAACCTGTTCAGAACGATTGGCTGAACTCCCAAACAACTCTTCTTCCAGCGCGACAGCCGCCGCTCGTACGCTGGCGGGAACCGACTTTTGGTAGTGCCGCAGTGTGACCGTAGGATCGGCATGTCGCAGTTGCGCCTGGGTGTCGCGAGGGTCCTTCGCCTTCGCTCCGAAAAGAGTGGCGCAGGTCCTGCGCAAAACCTGGAAGTTCACGTCCGTCGATTCAACGACGTCACCTTTTCCCGAGTGCCGCGTGAAGACGCCGATGCGAGCGTGCACGGCAGCAGGCTTCAGAACGCGATTGAGGTAGTTTTGTGCCGACCAGGGCCCACCCTTGGCAGCAGGAAAAAGCCAGCTACGAGGGTCAGTCGATACCCATTCGAGCCAGCCCCGTAGCTCAATCTGAAGATCCGGCGGAATGTAAACGCTCGCGTCCGAAGCGTCCGTCTTAACTGGCGCAGGCGCACCTTCGACCAGAGCCTCGTCGATGCGCAGTACGTCACCCAGGACGTCGTCACGACGGAGAGCAAACAGTTCCTCCGACCGCAGACCGAGCTGGACGAGAATCCTAATAGCGAGGTGATCGCCTCCCGAAACTGCCGACAGCAGCCGCCGGCACTCGTCCAGGCTTAGGTAACGCTCGGACACCTGCTTTCGGGATTTCGCTTTTAGGCGGTAGCCGGGATTGCGAGCAGGGTTCGCCGCGATGATCTTCTTCATAACGGCATGATCGAGAATGTTGCGCAGGTAGAGCAGCATCTTCGAGAGTTTGGATCGGCTCGCGCCCGCGGAGACGTGCTCGTTCAAGAATTGCTGCAACTCGATCTCGGTCAACTCAACCACTGGACGGTTGCCAAGCCTTCCACTGATTAGCACGGACTCGATCAACCCTTTCGACGTCCGCGCAGTGTGAGGACCCCAACCCGGCCCGGCAACGAAAAGATATTCTCTGGCGATCTGCGCGAACGTCGCCGCTGTATCCGGAGGTGTGTAAGTCCCCGCGTCCCGCGCGATCAGAAGGTCCAGAACGCGTTGAGCGTCTGCCTTCGTGAGGGGACCCGCGTAATCCGTTCCGATTCGCAAACTACTCGCGAGGTCCTTCGTGATGATTTTTTCTCGGGGGCTGCGTCTCTCACTTCCATCTGCCTGCCTGACATAGCGGTACCATCGAGCCCAATATGTTCCCCGCGGCAACGGCCGCTTCGGTTTTCCCTTTCCGGCGGGAACGAAGGACTTCAAGCTCCCGCGCTGGTAGCGCTGACGCGACAAGTATCCCCCAATTCTCTTAAGGTCGAAATCTTCCGTAGATTCGATCATTCTAGCCTCCCGGATCGGCTCAACGAGGCCACCCATTCCGCCAACCGCTTCTGATCAAAGCGGAGCGACTTTCCGAGCTTGATGCTCGGCAGCACCGGACGCCGCCTGCCGGTTGCATGGTCGCGCACCCAAGATTCCGAAACTGAAAGCCAGTTCGCGACTTCCGCAACGGTGAGAAACCTCGTGCCATCCATATTCACATCACCAATTCAGGCTCCGTCGGAACATCCCGCCCGCCGAATTGCGATTCCATGGCCGCGTTAACAGCGCGTTCCGCAAAATCCGCCACAAGCAACCACGCGTCGCCAATCTGATCAGGGACCTTCTTCAGCGCGGTTCCCACCGTGATGCCTTGCTGCTGAGCAACGAACGCTGCACACATTTTTCGGCCGAGTTCCTGGTGAAACCTTGATTGCCGCAGCTCTTCTAAAGTCATTGCCACAGGTACCTCCAACGCGTCTTTCCCAGCCTGAATGCCAGTTTCCCAAGCTGGACGTCGCGGGTTCGAGTCCCGTCTCCCGCTCCATCTTTTCAAGGGTTTACGGATTTCACCCTTAAGCCACCTTACCTTGTTTACCTCGAAAACCCGGATCGGGCGCCGCTTCTTTCAACTGCAGCGCTTCTTCGAGGGTTGTGACCGCTTGCCGTTTGGTTTCCAAGTCGGTCATCGTGTACGTGTCGATGGCAACGCCGATGGCATGTCCCCGCTGGTCCGCTGCGGCTTTCGGATCTACGCCCTCTTTGTGCCCCAAACTGGCCTGGGTTCTCCGCAACACCTGGAAGTTTACCCACTCCAGCCCAATTTTCTCCAGCTTGCTATGAATGTTCCGCCGTAAAAAATTGTCGCGCGACAAGAACGTCCCGCGCTCCGACGGAAACACCAACGACTCTGGACCGAGGGTCGATGGCCAGCTCGCGCCATTGCTCGATATTAGTGGCCAAATCAGGTGGCACCGCAGCCACTCGTTTTCCCCGCTCCGTCTTGGGGTCGCTCGGTAGCCTGCGGTATACCCGTTCCATGATGTTGACCATGTCCGGCCCAACGCGCCCCCATCGGAGTGCGAAGATCTCACCAGGGCGCATTCCAACCAGAACGGCGAACAAGAATACGATCCGTTCTCGGAGATCCAACACTGACAACGCCAAATGGATTTCCTCCTTGGTCATACTGCGCTTCTCGAAGGTCTTCGCCTCTTTCGGAGTCACCAGCGAGCCCGCTGGATTACCTTGAATGAGGCCATCATTAGCGGCCATTTTGAAAACCGCGCTCAGATCCCAACGAAGATGGCTCACAACACTCTTCGAAAGGCCACCCTTGGTCTTGTCGTCGAGGAACCGCTGCAACCGATCTCGCGTTAGGTCTCGCAATTGCCGGCCGTCGAAGGCCGGAACTAAATGCGCTTGGAAACGTTCTGTAGTAGTTTTGTCAGTGGAGTCCTTCCATTTCTTGCGGCGCTGTGGCAGGAACACGTTTGTGACGTATTCTTTGAAGTCGGTCGGCAACGTCTGCCGGAATCCGGCAGTTTCGTTGATGGGGTTTAGGACCTCCTGCAGCCTAGCCCAGGCAGCACCTTCCGTCATCTGCGCACAATGCCCAAGGACTTTTGATCGCCCCCTTCCATCTTCGTAATATTTTCCAATCCATACCCATAAGCGGCCGTGTTTGGTTTTCCGCAGGCAGCCGCGTTGAAAACGCTTTCGACGCACGTTTGTCCTTTCCGGCGTCTCCGGCGCTACTTTCTGGTCTGATTCGGATATTACCACCACGTGCTCCCGACAGGAATCAGCCGAATTTTCTCGCTGCATCGCCTTCGATCTGCCGGAGCCACTCTTCGAGGGATTCTCGGCGAAATAGCACTCTTCGCCCGATGCGGACGGAGGGCAGATGTGGCACATCAGGCACTTTGCCATTTAGAACGTTGCAGAGATGAGAACGGGAACATCGGACGAATCTGGCTGCTTCAGCCAGATTGAGAACTTTGGGAATCGGAGCTGGATTCATAAACGATTACCACCCGGACTGCCGGGAACTCGAATAAGAGCATCACCTTTACTTTGCTCGTGCACGCTGGGGCTGGCGATCTTCCACCTGGACCGGCGAATACGGAGCCTCGAACAGGATGTCCCGGTTCACGCGGACCGTGAACTTGTACCCGGCGGCGACCTTGATCGTGGGCTGCACATTCAGATTGCGACGCGTGATCTGCGCGCCGGTTTGGCTGAGTTCCTGGCCGACTGCGCTTCCGGCGGTCTGGGCCGGTGTTGGGTACGTTAGGGCGCTCTGGCTGGTTCTCTGGGAAATTTCGAAGGCGGCGGTGAACATGCTCGTGAGGACCGAGAATCCAATCAGCCGATTGTAGTGATGGTCTACTTTATCGCGCAGGCCCGCATTGCCGTGGGAATCGAGGCCCATCATCCCATCGAGGTCCACCGAAGAGGCGTCCGGGTAGATGATGCGATTCCAGGCGACTTGGACGCCGTCCTGGCCGTAGGAAACGCGGGAGTCGTACTTGCCGATGAGACGGGAACCTTGGGGGATGAGAAGGTAGAGGCCCGTCGCTGTGTCGTAGACGTTTGATGTGACGAGTGCCTTCAACTCGCCGGGAAGATCGGAGTTGAGCGACTGTTCGAGCACTGCTGGAATTTCCCAGCCTGCTTTGATTTCGTAGCGGGACAATGGCGCTTCACGCGTGGAGCGAAGATAATCGTCTGCCTGGCGGTTGCGGGCTCCCGTAAGGAACGACTCTTTGCGGGACTGCATGTTCTGAGCGTCATAGTCGTTTTCGACGGCCTGTCCGTTCGGCAACATGGCGGAATCGCCGCCCTGCCGCGAGCCCAGAGCACGGCTCAGGGTGTCGACCTGAGAAAGATCGTTCGACACGGGCTGCCCGGTGGTCGCTGACAGCGAAGACGTGGCTGAATTGCGGATGCTGGTCGGCGCCTGGATTGCTTCCTGCTCTCGCTGATACGCCGCTGCTATACGGCGCTCCTCGGGCGTCTCCTCATGCATTGGCGTGGGTGCGACCGGCTGAGTACCCATCGCATTTGGCTGGCGGACGACGACTCGCTCCTGGGGCAAGCTATCGCAGGGCTGACCAGTCTGCGGGTTGAAACGGTAAGGTTGGCCCGTTCTCGGATCGGACCCGCAGACGGTTTGTTGCGACGGCGCCGCATCGGGAGGGCGCAGTTCGTCTGCGCGACTCCGCGTCATCGGGACGGTCCCTGCTGGGGTCGCCTGCATAAATTCGGTGCCCGCCTGAGTGGCGGGACCGACATTCCTCGGCAGACCAGCGTCGCGAGCAGCGGTTTGGTTGTTGAGGGTCCGGCGATATCCGCCGTAAGCGAATGCGAGCAGCAGGAGAACGATGACAGAGACGATAGCCATGCTTGCCCGCCGGCTGATGCGCACGGCTTTCTCCGGTTGGGGATGGAGATCGAGTCCGCTTGGGGCTTCGATTGGTTGGTGCTCGGAACTATTGTTTGTGTCCACGGCTGATCTCCACTTTCTGGGCCTTCTTACCCGATCCGAGGACCAGACTTGCGCGATCAAACAATCGATCCACGATGTACGTCTGATCTTTCACTCGGTAGTTAGTCATCTCGCCTTTGCCGTCTTTGCCGATGACAAGCAGCACGGGCGCTTCTCGGTGCTGAAGCTCCGGAGCCATTTGGATGTAGGTCTTTGCTCCGTCGTCAAAAACGCGCACGGGCCGAAGGTTTTCGTCTCCCCCGCGGATCGTGTAATCGAAGTTGACCTTTTCTACGGTAATCATCGCTGGGGGTACTTCCGCCGCGTGCTTCTCCTGTTTGGCGAGAGCCTGCTGCGCCGCGAGTTGCTGCTGAAACTTACGGGTCTCGTCTTCTGGATACGCGAACGCGACACGTGCCACGTAGTCTTCCGGCTTCGAAATCAGTCGGAGATAGTAGGCGCGGCGATCCGTGGTAATCAGCAGATTCGTGTCGAGACCGGGCGTCTGCGGTTTGAGGATGATCACGGCAGTAGCCTGATCTCCGGTGCCGTACATCGCGGGTGAGATGTTCCAGCGGACTGAGTCTCCGATATGAGGCTCGCCGACGATCTTTTCGCCGGGCTGTAGCTCAATGATGCACACGCGGAGAGGCGCGCAGACGATTGTGGGCAGTCCAGCTCCATAGGAGTACATCACGCGACCATCGGGGCCTTGCGATGGCGAGTTCTTCTCCGCTTGCCAATGTTCGCTCACGCGCACCGCTTCGAGTGCCGTCGCGGTCAGCGGGATATCCGTCTTCGGACGGAAGTCTTTGGGCACTGCTCCATTCGGACCGGTAGGCATCACCAGCTCGGGCGTCACGGTACCTGGCAAAGGATTGGGATCTTCGAGTGTTCGCAGTTGACCTCCAAAGTCGTACTGCTGTAAGAGCGGCGGGACGTTCTTCGGCGGCGACGGCACTCGCTTGACTCCGGCCGGCGGTTGCGCGGACAGGATCGGCAGGATGCTGAGAGTGAGTGCGACGATGATTTGTCTTGATAGCATTTTCGGTGCTCCTTTCATAGAACCTTGGCCCAGCTCGCGTTGGTGATGTAAACGCCGAGCGGGTTGATGCGAGCCTGGCGCTCATCCTTCGGCGGATTGAGCACGATCGAGAAGTACCCCTTCCAGCGATCCGTCGCCTTCACGGTCCCGTAGAGATCCCGCGTCGTTTCCACCCATTCGACTTCATAGCTGCGGTCGCTGGTCGGGAGAACGGATTTCACCTCGACGGAGACCGTCTCGGTCTCGGCGCGCTTGAAGGGAGGATCGCCGCGATAGTACTCGCTCACGAATGTCTGGGCGGCGCTGCCACTGGCGATCTGCGCGTACACGCGGTCAATCACCTTTCGTTGCGCGACACCGTCGGTGGTAACCGTCCGCAGGTTCTCGACCCAACTAAAGATGTTTGATCGCTTCAGCCGGTCATCGTTTAAGGATGTCTGATCCGCAACTCCGGAGGCGATGGGTCGGCCGAGATTGTCCACGAGAACGACGAATGGAACGACGTGCGACCGCGCCGACAGCCACACGATTCCTGCTGTCGCCACCAACGCGATGAGCGAACAAGCGGCCGCCATCATGCGCCAGTTCTTGGCGCGCGTGATGAGATCTCCATACCGCTCGTCCCATTCGCGGCGAGCAGCCAGATAAGGGTTATGCGGAGAGTTCATGGGTTACTCCTCGTGTTCGATTGGCATTCTTGGTGGAGTCGCGTGCGGCGCGGCGTCCGAGGGTATCTGGCCTAGCCGACGCCGCAGCCCACGCACCTGATCAGCGGCGCGGCTGAGCGTGCTCTTCACCCTCGCCGTTCCAGGCGGTTGCGGATTCGTAGGACCGGCGCTTCCGACAGACGTAATATCGGACACGACCGAGGAGCCTCCGGGACCGGCGGAGCCGGAGGGCGCGGTTTCCACGGAATCGGCGCTGACGACGGAGTCACCGCCCCTGGCTTCGTGCGCACTCGATGCAGGCGACGGAGCAACTCGCGATGTAGTGGCTTCGTCGCTAGCCCTGACGGATGCTGATGCGAAACCTCGCTGAACCGTCTGCGTCTCAAATCCAGAACCGGCCAGCGGCTCGCCTCCCATTGACGCCAAGGCCGATGAAGCTGTTGATGAAGGTCCCGGCGTTACTGCGCTGCCGCTCGATATGTTCTCACCCCTGGCCGGACTTCCGTACCGACGCGATGACGCGATTGGCGGATCGATAACGCCACCATCACTCGAACCATTTGATGGCGGGTCTGGCTGTCTACGTACGCCTCCTCCATTGGTGGCCGAGCCTGGTGACGGTGACGAGGGCGGAGAAACTGAACCCCCTCCGGCGGACGAACCCGCTCCGACTGATCCGACGCTCGCAACCGCCGTTGTTGTATTGGAGCCCGCACCACCGGCGCTCGCCGCAGAGCCAGTTCCCGCAGCCGCGCCGCCTCCACCGCCCGCCAGCGCGCCAACTCCCGCAGCCGCCGCGCCTCCGACAGCAAGACCGGCACCGCCGACAACGGCAGCCGTTGCGACGAGATCGCCACCAGTCAATGCCGGCGAGCCACCGATCACTGCGGCAAATAGCTTCGGAATCTGCCAGCAGCACATCATGAAGATCAACGCCCCACCCATCACGTCGAAGGCGACCATGACAGGGCGGGCGGCAGTTCCGATTGCTTGTGCTTCATCGAGCCAACCGAGGCTCAGATTGAATCCGGCGGAAATCAGGCAGTACAAGAGGACGATCTTAATGCCGATCGAAACGGCAAGACCGATGTATCGTTCCGTGTAGGGAGCGGTCCATCGGCTCCCGCCGAAGCCAAGAAATATGAAGCCGACGGATACGACAATATAGCTTTCGACCAGCGTGACGATGAAATTAATCGTGATGATCGTGAACGAGATCACGATCAGGAGAGCCGCGAATGCGAGTGCTAAGGACGTGCCAGGGTTGGTGAAAAAGGCGGATGTACTCGCGCCATCCATTAGCGCTCCGGCGAGGGAGAGCCCTTGTATGAAAACGCCACTGGGAGACAGCGCGCCAAGTCCGGCTGCATTCTGTCCGATCTGCGTGAAGCTATCGATGATCGCTGGAATCCAGATTCGGCCGTTCAGAAGCAGGGCATAGAACGCCCCAATCCACATGAGCTTGCAGATCAGCGCTGATGTCCAGCTCTGGAGGTCGCTCTTTTCGAGCAGCATGACGGCCGCGCTCCACGCGAACTCGATGACCGCCAGAATCCCGAAAAGCGTGTTCGCATAGACCCAGACATTCGTGGTCCATTGAATCCGGCTGTTACGGAACTGGTCCATGATTTGGCTTGGGACGGTCGTGTTAAACGGAGGCCCTGCTTGAGCCCAGGCTGCTTCGACGAATACACCGGCCACAGCTAGAACCAGCAGCCACCGGAGCGCCGAAGCCCTTTGTTTCATACCGTTTTTAGAAACTCTGTGAGTTCGCGTCAACACGACACACCTCTCCTGTTCGCCTTCGCGGCACTTTAACAACTCCTGGGATCTTCCGAAAGGCCTTACTTCAAACCCGGCGAGTAAGTCTTGTCATCGCTGGTAACGGGACCGCCGCGCCAGAAGGCGAGTTCGCGAGCGGCGGTGCACAGCCTACCCTCAGGTGACTCTGACCATTGCGCCGTTGCCTTCTGCCGAACGGGCTTGCACATTTCGTCCACCTGATAGGCCATTTCCTTGTGTTTGCCGAGCCACACTCGCATACTATCCTTCGAAACGGAGGCGAGACTTCCCGACCCGGCCTGCTCTACCTTTTCAATAATCGGGCTTCTCGGTTCCTGTCGGCCACAAGCAAACAGACCCGCCAAAACCGCCAAGCATCCGTATGTAAGCGCACGTTTTCGCATTCGCCGCATGGCTCACCTCAATCTCAATCTACTGTAGGCCCGGTAAGTACGTCTTGCCGTCGCCCGTTACCGGCCCACCGGTAAAGAACCATTGCGCCGCGGCCTGATCGGCGGCCTGTTGCTGGATCATCGCGGCTTGATACGCTTGCTTGCTCGACATGTCCGCCATCATCAGTTCCCGCAGCTTCATGAGCTGTTGCACCTGCTGATCGCTAATCTGTCCGAGCACATTCAAAGCTTGCATCTGGCCGTCTGCCGTCTGGGACATGCTTTCGAGCGAATTGATCACCAACTGCTCGCTCTGCATTTGCTGGCTCTGCAACCCTGCGGCGCGAAGCGCTCCGAGCGTCGTATCGAGCGATGTCTGGGACCACCTCTGGTAGTTCGAGTAGTAAACGGTCGGAGTCGTCCCATAGCCGGGAAACGTTTTTCGGAACAATTGATCGAGGTTGCCCAGCGAATACGCCAGCGCCTGGCCACCTTGCACTATCTGACCGAGTGCGTTGATGTCCGCCTGGATCTTTCCAAATGTCTGTGGCGAGAGATTCTTGGTGTTCCGCAGCATGTTGGCTAACATGGCGATCTCGGTCTCCAACTGGAGGCCCTGCCGGATATACGCCAGCACGAGTTGGGCATGATTCAAGATCTGGGTGACCTCAGTCGCGAACGCTCCCGCTACCGCCCTCTGCGGCGCCTGGGCCGAGATCGTGAATAACATTAGTAGGGCGATCATATGTTTATGCATAAGTTCTCCTCTTCTCCACGTTGTTCGAGTGAGCGGAGATACTCCGCCCACTTCTGCAATCCACGCAGACGCAGCCACTCGTCGCGCCAGCCGTCGCCAAACTGTTCCATCACTCTTTCGACGATCTGCCGTTCTTCCCGCCCGTTAACGCCGACCCACGCCAGCCCCACCTTGCCGACGCCCAGATCCACTAGACGCCGGCCCAATTTGCTGACCACGTAGTAATGCTGTTTCGGAACGCTGACTTGCAGAATGTCCAGTTCGCGCTCGTTGAGTCCAACCCGTTCGTAGAAGCCGCGTGAGCCCGGATTCTTCGATTCCGCATTCGGCAACAAAATCTTCGTCGGGCAGTTTTCGAGGACCACATCGGCGATGTCCGAGTTCGCGATATCGCTGATCTGCTGCGTCGCCATTACTACCACCGCATTCTTTCGACGCATGGTCTTCAACCAGTCCCTGAGTCGATTCCGAAAAAGCGCGTGCTGCAAGTAGGACCACGCTTCGTCAAGCAGCACCAACGTGGGAGATCCGTCGAGGCGTTGCTCGATTCGGCGGAACAGATACAGCAGCACTGGGATGACGGCTTTGTCATCAAGCTGCATCAGGTTCTCGGTTTCAAAGCTCAAGAACCTGCCGTTACCGAGCATGTCGTGATCGGCGTCGAGAAGCGAGCCCATCGGACCCATGACGGTGAAGTGTTGCAAGGCATCCCGGATATCAGTGTCCTGCACGTTCGCCGACAACTCAGTCAGCGTCCGGGTCGGCGAAAGCTGCAATCGCATCACCGCTTCTGCAACGGCGTTGCGGTACTTGGGACCGAACCTCAGACCGTTCAACTCGCAGAGAACTTCGATCCATCCAACCGCCCACTGAACGTCCGACTCGCCGTCGATGTCTTTGAGTGGGCAGAACGCGAGATCTGTCTTCGGGCCAGCCAAATCGTAGAACGCCCCACCGGCGGCCTCCGTGAGCATCCAGATCGAGTAGCCGCGATCAAATGCAAACACCTGTGCTCGCGGATAACGGAACCATTGTGCGGCGATCAGGCCCAGGGCGGTTGATTTCCCAGCGCCGGACGGCCCGACGATTAGCGTGTGGCCAAGATCGGAGACATGCAGATTCACGCGGAACGGCGTCGCCCCACTGGTTGCAGCGAAAAGTAAGGGCGGACTGTGCTTCGGCATCATGGCAGAGGGATTTTCACGAAGACCCGCCCAAACGGAAGTGATCGGAAGCATGTCTGCCAGATTTAGCGTGTGCAGCATGACCCGCCGGACGTTCGAGTAGCCGTCGCCGGGCAACGATCCGCGCCACGCCTCCACTGCATTGATCGTCTCGATCCGGCAAGCGAAGCCCAGATTCTGGATCGTCTTCATGACCTCCCGTGTATTCTCGTAAAGTCGGCTAGGATCTTCATCCAGACAGATCAAGTTCGCCGAATATTGCGCAAACTGAACGTCGCCGGAGGCCGCGACACCCATTGCCTCTTCAGCATCCGTCGCCATCTGCTGAGCGTGGATATCGACTGCACCCGACTGCGTCTTCAAGATTTGGTCCTTCCATCCCCGGATCTTCGAGCGCCACTTCTTCCGGTGCATATCGAGCATGCCCCGTGCCTCTTCGGGATCGATGAGAATGGCACGCGTGTTCCAGCGGTATTCAATCGGCAGTGCGTCCAGTTCGCGCAGGATGCCGGGTGAGCACATCTTCGGGAACCCGTCGATGGCGACGACGCGCATATGCTTTCGTCCGATGCGCGGCTCGATACCTCCGTAGAAGTCCTCGCAGGCGAGAAGCTCGTTCAGGTAGCAAGGAATGTCGGGCAGTGCGAAGGGATGGTCCTCGCCGCTCACGCAACGGCGCAGATAACGCAATAGGCGGTCGTGCACATGAGAGAAGCCATAGTCGTCGGTGAACGAAACGCGCTTCAAACGCTCTGTTTGGAACAGTTGCCCGAACACGTTTTCGAACACGTCGACGCGGCTCGAAAAGCGGTCGAGTATCTGTTCCGCCGTTCGGCTTGCGCTCTTCGGTCCGTGGCCTTCGAACATCCATCCCTTCATCCGTTCTTCCACTTCAAGGGGCGGAAGATAGGTCAGAGCCAGGAAGTATTCCGATTCGTAATGCGCTCCCTCCTGCATGAACTGCTGCCGCCGCTCATCGTCGATCACCCGCGTCACGGGATCGGGGAACGCGCCCTGTTCTGGATAGCCGGGCGCGCGCGTTCGAATCGCATCGCATTGCACCATCCAGCCGCTCCCCAGCCGCAACACCGAATTCAACCGCGCACTCAGCGCATCCATTTCCGCCGGAGCTGCCGACATCATGTCCGGACCGCGATAGGTCCAGCCGGTCAGCAACGACCCGTCCTGCTGGAGCAGAATCCCGTCGTCAATGAGCGCGTGCGGAAGCAGAAGATCCGCAAGACCGCGAGGGATAGCTCGGTGCTCGTTCCGATGCATTCATCACCTCCAGTTTCTCGACACCGGGACGCAGCGCGACAGAAGCCCGCTCTTGGCGGGATAGAACGCCGTGTACCGGATGTGTCGTACATAGATCTGCCGGAGCAGTGGATCGGCCTTCCCCATGCGCTGAAGAACCGCCACTGCCCCGACCCAGAACGCAACGCTCAGGCCGATTCCCCACCAGCTCCCCAAGCTGAACGCGAGGCTGATGGCGGTTAGCATGGCAATCAGAATCAACTCGCGATCCCCGCCGAGGATCTGGTTCGGCCGGTTCGCCGACTGGTGGATCACGATCTCCCTCGGCCTTTCGGTAGATTGCACGATTACACCTCCAGCTCAAACCACCGCCGCGTTCACACCGAACGCGCTGGCCAGTAACGGAGCCGCGAAGACTAGCACCGAGACGACCAGCCCGATCATGCAGGCGCGGCGTCCGAACTCGGTCAGTTCGCCGCCCCAGAGCATTGCGCCGCCAGCAATCGCGATTCCGATCAGGCCGATGGCGTATGCCACCGGACCCGTCAAGGAAGTTGCGATGGCCGTCATCGGTTTTTCCCACGGCAAGCCCCCGGCAGCAGCGGCTTGCATGCGCAAGCTGAACGCCGCAGCCAAGGCGATTAAGGCCCCGAGTCTGGGGCCGAGTATCGATCTACGAACGATGTTCATGTTTCAAAACTCCTCTAATTTGTTACCTTTTAGACACGCTCGACCTGATAATTCCCGTTGGAATATCCGGTTACGAGCAAAACCTCCCTAACTTTGCGCCCCGCTTTAACGCTGGACTCTTCGTCAACGAAGACCACCAGATCCACCGCCTCGGCGATCAGCGTCTGCTGAGGCGCGCTCGTTGCCTCGGCGACGAGGCTTTCGAGGCGGATCAATCCGCTGAGGGCATCGTTGGCGTGAACCGTTGCCGCGCCGCCGGGATGCCCCGTATTCCAAGCTTTCAGAAGCGTATGTGCTTCCGCGCCGCGCACTTCGCCGACAACGATGCGCGTGGGCTTCAGCCGCATGCAGGCGCGAAGGCACTCCAGCATCGTCACATTCCCGACAGCCCGAAGATCAAGGTAGTTCTTGACCGGGCACTGCAACTCGGTCGTATCTTCTATAGAGATCACCCGATCCTGCGGGGTGAGCTGCGCAAGCGAATCGAGAATCCCATTGACCAAAGTCGTCTTGCCGCTCCCAGTCGAGCCGACGACGAGGATGTTCTTTCTCGCGCGAACAGCGGCGCGGATCACGTCCGCGTGTTTCAAACCGCGCACCCCATCGAGAAAATCATCCCGGCGGCGAAGCCTGTTGAGAGGGTCGTTGCTGTCGGTCAGAATTCCATCAGCTTCGTAGTCGTTAAGACTGAAGATCTTCCGAGGACGGAGGCGAATCGCGAACACCGGCCGTCGGACAACCGGCGACACGATACCCTCGAAGCGGCTGCCGTCGATCGGTAGTTCCGTTTCTAGGATGGGTCGCTCATGATTTAGAACCGTTCCGCGCCAGGCTGCAATGGTTCCAAGTGCACTGGCCGCCTGTGCGGCATGCATCTCGCCGATTCGGGAGAAGCCTTGCCCCATCTGTTTCACCCACAACGAGCCGTCCGGGTTGAGCAGTATGTCCTCGGTCAGATGGTCGTCGAGTAGCTGGAGAACTTGCTCGCCGAGCTCTCGCCTAAGCTTCACTTCCAGGCGCTGGTGTTGCTCGTCCTGAATTACGGCCAGAGTTGACATGTAAAAACCTTAGAAGTGTACCCGCCGTTTCCTGTAGTGCGTCCTCAGAATTAACCGCGTCTCCACACTTAATAAGGAAACGGAATCGAGGTTCCGGGACACTGAGGGTGAAAGTTTTTTTCGGTGTGCTGGAGAGGGGTATGAATGTCGTTATCATCCCGTTCGACTATGACCAGTTGCCCGAGTCCAAGCGGAGAACCATCGTCCCGATCTGCATCGCCGCCGTAGACCGGCACGGAAACCCGATCGCTCCAGTTTGGTTCGAGAAGGGAGTCGCTCCCGTTCAGGACCAGCTTCGTAACATCGCCCGAATCAGACTCGGGGACGTTCAGCGCGTCTCAGAGCTGGCGGAGATCACGGTTCACAAACTGTGGGAGCGCCACGGTGAAAATGCCGGAATGTTGCCGTGGCGCCGTGTGTTGGTGCGTGCCGTCTGGGAAGCGCGGGACCTGGCCGCAGGAGATTCCCGATGGCACATCAACCACACAGTGCCCCTGGCCCTGGACTCGCTCGAACGAGATCTTTACGGCAACGGCCCCGTCGACCCCACGCGCTACGAGGACATTTATGAACAACAGTTGCTAATCGAGCTGATCGAACGCCGCATCGAGGAGGATCGGCGCACCGAGATCCGGGAAGTTTTCAAGATGTTGCGTCAGGGGTACACCTGGGAGGAAGTCGCTCAGCGGCTCGGCAACCAAAAGCCGGAGGCACTCAAGAAGCGGTTCTGGCGATGGATGAAACGCAACTTTCCGCAAAAACCGCGATGAAAGTCCTTGCAAACAGGCCAGCGTATGCCATAATGACTGACTGGCGAACATGATGGGCGAATCACCGGAACAGAAATGGAATCGCTTGCAACGCGAGTACCAAAAGGCTGTGCAGGCCTCATACCCCAATCCAGAACGGCAGGGTTGCCCCGGAACGGACGTTCTGCAGGATCTCGCACTCCGGTCAACGAGATTCGAGGACTTGGAAAAGGACGAACAGTGGAAGCATGTGATCCACTGTGCACCGTGCTACCAAGAGTTTCTAGATCTCAGGGAATCGTGCCGGCTTGGCGATGAAGCCAAGGTGCAACACGAATCGCGGTGAGTGATCGATCGAAACTCATTCGCCTTCCGCTTTCTCGATGTCCCAATTCAACGCCTTGTCGTAGCTTTCGTAAACGCTTAAGAAGACGTTGTCCCACGTAGCAGAGCAAGCGTGTTGCCGCGCAGCTTGACGCATGCGTGAATGCAAGAAGGGATCATTTCTGAGTTCCAGTATGCGCTGTGCGAAATCGGTTGGAGTAGACGCAACAAATCCAGTCTGGCCTGACCGAACTTGGTATTGGGGGCCACCCCCGGATGCTACGATAGCTGGTACACCCGACGCCATGGCTTCCACAACCACAAGGCCGAAGGTGTCAGTTCTCGATGGGAAAAGGAAAACGTCCATAGCGGCGTATGCCCGCTCAAGTGCGAGCCCTCGCAGCGTCCCTCGAAACTCGGCGTGGCGGAGATTCGCTTTGAGCCAGATCTGCTCGCTACCGTCGCCCACGAGAACCAAACGAAAATCTCGCAGTCCGCAATCAAGGAGCGCCCGTTCGATCTCGACGAGCATGCGTACGTTCTTCTCGGGCGTTAATCGGCCTACGTAGCCGAGGATAAACACATGATCTTGGCGGTTACGGCGCTCGGGACTAAACAAGGCCGCGTCAACACCGTGAGGCATGAGTGTCGTGGGCTTTGCAGTGCGCTGCCGCAGAAAATCAACCATCTCTTGGTTCGGCGCCATGAGGAGCCGTGTGCGATAGAAATGGAGCAAGGCGTCTAGGGAGCGGCGCTCCGCGGCGGCGCTGATCTTCCAACGCAATCGCGGCGACATCCAGGTGAGTATCCGGTCCAAGCGCCTCTCCGCATACTCCTGCAAATTCGTGTGCCAGGACGCGACCAAAGGAAGCCGCAAACCATGGGCGACCCAAGCCCCAAGAATGCCCACGTCTCCCGGCCCCGTGATATGCACCAAATCTGCTCCAAAGGTAGTTACCTGAGCGGCAGCGATCTTTTTGTGCCGGGTAAAGAGCGGATCAAAATAAAGCTCGCGGTCAAGCGGAAAGCAGAGGGGACTCCTGCGGAGTTCAAGCGTTGTGACAAACCGTTCCGTTCTCAGGCGCGTAGCGGTTGCGGCGTGTACCCCCAAGAAGGGGACGTGATGACGGGTTGCGAAGTGTTCGAATTCTGGTGGCAACTCCGTTGGCCTCATAAAAAGCCTCACTAAAGTAGGCAACCCGTGAGAAATGTCTCAAAAGGGCCTCGCAGGATTCCGCACCGGTTACCACGAACAGGCCCATGACCTACATCGGAAGGAGTCGACGCCTGCCATTTACTGCGGTCGCCACGTCATATCCACGCGCACCGGCATTTCGTTCTTAACAGGGACCGCCAACAGCGACGGTGGATCGATCTTGAAATCGGATAGCGCGGCTGGAATTGTGCCTGTTATCCGGATCTGGTTTCCTTGCGTCGCCAGCTGGAAGGGAACCTGCTTATACTGCGCGGTTTGGCCGCCAAACTCGATCTCCAGATCGGCATGGATCGTTCCTGATGCGGATGCCGCTTCGGGCAATCGGGTGCGCACGCTGACGAGAGGAAATTTCGCGCCGCGCGTCACTTGAAGCATGTGAAGATCGCGGTTACTGTCCCCCGAATCAAACGACTTCACGGGTACCGCGATCAAGAAATCGCATCGCCCGGCGTGACAAACGCCCTTGCCTCGCGCCTCATGACTCACGCCTTCCGTCTGATGCAGCGGGTGGGACACATGATAGGTGAGCGTGGATTGGTCAAGAATCCATTGGCGATCCGCTTGCGCGAGCGCAGGCTTTAGAGGCAGCAGAAGCAAGATGGCGAAGAGCAGTCTCTTGTTCATGAGCCCCGACTAGAATTTAATGGAGACGGACACAATGGCGAGCCCGTACGCGGCGGCCGTGACGACAGCCACCGGGCCATGGGCACTAGCGATCCCGTGAACTCTTTCGCCTTTGCTTTTTTCATCAAAGGCCATGGCCCCGAGAATAGGAGTCAGGACCATGCCTGGTCCGTGAATCCATGCAAGAGCCTTGTGCAAACGGATTTGGCCGCGAGTTTGCGTCCCCGGAATCTTGGGCGCTCGGATCGCGTAGTAGGCGCTCATGAAATACAAGTCCCCCGTCACCGAACCCAAGGCCATATGCGCCCAGCGATCGCTCGTGCTGGTGCTCTTTCCACCAGAGCCGGCCCCTAAAATGACCGTGGCGACTAGAGGAGCTATATCTATCAAACCGAGCCGCTGATGGATCTTAAGCATGTGCGACCGTTTATCGAGTCTTGCCTGATCCTGGGCATTTCCCTGGGACTGATCCGGAGGGAAGCCGAGATCCCCCAACGAAGGCGGGGGCGCCACATTGCTGGAGGCAGCTACTAGACCGAGGTCCATCGTCTGCTTGGCTCCAACCGTGAGCGTCACGGTGGCTGCTTTGGTGCTGAACCCCTCGGCCGAGACGGAAACCTCGTAATCGCCCGGCACGAGGTCTGATACGTTGTACGTCCCGGCCGCATTAGTCTGGGTTTCCGTCGCTTGACCGGTGGCTACATTCTTGACGGAGATCTTGGCGTTAGGAACGACCGCTCCCGAAGGGTCGGTGATTGAGCCGGACAGCGTCGCACCAGAGACCTGCGCCCGCAACGGAACCGAGATGAGGAGAGAAAGCGATAAAATCCCAATCCCGAGAAAGATCATCACCGTTTTGAGATTCATTTGACGCTCTTTTTGCACGTTTGCTTCCGCACTGGACGATCCCCGCCGGAGCGGCAACCTCTTTGGATCTTCCAAGAAACCCAGCGTGATCGTTTGCCAACGGGGGCCGTACCCCAGTTTTTTGGTGGACAAACTGTCGCGCTATTGTTCTCGGGTGCGGCAGTTTGCCGCAGTCCCCTCGCGTCTCAATAAGTAATAGAGGTCAACGCCGAAGACCTCCGCAAGGCGGGCACTTCGAGGTCCGGCATTGGCTTCGCTTCGAATAACTTTCGGCATGGCACCGCCAGCCAGCGCGCCGTCCGCGTGGCCTTTTGACGCCGCGCGCTATCGGTGGAAATTCCGGTGTTCGCGTACATCTGGCGATACAACTTGGAGATGAACAGGAACGCCAGCCGTCCGCGCAGGGTGGGCACGCACTTCGACCGGTCCCAAATCTCCCGCAAGCCGTAAAAATTGTCCCAAACGCCCTGCGTCCGCTCGCTGATCTCCTCCATCGTCATCGTCTGATGCGGACTGAACATTTTCGGCCGCACGCTCGCGGGAATCAGCCAATAGCGGGTGATCGGGATTCCGGCCACACGAGGAACGTTGCCGTTCATGCCCTTCTCCCAGCGATCGAAGTCCGCGGTGCCGGGAAAGGGAGTCATCATCACGAACTGTGCGAAGGTCAGACCGGCCTGTTTTGCCAGGGCGGACGTCGCTGCGAACGTATCCTTCCTATCGGAGGGGAGGCCGAAAATGAACGATCCGAGAACGTGTACGCCATGCTCCTTGAACGTGTTGAGCCGCGTCGCCAGATCGGCGCCGGCGGAGTTGAACTCCTTGAAGACCGACTTCAGCCCTTCCGTGGTGACCGATTCCACTCCGACGAGCGCGCCCTTAATACGAGCCTTGCGCATCCCATCGAGAAACTGCGTATCTTCACCGGCCTCCATCGTGATCTGCGTGAAAAAGACCATGTCGGAAGGGAGCTTCGCCAGCTTCTCCATCAACTCGAACCGCTCCGAACGGATCGCCCGCAGCTCCTCGACGCGATGCGTGTTGCCTTGCTTTTCGGCGAGTTGAATGTCGGTCAAGGTGACGGGATAGAAGTTATCGTCGGCGAGCGCGATGAAGCGATACCCGAGACGCCGCAATTGCACGATCTCTTCGATCACCACATCGGAGGCGCGCTGGCGCGGCTTCTGTCCGTCGGTACGCCACACCGAACAGAAAGAGCAATGTTTCGGGCAACCCCGCACGGTTTGCACGGAGGCCCACATGTAACGATCCCGCGGGGCGAGATCCCAACGCGCGGGCAAGAACTGCTCTCCCGAAACCCGTCCGCCGTCATAGATCCGTTGGGCCGCACCTCGCGCCAGATCGGCGATCACTTTCGCCCATACGACGTCTCCGTCTCCTTTGACTACGGCGTGAGCGCCGCCAAGCTCATGGGCCTCTTCCGGATACAGGCTTGCGTGGATGCCTCCATAGACGACCCAGGCGCCGCGTTCACGCGCCATGCGTCCAACTTGCATACCTCGCAGAGCATTGCCCGTATGGATTCCAATGCCCACTATGTCGCCGTGTTGTATGAGCTCGGGCTGCATTTGTTCAAGCGTCTCGTCAGTGATGAACGGATCGCCGTGGTCGGCCGGCGTTGCCGCGGCAAGTACATACAACCAACGCGGGGTGATCACCCCGATCCCGAACGAGGTATCACTAGGATTAACCAGGTGGACACGCATCGATGAAGGTTTTGGCTCCGTTACCTCTCCTCGTTACGCGGGGATTCAATGAGATTCCTGGCGTTGGGAACGACTGCTCCCGAAGGGTCGGTGATGGTGCCGCACAGCGTGGTGCCAGCGAGTTCCGCTTGCAATGGGCACGAGATGGGGAGAGAAGGCACTAGAATTCCTAGCTCAGGAAGAAACGCCGCTGCTTTCGGATTTATTCTGGAATTTCCATTTTGGCTTTCTGTTCAAGTCATTCTACACCCAAACGCCTTCGCCTGTGCCGACTTCTTGAAGTCTTTCCATCCAGAGCGACTCCGATGGCCCAGGAGCGGGCTGGATCTGCCTCTTGCCGGTACGAAAAAGGCTGAAGGCGGCTTACCGAGCTGGAACTGTTGGACCGTGACGGATCAGCCACCCGTGGTCAAAGAGCCGACAATGCCCTTGTTCTGAAGCACTCGCACGACGACTCGCCGATTTTGCGCCTGCCCTTGCGCAGTCTTCTGGTTGCCGATTTGCTGGCTTTCGCCCATCCCGCCGGGGGCTACCAAATGCGTGAACGGGATGTGGCCCTGTTGTACCAGGATGTCGGCGACATTCTCGGCGCGCTCCTCACTGAGCTCCTGATTCTTCGCGGTACTGCCAACCGAGGAAGCATAACCCTTGATCTCGATCATGTAGCCGTCGATCGTTTTCGCCTTCTCGGCGAGTTGCAAGAGTTGAGGATGGTACTTCGGATCGACGTCCGCATTGCCGTTGGCAAAGAGCAGAGTGACTTCATCAAGGATGTAGTAGTCATCTAACTGGCCGAAACGGGCGATTGCCGCGTTGACGGCGGCCCTATTCTCGGCGATCTTCCTCTGCTGCTCGGCGATTTGCTGCTGCTGTTGCGCATTTTGCTGGCTCTGTCGCATCAGCTCCTGTTGTTGTTGCTTCAAGGCTTCGTTTTGGGCCTTAAGCTCGGCGTTGTGTTTCTCGATCTCGGCCGTGTTCTGCTTTGTCTGGGCACGAGTTTCATGTAGTCCGGCATCAATGGCCTGAGCCTTCTTCAGATCATTGCCCTTGAATTTTACGGACTTTGCGACTAGCTGATTATGCTCGCCATGGGTCGCTTCAACTTGAACGGCGAGTCCCGGGATCAGGAAAGCCATCGACATTTCCTTGCTTCGAACTTTAAGCATTCCCTGGATTTGACCGACTTCGGTACGGTCGGTGAGTTGTACGACGAGTGCCGGTGAATCCGAAGTTTTGAGGACCAGATTCGCGCCGCTGCGGCTGATGATCAGGCCCTTGATCTCGGTGGTTTGGTCGGCGGCAAGCCAACCCACGCAGGCGAGTGCGGCGACTCCGATCAAGGACGGTTTGTGCAATTGGTATCGGTTCATGATTAGATGACCTCTTCGTGAAATCCCCGAAGTGCTTGATGATTTCTGAGAATCCTCGATTTATTAATTCTTCTTTAGGCGGGCTTCACCAGCCCGCAGCGCGTGAGCGAAATTCGAGGTTCGCGCCGCCCTTGCTCCCGAGGATTCTGACGCACCAACCCCATGAGACTCTTAGACCGCGAACTTCCTGCTCGCCCGTGACTGGGTTAGTGGCGTTATCGCCCACCTGAGCCGGACGGCTGGTGACAACTCGCAACTCGCTGGCATTTACCGTGTCACCAATTCCAGTCTGGAATCGGGGCAATGTGTCACCAGTTTTCCAGTCTGGACGGGGTCGCTCAAATCTCCATGGGGTTTGTTAAGTCTATGGGGTCTTGTTAATCGCTGGCGTTTAACGCTCGCAAAGAAGGTGCGGCACCATGGGTCATGTGCCTTGTCCCAAGACCGAAAGGTGTCCCACTCAATCCGCAAACCGGGGTGGCAGCTATGCCTCTAGGCGCCC
>DATDGT010000191.1:0-17632 GCA_036521975.1 Bryobacteraceae bacterium
AGATCGGAGCGTTGGGACTCCAGCTGAGGCAGAGAGTCGGTCATCAAGGGTCTCCTTTCTCTTAGCGTATATAGACGCTAAGAAAAAAGCTACAAAAAAGAAGACCGATCGAGTCTGCACCTCCATGTCGCGCACCCGATGAAGACCTGGTGGTTGACAAAGCGAGCTCCTCCAAACTGGCGCGGCTTGCCGGGGTAGCTCGATCCAGAGCCGGGCACTCCCGCGGAGCTGTCGGAGTTGGGCCTGAAGCTCATTGGCGTTTTGCCATGGTAACGAGGAGCGCCTGCCGTGCCGTACTATTGCTTCTTAACCACGACTTCGGTTGCCAGAACGTCGTGGTTCACATTAAGCGCAACCCGCTTAGGAGCCTTCGGTAGCGTCGCCTTGATATTCGCGGTAGCGCCCTGCACACGCACCATTCCCCCGCGCACCCAACGCCCGTCGAAGTCCAAATAGAGCGGAACCATCATCAGAAATCCAGGCGAGACGTTGTCTTGAGAAAGCTTGCCCTCAAGCACCACTTTGCCGCCATCGGCGGGATTTATGGTGTATTCGAGACGGTACTTGGGAATCTCGCTTCCATAGATCCAATCGCGAAAAAACCAGTCCATGCGGTGATTGCCTTCGGCATCCATCGCGGGCTTCAGATGTTTCTCGACCACTTTTTTGAAATCCTCGGTAGACGGGGCTCGATGCAGGTACGTTTGCACATAATCGTGCATCATCGCAATAAAATCCTGGTCGCCGGTTTTTTCTTCGCGCATCAGCATGCGAAGCATGTGCATGGCATAGGCGCCCTTTTGATACACGACGCGGAGGTAGGCTCCTTCGGTCTTCAATGTCTCCAGTCGCACGCCCAGCCATATGGGGCCGGCGTCGTTCGCGACGTTACCGTACTTGTTCTTTTCGAGAATCACACTGCGGCGCGAATCCCAGAAATGTTCCACATCGGCTGGTTTCCCGGTCGCCTCCACGTACAGACTGGCGGAAAATTCGGCGAAAGCTTCCGAAAGCCATTGATCGTGATAGCTGGCCCATCCGACCATATGCCCCCACCACTGATGCGCCACTTCATGCGGCGTCGCATCGGGGACGAATTCGCGGTTGAAGTAATAGGCGTTTTCCTGAAACAACTGCCAGCGCTGCGTGGAATCGAGGAAGGAAATCACCGGCAAATATACCAGCGAGGGCCAGGACTGCCCAAAAAACCACTCCGGCTGTTGCGTGATCGCAATTCGCCCGTAGGGTGCGTCCCCAAACCAATGCTGGTACAACCGGATGGCATTCTGCGCATCCACCAGGACGCGGTCCGCCATCGCGGACGGCGTGAGCGCGATGGAGCCGATTTCCTTCAGATAATCGGGGATTTCCTGGTTCGAATACGTTTCAATCTCGTATTTCGTTTCGCGGTCCGTGACCTCCTTCTTTCGGAAGGCGCCGTAGTTGAAACCGGCCACCGCGAGCGGAATATCGGAAATCCACTCGGTGCACGCGAGATTGTCCTCCTTCCATTGCTTCGCCAGCTTGCCCACGCTCACCAACGTGTATTGGTTCGGAACTTTGAAAACCAGGTCGTAGGTGCCTTGCTCCAGAAACGAATTCAGAGTTGGGTACCAACTCTCCCGCGCCCCTACCGAAAAATTCCCGCTTCCTTCTTTTTGAATGACCTTATTGCCGCTATATTCGACTTTGATTTCATACGAGCGCCCGCGCACCGCCGGCTCCGGCAAAATCACATAGAAGGCCGAGTCCTCCTTTGCGGGCTCTTGAATGAAGGAAAGCGCGCGTCCGTCCTCGCCGGTTACGCGCGAGACCCGCAGCGCGGAAGTGAGTCCAAAGGGAACCGCCCGCACGCCTTCTACTTTGGCTTTGAATCGAACCGTGGCCACGGCTGAAAGCGCGGCTGAATTGTCGATCCGCGATTCGATCCGATAATGCTCCGGGGCGGCCACCCCCTGGTCTTCGGCCGACGACGCCGTCCCGTTCTTCAATTCCGATTCCAGGTGAGCCAAATACCAGATCCCGCCACGCGCTCCGGAACTGTCGGAGTCGATGAGAGCAACCTCTTCCGGGGAGAGTATTCCGCGCAGCGCGCCTCCTGGCACCACAAAAAAGCCCAAATTCGCATCCGGCTTGCCGCGCAGATTAAGCCGGAACGAGCCTCGCAAGGCCGGGTTGTACAGTTCGCTCAGAATTTCAGCCTCCAAATTGGGATCCGTCTCGCCCTCGTCGGAGCGGCGCAAGATGCGACGGAAATCTTTCAAAATTTCCGCCGCGCGTGGATCCGGCGCCGAGGCGTGCGATTGGCTCCGGATTTCATCGAGGGTGTTATCCGTGAAGCTCAGCAGGGCCGATTCAATGGATTCGTCTACTTCCGGCTTGCCTATCAGCTTATTGAGATAGCGTTCCTCGATCGAGATGGCCGGTTTCAATTGAAAGCGGCCTTCACCGTTGAAAACCGCCATTGAAATGCGATTCAACACGGGCGCGAGGAAGGTAATTTGTCCGCTGCGGAGGGTCAGGGTTCCCACGTCGCGCTTGATCTGGATGTTCTCCGCTCGGTAAGTTTCCGACGGAGCGGCGTCACGAAGCGCGCGGTAATTGGGATCGGAATTGGCTTGCGCGGTTGCGATCCGCGAGCAGACCAGGAGCAACGCCGTGATACCGGACACAGCCCTTGTCTGAGACATAAGAACCTCCTAGATATCACTCGCAAGGAACGGCTGGCCGGAGATCATCGCACTCCCTGGCTGCTCAACCGCCGGCTTTGGGCTCCATCAGCAACCGCGCGTCCCGCGCCGGTGCGCGTCCTGCCCTTGCCAGGCGTCGGTTGGACTCGAGTGCACGCGTGCGGCCAAACGGCAAGTTATTGTAGATGCAAAAATGCAGTCTTTGCCACTAACCCTTCGGTTCACCAACCCCTAACCGATCGGTGAGTCGCTGTTCGCCTGTTAACGGAACTGCTTCTTATACGCGAACCGGATGCTGACGGTGGCGTTCTCGTTGCGATAGCCGATCACGGACCACTGCGGATTCAAGGTCCATTCGACGCGCACGATATTGGTGTTGCTTTGATCGAGCGCCGTCACGTAGGTGAAGGTGACGTTGCTGGTCACCTGTTGTTGCAGCGTCAGCCGCGCCTGGGGCAGCGTCGATCCGCTGACGAACGCCGGGTCCACCTTCAACTGCGTCACTCCGAACACGCGCTGAAGCCGGTTGGTTGCCGGGTCGGCGAGCACCTGGCCCACCAGCGCGGACTCACCCATCTGTGCGTACGTCTGCTGAGGTTGTACGGGCTGATTGACCAGCACATTCGGGTCGGAAGTGGGCGTCTTGCCCGCCGCGAGTAATTCCACGATTTCCTGAAATTGAAGCGGCGGATCCGAGGTGTAGCTCAGCTTCATATTGTCGATGGGGCCCGTGACTCTCACCACCACGCTGACGCCTTGCGCTTCCGTCTTGAGATTCAGATTCAGAATCGGATCTATGCGCACCGGGCTGAAGAAAGAAATGTCGCCGGAATCAAGCGTGTATTTCGAGCCGAAAAAAATCAATTTGCCCCCCGTGAACGTGATGCGCCCCAGCGCGCCGGGCTGGGACGCGGCGCCGCGAATTCTCAGGTCTGCGTTGGCCTCGACATTCTGCGCCAGCGAGCTGCGGATTGCCGTTGCGGGAGTTGTGCGTACTTGAACATCCAGCTTGATCTTGTCCAAGAACGGGGAAGGCTGGACTCCGACCTGCGGAAGCGCGCGCGCCAGCAACGCCCCGAAATCGCTCTGCGGTTCATACGTCAATTTATTCATCGTGACGGTTCCGGAAAGCAGACCGCCCGCGAGCGTGCCCGTCAGTTCCAGATTGGCATCCAGGCCCAAGCTAATACCCCCCTGAGGGCGAACGCGGACATTTCCCGCGTTCGCACGGAGACCGTAGTGGACGCCTTGGCCATACGCCACGAAACCGCTCAGCACGATGCGTCCTCCGCCCGATTCCGCCGTGACGTTTTGCACTGTCGCGCTGGAGCCGTTGAACTGAATCGTTCCGTTGGCGTTGGAGATGCCATTGTTGAAAGCGACATAGTTCAACGACGCGTTGTGAAGCTCCAGGCGCCCGTTTACCTGTGGCTTGGGAAGCGAGCCGCGGACGCTGGCGTTCAGCGCGACCGTCCCAGCGGAAACGAAATCGCGGTTTAGCTGCTGGATCAGGGAGAGATTGGCGTTCGCGTCCACCGTCACGTCAAGCGAGCGCGCGGAAAACGACGCCGTCCCATGTACCTGAATATCGGTCTGGGGGCCGGTTAGGTGCAGGCTTTCGATGCGTGCCGTTCCGCGGTCCAGGCTGATGGCGATGGGGCCCTCGTTCTGGATCGCGACGGTGCGGGGGGCGTTACCGAGCACATTACCAATTTGCGAATTCGCGCTCAGAGTCAGACGCGTGAGGCGGAGTGAGCCTTGGAGGTCCGCCGTTTTCATCGCAGACCCCTCGATCTTCGCGTCTCCGTCCGCCGCGGCATCGAAACCGGACGGCACGCCGGGGCCGAGCAGCGGTTGAAGATGCGCCCAGGTGACGCCCTGGAACGTCACATCGGCATTCAATGGATAATCGCCGCCCAGCCCCACATCGCCGCGTCCGTGAATGGAAGCTTGTGCGAGATTCGAGTCCAGGGTCACGTTCAACCGGCCGCCGTTGGTGCGCGCCGCGAGCGTCGCGTCCCCCAGATTCTTGCCTTGGACGGAGAGCCCGTTCGCGGCGGCGTCGACCGTCAGATCGCGGATTTGCACGCGGGGTCCGATAGCAGCGGAGCCATCCGCGTCGAATCGCAGCGCGCCCGCTAAGCCAGGATTCCGGATCTGCACATTGCGAATGCGCGTCAATTCGACGCCCGTTCCCTTGAGGCGGAACTGAAGATCGCCGGATTTGAGATCGCCGGCCGGGTGATCGTATTGAGCCGTCAGATCGATTCGCGCCGGGCCGGCGGCGATTTCGCCCTGTGAGATCTGAACGCTCCGCTCCAGGTAGGCGATGCGCGCTTGCACGCGGTCCAGCGGCTCATCGTCGATCGTGGCGTTCGTCAGGTTCACGTCGGCGGTGCCTTCTTTAACGCGCACAACGCTTTCGCTGTGCGCTTGCGGGTTCTCTATCGTCCCGGTGATATGAGCGGTCGCGGACAGATTGCCCTTCGATGGAACCGCCGCGTTTTTTTGAAGGGCGGGGTAAAGGGCTACGACGCGCTCCAGGGGCAGATTGGAAAGGCTCAAGTCTGCCCGGGTGGGATAATCGCGCGCGAGATCGGTGTCTCCGTTTACGCGGATCGCCGATCCGGCGAAATCGGACGTTAGCATGTAATGCACGGTTTGTTGATTGGTTCGCGCGGTCGCGGTGAGGTCGCCGTAATTCTTTCCCTCCACGCGCAGATTGCGAGCGGAGACGTCGGCGTCCACGTTGACGGGAGTAACCGCGGCCGGAGATACGTTTACAACACCGTCGGCCTGTATCTGAATTTGACCCGAAGTGATGGGCCATCGTTGCTGCAAATTCCGGAGCTGCGCGAGATCCAGTCCGCTGCTCTGAACGTGGGCCGTTAAGACGCCTGTTTGGAAGCTGTCGCTTGGATGTTGAAATTGAGCCGTCAGATCGACGCGAGCGCTACCCGCCTGAACGAACGCGTCGGGAATGGAAATCAGCCGGTCGGTGAGGTTCACGCGCGCTTGAATGCGGTCGAACGGCTCGCCGCGGATGGCCCCGTTAGCGGCTTCGATGCCGGCCTCGCCGATGGGATTTCCTAGCGTTCCGCGCACATGAACCGCGGCGCTTAACGCGCCGGAATAATCCGCGCCCGGCTGGCCTGCGAACACCATCGCATCCGCGAGGTCTGCATTGGCCATGGTGGCTTCGGCCGAGACGGGAGAATTGGGCGATGCCTTCCAGTCCCGCAGCCCGAAGCTGCCCGTGAACCGCGCCTGCATCGTGTCGCGGTTCAGGGTGCCGCCCGAGACCGAGATGCCGGCGGAAGAAGCGGATGCGTCAACACTCAGTGAATCGAATCGCCTTCCCTCGACGCGAAAGCGATTCGCGGCGGCGTGCGCCTCTATGCGCGGCAATGCAAAGCTGCCCGTGACCGTTCCGCCGACCACGGCTTGGCCGCCGTTATCCAGAGTGGCGGCCGTTATGAGGAGATCGGCCAAGTCATGCGAGACCAACGAAAATTCGATGCGATTGGGAAGCGATCCCCTGAACGTTAAGCGGGTATTCGGCAAGGCCAGGAACGAATCGCGAATGGCGAAAGTCCCGCCTGAGCCGTCGTAGTCCACATTGAGTACGCCCGAAACGGGAAGTTCCCGTTCTCCCGGCGCGATGGAGACGCGGGAATTTAGCCGCACATTGCTCAACTCCAGGCGGCGATTTGGCTCCAACTTCGCGCGGCCACTGAGGGTGGCGACACCTTGCGGGGGCGTTTTCAATTTTGCCAGCCGGCCTAATTCGCCCAGCCCCAATCTCGCCCCGAAATCCAGAGAGCCGCCGGAGCCTTCAAGATTTCCCGACGCCTCCAGACTCGATTGGCCCAATTGTACGCGCAGACGCGAGATTTGAATCGCGTTTTGCGCTACAGTCGCATCGGCATCGAGATCGATTTCAGAGGGTTCGCCCTTGCCCGTCGCGAGATCAAGATCGAGCATGGTCCTCACGTCCGCGAGCCCCACGCGACCCGCCACATGCGCCGAGATTTTCGGGTCCGCCATGTTTTCGACGGACGCGTCGATCGTGATCCGGGAGTTCGGCGTGGAGATGCCGGCATTTTGAACGGCGATGCGATCGCGGCCCAGAATCACCGGGAGGTCCAATGCGAACCGCACGGGCGATTTTCTTCCGGACACCACGTACAAGGGCTCCATAGAGACGCGGCCCTCGTAATCCTGCTTCACGGCGCTGAAGAAGAGCTGCGCCCTCAGGTTTTCGCCGCGCGCGTCGATTACTTGCTCTTGCGCGTTCAAGGAAAGCCGGCCATTAGTCAATTCAAAACGCCGCACCGCTAAATCGACAACGCTCTGGAGCGCGGGCGTATTCGACGACGTCTTGGGAGTGGGGACGTTGGTGCGTCCATCGGCGGAGATGATTACGTTGGCTTCGGGGTGGTCAAGGCCCAAATAGGTCAGATCCAGCAAATGCCCCATCCTGGTGAATAGCCGCACATCCACCTCAATGCGAGCCGCTTGAAAGAACGGCGGCGAGCCAGGCGCTTCCGTTCCGTGAATCGCGACATTCGTCGCGATCGCGCGCAAGCGCCGCCAGTCGATTTGCAGAGATCCGATCTCTACCCGTCCGCCCGTGCCTTCCTCCGCGACCTCGACGATTTTCTGCTTCATGTATGCCTGGAACCATGCTGTATGCACGACGATCGCCGCGGTTGCGATCAGGATCAAGATCAGCGCCGCGATTCCGATTGCGATTTTGGCAACGATTCTCATTGGAAAGCGCCTCTCATTTGAAAGCTTCGGGCCGGTATTCGATATGCGCGCGTTTGCGCGCTTCCGCGAGCCAATCGTCGAAGTTTTTATCCACTTCCTTCTGAACTGCAGCCTCGTCGCCGCATGGAACGCCGGCCCGGAAGCGGTCGTCGATGAATCGCAAGACTGTGAGCTGCCAGAGCAACTCCTCGCGAAGCTGGGATTCCGAAAGTTCGTAGCGCGCGAGCTCCTGCCGCAGCCGCGCCACGCTCCCTCCGAATCGATCGCGCTCGAGCTGCTTCAGCATCGCGTCGGCGTCCGATTCGGGAGCGCTCGTGTAGCCTCCCCGCGCGATCTCTTCGGCGATGAGCGCCTGATCGATAAGCCGCTCCGCGGATTTGTGCATCGTATCCGAATTGATCCGCAGCGGTTCGCGATTCAGGAACGCCGTTCCGCGCAGATCGCGTTGAATGTCGCTTAGCTTGATGACGCGTTTATCCACTATTACCGCGATGCGGTCGATCACGTCGGCTCCGCGCGCATTGGCGAGCGCCAGAACTAGCACAACGCATAACGCCTGGAGGGCGGGCTTCAGCCGCCCCATTAATGTGAGACAGGCTTTAGCCTCGCCCCGCGAGCGGGACTGAAGTCCCGCGCGGACTAAAGTCCGCCCTCCACAAGCGTCACCGAGCGAGTTCGTCATCAGAACATCTGCCCTATGGAAAAGAAGAATTGAAAATGGCCGGTGTTCTGCAGCACCGGCGTGCAATTCGCTCCGGTCGCGCCGCATTGCAGTAACTGCAACTGCGTCCCCGAAAATCCGACGAAAGACGGCGAATTGATGGAATAAGCCAGATCGAGCCGGACGGGCCCCACCGGCGTGCGGTAACGAATGCCGAAACCCACGGCCTGGACCGCATAGTCGAAGTCCTGAAGATTTCGCTGCTTGAAACGCAGCGAGATACTGTCGAGCGAGTTATAGACGTTGCCCATATCGTGGAACAACACGCCCTGGATGTTCTCCAGGAGGAAGGGAAAGCGGAGCTCGACATTATTGAACAGCAGGGCATTGCCGCCGAGCGGAAAACCGGTGGGCGCAGAAGACGGGCCGCCGGGAACCAGCGGTGCGCCGGTATCGCGCGGACCGGCCTCATTGAAGGCAAAGCCGCGCATGGAATCCGCGCCGCCTCCGTAAAACCGCTCCGGCAGGGGGACCGATTCCTCCGCCGATATGCCGGCCGGCGGGTTGAAGGGAAGAATTACCCCGAATTGCGTCTGACGCGCCAAAACCCAATGTCTGGGCAATGGGTAGTAGGTGGCGTTGCGCAACAAAACGCGCGCGAAGTCACGCTGCGAACCGAAGACCGAAGCCGAGACGCCCACAAAGGCGCTGTTATACATTCCGCGATGCGGATCGGCGGAATTGTCGCGGCGGTCCTGCACCAGGTTTACCGAAGGCATACCCACACGGACGGCTTGCAGGAATTGCGGGATCAACAGGACCGGGATCACCACGTCGTTGACGCTGACGCGCCGGTAGGAGAAGCGAAACAAACCGGTAAGCGATTTCGAAAATTTGTGCGAGTATTGCACCGACCCTTCCGCGCGCTGGGAAGCGAATGTACTGACGTTTAGCGCGTTGTCCCACAGCACGCTATAACTGATGGTGTCGCCGGGCCGGTCTAGAAAATGCGGCATCACGTAACTCAAAGACGCGCGCTGTTCGATGGTGGAATAGAGTCCGGCAAAGGTCATGGTTTGCCCCAGGCCCAGGAAATTGAGCCGGCTCACGTCCAGGGAAACGGCGGGGCTGAAGCCCGTGCTCCCCGCGGGGTTGGCCAGACTATTCGCGCTGGGCGTTCCGAATGTTCCCACTTGTGCGCCCAATCCCACGGTCATGGTGTAACGATTCGCTTCCTCGAAGTTGTAGAGGACGTACTTGTGATCGATGGCGCCGTCCGGATTTTCAACGGCCGTGTTCACGGAGGCGAAGACGTCGAGATTGTACAACCGCTTCTGAATATCGATCTGCTGAGTCGGGGAGAGGGGATCTCCGGCGTGCATCGTGATTCTCTTGTCGACCAGGCTTGGGCGCGTGTGGCGCAAACCGGAGACGAGGACACCGCGGACATATTGCCGCTCGCCTTCCGTCACCGTATACGTGACGTTGACGTGATTGGGGACGCCGTTTAGCGTCCAAGCCGCCTTGAAATCCGCGTCCGGAAAACCGTGCGCGTAATAGTACGTGAGGACCTCATCGCGATCCGTCGCAAGATTTGTTTCCGAAAAGGGCTCGCCGGGAGCCGAGGCGAGATTCGATTCCAGCTCCTCGCGGTTGCCTTGCTTGACGCCTTCCAGAGCCAGATCGTCCACGAGCCACTGAGGGCCTTCCACGATGTTGACGGTGACCGCGATCTCTCCCGATTTGCCCTTGTAGTTTTTCTGCACCGTGGAGGAGACCTTCACGTCGCGGAAGCCGTTGGAGCGGTATAGTTCCGCGATACTCTGCTCATCCCTTCTCTCAAAGGCTTCGCTAAAGCGGCCGTGCCGCAAGACGAGAAATGAGGCGGGCGACATAAACATCCGCTCGCGGATATCCTCGGTGGTGAAATAGCGGTTTCCCACGATGGCGATGTGCGCCAGCTTTTGACGCTGCCCTCGCGCAATCGCGTACTCAATGGTTTCCATTCCTCCCGCTGGGGGTTGAACGCGGAAATCGACTTCCACGTCATAGTAGCCCTGGCTTTGAAAATAATCCGTGAGGTTGCGCTTGCCTTCCACCAGCAAATCGTTATCGGCGGCGCCTTCTTGATATACGGGCACGTACTTCTTCAACTTGCCTTTCGAGACTTTGGTTTCCACCGAAGTGACTTTGATTTGGGGGCCCGGGTCGATTTCGAGATCCGGGCGGACACGCCGCCGGGCCGGGTCGTAATCGAGCTTATCCGCCTCCACCTTCGCGGCCAGGTGATCCTTTTTCGCGTATTTGCGGAGGACGCCTTGGACACCGTCGCTAGTGCGGGCTTGGGTCACCTTGCGCCACCAGCGAATGATGGGAAGGCGCCAACCGGTGGCGCGAATAATGGTGCTGTCGGAGAGCTCGGTGTCGCCATGGATCACGTTACCGTGGATCAGGGGCTCTTCGTATTTCGCGCGTTTGCGATCTTTGATGCGGAAGGTGATGAAGATCTGCTCGCCTTCGCCCATGCGCTCTACTTCCGGCATAACACTGGATTCGTACAAGCCATTTGCGACCAGGAGTTTCTTGATCGCTTCCGTGGCTTGCGTCACGTCCTGATCGTGAAAGGGAGCGCCCAGATTCAACTGCGCCGTGGCGGCGATATCTCCCCGACTGGGAGGCGGCGAGGGCTTGCCCTCGATGTTCACGCCGCCGATGAAACCTGTGTTCCGGACGGAGAAAACAACTACGACTCCGGCGCCTGAAGGTTCGGCCTCGACAACGATGTCTTCGAACTGGCCCGTGGCGAAAAGGCTGTCGATGGCGCTGGCCACATCGTCGGCCCGCAGGGGCTCGCCTTTGTGAAGCGGCAGCGCTTTTTCCAGATCGGCGGGGTCTAGCGGCTGCCCGGGGCGGAATTGAATATCGACGATTCGTTTGCCCTCGAATCCGGCCGTCTGCGCACCCGTAGGCAGTGCCCCGAGCGCTAGCATGCACACAACTCCTCCGTAATAGCCCCCAAAACGGAGCGTGCGAGCCGCTTGCTTGGTTGCCTTGGGGGCGGCCGCGCGCACTTCGCGAGCTAGCCAGCGAGCCACTGGGGGCATGTTTGCATTTTACAAGCCACTGCCTAAGTGCGGGCAAACGCAAGTGTTTCTTCCGGGTGGGATGCCGCGTGCCAGGGTAAAATCTTCACTGCTGACTCCGCGCGCCCTGCCGGTGGTGGAAGGCGTTTCTGGAGCGGACCTTGGCCCGCGCGTGGCGAGTTCCGTTTTTGCCTCGCGCATGTAGCAAGACAAAAGCCGCAGGGGCTAAAGACCTTGATTCCAGCCGTTGTCGTCGGCACGACTGAGTCGTGCGCTGATACGAGTCCGGTCCAATGCAGTCCCAAAA
The DNA here is from genome assembly GCA_036521975.1 of Bryobacteraceae bacterium. Taxonomy (GTDB): domain Bacteria; phylum Acidobacteriota; class Terriglobia; order Bryobacterales; family Bryobacteraceae; genus Palsa-187. The sequence continues at coordinate 11,515 of DATDGT010000191.1, forward strand.
TGTTAGTGGCTCGCGGGGGTGTGGGGCACTCCTTTCTTGCACGACCCGGCGGGCTGAGCGGGGAGGCAGCCTTCAATGCGGAAGATTAGGGCAGCATTATTGAGCTCTCTGCTGCGCAGCCAGGCGGCCAAATCTTCAGCCGAAAATTCAAAGCCATCGTCGCGAGGGTTCCAGGGTTGGCGGAGCGCTTCCTTGAGGTTAGCGATTTCGCCAGCGTCTATAAGGGCTTTTTCGCGGGATTCGGCGCGCTCTTTCTGAAGCTGTTTTAATTCGGCTTTGGCTTTCTCGAGGGTGCGGTTGAGGCGATGCGCTTTCAGCTTTGAGGTGAGAACGCAGGCCCGGAATCCCCGCGATGCCGCGATTTTGTCGCAATGGCTGCCAAGATTTAATTTGGGGGGAAGCGACCCGCGGAAGGTCGCTTCCCGCCCACATTGCTTGTTTTTGCGATTGTGTTCCGCATTATTGCGGAAACTGGATAAACCCCACCTCATCAGGAGTTACATTTAACCCATCGAGCGTCACTTCAAAGTCAGGCATTCTCGGTCCGGAAGATTGGCTTAGCGGATACGATGACAAGGTCCATGTCAGCGTCGCGCTGCTTGCTCCGCTGGTGGGCGCCACGGTAAGAACGCCCGGAGCAAAGAGCGCGGAAGTCTGGACCGTCCAGCCGCAGCCAGGGCCCGTCGTCAATTGAATAGCGCCCGTGAACGGTCCCGCTCCCCTGATGACCTCGCAGTTTCCAGTCGGTGGGCACCCGGGGGCCCCATCCGGCGGATTGATAATCACGCTGTAAATATTCGAAGTGATGCTGGTGCAATTCTGAGCATTCACGCAGCCCCGATCGCTTTGCCATCCGGCGCCGGGCGTTCGATCGGCGGAATTAATGAGAAGAGCTCTGGCGACGACTGGACTGGTAATTCCGAACTGGCGGAGAAGGGCCAACGCTCCGGAGACATGCGGTGCGGAGAAACTCGTACCTATGTGAAATCCGAACAGCACCGGGCTGAGGTCGGCGGTAATCACCAAGCCTGGCGCGGCGACATCCGGTTTGTTTCGCCCGCCCGCCGTCGGACCGCGGCTGCTCGTAGGCCATATGCCTTTGGTTCTGCCCGATGAGTCCCGCTGATGATCCCAGTTTGCGACGGTAATGCCGTTGTAGGCGATTCCCGGCGATTCGATCGATCTTGGAGTTGGGACACAAACAGGGTTGACGACCGGGTAGTTAGGGCCACAGCCGTCATTCCCGGCGGCGATCGAAAAGAGTAATCCGTAAGTGTCGGCGTATCGATCGACGTATTTGGCGAAGTCGTCGTCCAATCTGGCAGGCTCCCCGAGACTCAAGTTCACGATGAACACCGGCGTTTTAGTAGCCGCCCAGTCGATAGCAGCCATGTCGGAATCGCTGGATTTGACCTTGACACCGTCGACGACGCAACGGGCGACGATGTGATAGAACACTTTGGCTGTATACAACCTGCCCAGGCCGTTCGCCACTCCATGGAATAGAGAGTTCGCTGATATTCCCTTGCCTGCGACGACGCCCGCCACCTCAGTACCATGGCCAAAGACCGAATCATAGGGCGAATTAACGACATCGGCGAAGCACGGGTCCATGCTTCCGTTGACCAGAAACGCCTCCGCTGTGACGGGAGCCCCGCGAAATCGGGGTGGGCGAGCGGCGTGCCGGTATCGATGACGGCCACGCTTTCGCCGGCGCCCGTGACACGGGCACCCGCCGGACCGGCTAGCGGAGGAGCGTCATAGAAAGCGGGTGCGTGTATGGCGGGCACACTGGTGTTCAGGGCCGGCACCCTGGTTTCAACGAGAGATATCCGGGCGACGAGTGGGTCGGCCGCGATTGCGTCTAACGCAGACGACGGGACGTCGGCTCGCATTAGATTCATACCCTCATAGGCGGATATGTTGGTGGCGCCCAGGGCTTGAAGATGCGCAGTGAGGAGGCTCTGCTGTGGCGCGGCGATCGCGTTCGCCTCCGCCAGCGCTTCCCGGCGGACCTGCAGTTCGAGCGAATCCGCCTCATCCTGCGCCTGCGCCAGCAACTGCGGAGGAGTTACAGGGTCTCCGGCAAGCTGGTTCAGCCGTTGATGAGCAGCCACAAGCTGAGCCTGATTCCGGCTCTGCGCTGCGCGGACAGCTTTTTCATGTGGCTGACTTGTCAGCAGAATGAATACCGGAACACTTTGTGCAGACTTTGCGGCTTCACGTACGGCGGCAGACACTCTATCTTGCGCCCCTGCTGGAAGTGAGGTGAACGTAACGGCGGCATAGAGCATCGTGGCCGCTCCTGTCCATCGGCGTTGCACACGAAGTCTCCTTTGTAGGGATCTGAGCGTTACCGATCTCCTGACGAATGCGCGCGAATGGGGGAGAAAAGGGATCAAAGCAAAGGAAGCAACTGGCGATGTGCAGCCCAAAAAAACCGCCATTTTCGGCGCGCTCTGTATCGCGCGCCGGCCGGCACGATGCCTTCGCGGGCCTAGAACCAGAGAAGCGGCCGGTCAAGCCACGGGGAATTCGGGTGGACCAGCGCGGCGGCCCTAGGCGAGCGAGCGCGTGAAAGCGCTGAAAAGGGAGGATCGTAGAAACTCCAGACGAAGGCTGAAGCTTCGGGCCCAGAGGGCGCCCCCAGGCTAAAACCTGCTCCCCGGTGATTGCGTTGCGCCGTCAATTGCAGTAACTTGACAAAAGACATGACCCGACATTTCTTCCATCTCGCCGCTTTTGTCGCCCTGGCGGGTTCCGCACAGGCGCGCATCATTCGCATCGTCATTGAGCATCGCGAATCGCCCGCCTACAAAGGCCAGTCCTTCGGGAGCGCCGGAAAATACGAATGGCTCAGGGGGCGCGCTTACGGAGAGCTTGACCCCAAGGATCCGCTGAACGCGATCGTCACGGATATCGCGCTCGCGCCCCGCAATGCGGCGGGGCTGGTGGAGTATTCGGTCACCTTCACATTGGCCAAACCCGCGGATCCTTCGAAAGCCAGCGGCGTGCTGCTCTACGACGTGGCGAATCGCGGCCGCATCGCGCTGGCCACTTCGTCCACGGAGGCGGGCGCGATGGCGGATTTATTCAAGAGCGGTCACGTGCTGTTGTCGAACGGTTGGGAGGGCGACGTCCCGCCGCGCGATGAGATGGAAAGCATTTCGGTTCCCGTGGCCAAAAATGCCGACGGCTCCCCAATCACCGGACCCGTGCTGGCGCGCCTCAGCAACATGCCGCAGGGAACGACTACTCTTGCACTGGCGCGCGGCTTAGGAGCTGGCTTCCCCGCGCCCGCTCCCGCGAACCTCGATACCTCCAAAGCCACGCTCACACGCCGCGCGTCTGAGGGAAGCGCGGTGGTTCCCCTGAAATCGACCGACTGGGCTTTCGCCGATTGCGGCAAGACGGCTTTTCCCGGCACGCCCGATCCCGGCAAAATCTGTGTGAAGGGCGGCTTTGATCCGGCCTTTTTGTACGAACTGGTTTACACAGCCAAAGACCCTCTGGTCCTGGGAATCGGCTATGCCGCCACGCGCGACCTGAATGCGTTTTTCCGCTACGCGGATCACGACGCCACAGGCGCGGCGAATCCCGTTGCCGGCAAAACCTCTTATGCCGTGGCGCGGGGCAGCTCGCAATCGGGCAATTTTTTGCGTAGTTTCATTCATCTCGGTTTCAATCAGGACGAATCGGGGCGCATCATCTGGGATGGCATCAACCCGAACATCGCCGTCCGGCAGCTTGCGATGAATTTTCGGTTCGCGGCGGTGGGGGGCGGCGCGGAAATGTTCGAACCCGGCAGCGACGGCGTGCTGTGGTGGGGCGATTATAAGGATGAAACTCGCGGACGGCCAGAGGCGGGATTGCTGGACCGCTGCCGCGCCTCCGGCACATGTCCCAAGATTTTCGAAACCTTTGGTTCGTTCGAATTCTGGGGACTACGCGGTTCACCCGATCTGGTGGGAACCGCCGCGGACCGCGACATCCCCTTGCCGCCCAACGTCCGCCGCTATTACTTCCCGGGCGTGACGCATGGCGGCGGACGCGGAGGATTCAGCGCGGCGGCGCCGGCCAAGCCCGCCAATTGCGAATTGGCTGCGAATCCTAATCCATCGTCCGACACTATGCGAGCGCTCACCGTGGCGTTGATCGATTGGGTCACGAAGGGCGCCGCTCCGCCGCCCAGCCAATATCCGCGCCTGGATCGAGGCGAGTTGGTTTTGCCCACGCAAGCCGCGTTGGGATCGCCTTTGATTCCCGGCGTTCCGCTGCCGGACGGAATTCTCAATCCGCTTTACGATTACGATTTCGGTCCGCATTTCCGTTATGGCGATCTGAGCGGGGCGATCGCCCTGCTGCCGCCGCCCATCAAGAGAGTGCTTCCAAGCCTTGTGCCCAAGGAGGACGTGGACGGGAATGAAACCGTGGGCGTCGCGAGCGTCCTGCATCAAGCTCCTCTCGGAACCTATCTCGGCTGGAATGTCACGGCGCAGGGGTATCTCAAAGGGCGCGAATGTGGATTAAACGGGGCGTTCGTTCCCTTTGCCGCAACCAAGGCGGAGCGGCTGGCGAACGGCGATCCGCGGCTCTCGCTGGAAGAGCGCTACGTTACCCATGAGGGCTACGTGGCAGTCGTCAAGCGGGCCGCGGAAAGAAATGTCCGGGATCGATTCCTGCTGCCCGAGGACGCGGCTCGGTTGATCGCTCAAGCGGAAGCGAGCGATGTCTTGAAAGGCCGGTGACCGCTCCCTCGCGATCGCGGAGACAGGAGTCAGGAGTCAGGAGTCAGGAGTCAGGAGACAGGAGACAGGAGTCAGAAGTCAGAAGTCAGAAGTCAGAATCTGAGGGAACCGCTTGCTGGCGCGCGCGGCTCAGTCAGACTCCTGGACGTGATATGCTGGCCCGCATGGCGCGCCTGTTGAAACCGCTTCCCTGCTTCGCGCTCGCCACCCTGAGCGCTTCTTTGTTGGTTCAAACCAGGGGGTTGGCTCAAACCAAGGTCTGGACGGCGCAGGAGCTCTTCCAGCGCAATGTCGGGACCAAAGAACAGCAAGAGACGCAATTTCCCCCGCACAAAATTATCGGCAACATCTATTACGTCGGCACCCAGTCGCTGGGAGCGTTCCTGGTGGTCACGCCGGAAGGAAACATTCTCATCAACAGCACTTACGAGCGAACCGTTCCCGTAGTCCAGAGATCCGTGCAGGATCTCGGATTCCATTTCGGGGATACGAAAATCCTTCTCGGCAGCCACGCCCACGCCGACCATATGGAAGGGGACGCATTGGTCAAAGAGTTGTCCGGAGCGCAAGTCATGGCCATGGCCGAGGACGTCCCGGCCTTGCAGCGGATGACGCCGGGCAATAGACCTCACCCTATTGACAAGGTCCTGCACGACGGCGACGAGGTCACGCTCGGCGGCTCCACTTTGGTAGCGCATCTCACGCCTGGTCATACCCGCGGCTGCACTACTTGGACCATGAAGGTGCAGGACGGAGGCAAGACGTACAACGTGTTAATTATCGGTAGCATGGGCGTGAACGCCGGCACGAAGTTGGTCAACAACCCGCAAGTTCCGGATATCGCCGAAGAGTACAAGCGGGGTTTCAAAGTCCTTCACGGGTTGGCGTGCGACGTTCCGCTAGGCTCCCATCCGGCCATGTACAATCTTGCGGAGAAATTTCCGAAGCTGGGCAAAGGGCCGAATCCCTTCATCGATCCGCAAGGCTACAAGACGGAAGTCAGCATTGAAGAGACCGCGTTTCAAGCCGTGCTCGCCGAGCAGCAGCGCGAGGCGCCAGTCAAATAAAGCCCAGCAGCAGCGGGAAGCGGCGGCGAAATAGCCCCGCGCGACGAAGCCGCGCAGTTGCAGGGGCTAAAGCCCCTTCACCTACGGCCTTTCGTCGGCACGACTGAAACATTATGAAGGAGCCCCTTCACCCACGGGCGAGAAAATAAACGCGAGTACGGGAAGCGGAATGGCGTATGATCTGACAGGCGTGGTCGAGCGAAGGCCGCCATTCGACATTGGTGGGCAAACCCCGTTACTGAAACTGGCCCGGCTGGCGGACTCGGACCCAGGACTGGAGCATCGTAGCCCGAGAGGCAAAGT
>DATDGT010000192.1:0-41432 GCA_036521975.1 Bryobacteraceae bacterium
AGTATGAGGCGGCCCACCCGCCATCCAAGACGAATGTATCGGCGTCGAGAAAAAGCAGGAAATCGCATGGATGGTGCAGAGTGGCGTCGTAGAATTCCATAAAGTCGCGCATGCCGGGCCCTGCGCGCGTGAACAAAATGCCGGGAAACCAATGCGGCAGGAATTGATCGGCGTTCGCATCGCAAAAAATGTTCACCTCAACGTCCAAGCCGATGCGCTCAAACGCCGGCACAAGTTCACGCATGACCAGTCGATGCCACAAACGTGCGAGATCGGGATAGCGGTGCGGGCTCGAGATCAGCAGGCGCGGCATGGGATTCAACGCGGCATTTCACTCGGAAAAGCCGGGTTGTCGCCCCTGGAATGGTAAATGCCGTTGCGGTCAAAACCCCCTTCCCAAGTCCCGCTCACCCAGATGCCGCCCCAGAAGATTCCGCCGAGGAAAGTCCCGCCCACGAACTGGCCCGATCGAAACATGCCGCCCGTGAATAACCCAGCCTCAAAGCGTCCGCCGTCCCATTCGCATTCGAACAGTGCGGCGCCCCGGTTGACCGTGCCTGGGCCGAACCTTTTCCGAACGTGCATTTCACCGCGCTCTAGAACCAGCACGTCGCTCATGGTGCACCATTGTTAGCACAGTCGGGCCATGATCGCTGAAATACTGAGGGTGCGTGCGTCCTCAAAACCGTTCGACCGCCAGATTTTACGCGGAATTTACAATTACTTGGACATGCGGACATGCGAGCGTGAGTCAAAGAGACGATGACATACCAGCGGCTCTTTCCTATACTTTTGAGCGTCGTTTGCCTCCCTCGCGTGGGCCTCGCTCAGTTTGGTTTCTTTTCAGGACGCTCGATTCTTGAATCGCTCCAAAGCATCACTGCTTCCACTGTTCCACCGAGCGGCGAGCTCAATCCTTATGGCGTGGCATTCGTCCCCTCCGAGTTCCCTGCTGGAGGCGCAATCGCGGCCGGGGATCTCCTGGTCTCGAATTTCAACAACAGCGACAACACGCAAGGAACCGGCACGACGATTGTCAGTATTTCTCCTACAGGACAACAGTCCGTATTCGCAACCTCTGCTCCTTTCGGGCTGGATACTGCTCTCGGCGTCCTGTCAGCGGGTTTTGTCGTCGTAGGAAACCTGCCGGTAAGCAACGACGTCATCGGGACGGGTTCGTTGCAGATCTTCGATCGTAAGGGTAATCGGATCGCCGTGCTCACTGATCCTTTACTGGACAGCCCGTGGGATCTTACTATCAACGACCAGGGATCGCAGGCACAGATCTTTGTGAGCAACGTCGTGAGCGCGACGGTAACGCGGTTCGATGTGTCCCTAAGCGGTACTCAGGTAACCGTCAAGGACAAAGTCAAGATTGGCTCTGGCTACACTTGGGTTCCCAGTTCCGCCATCGTCGCCATCGGTCCCACAGGTCTCGCGTACGACCGAGGGCGCGACGTCCTTTATGTCGCATCCACGAACGACAATACAATTTTTGCGATAAGCCAGGCCGGCTCCCGGACCAGCGGCGGCGGCCAAGGCGCCGTCATCTTCACCGACGCGCAGCACCTACACGGGCCACTAGGGTTAGCTCTGGAACCGAACGGAAATCTGATCACCTCGAATGGAGATGCGGTAAATGCGAGCGGAACGCCGAACGAACTAGTTGAATTCACGCCGGATGGTCGTCTGATTGCGACCTATCAATTGGACGGTGGGGCGCCTGGCGGAGCGTTTGGCGTCGCCCTAACGGCTTCAGAGAACACCCTTAGATTCGCGGCCGTGGACGACGATCTCAACACGGTGACGATTTGGACATTGCACCCCTTCGGGCGCTAATTCGTGAATTTTTCTGGCGGCGAGACGCACCGTTTCGGCGAGCGCTAGTGATTCAAGGGAGCGGCGAATGATCAGGTTCCGTTAATGCCTTAAGTGGCTTCGCCGCCCAACCCGGGTCAAACTTTCAGGATTCAGCCCCCGCAGCGCAGGACTTGAGTCCCGCTGCGGGGAAGCGAGGCTAAAGCCTCGCGCGGGCTGAAGCCCGCCCTCCGCCCGGCCCGGAGCGCCATGGCGGAGGATGCAGAGCCGCGGGCATCGGACAGGCTGAAGCTTTGTTCTACTCCCGGTTATCATGAAATCGATGCCCCGACGCGGTGCCCTGGAGATCCCTGTCGCGCTCTCCCGCATCCCGGAACTCGAATCGGCCCTTAGCGAGGCGCTTCGAGGGAAGCCGGAAGCGGTGCGGCTGTCGCTGGCGTGCTTGCTGGCGCGAGGCCATCTGCTCATCGAAGACGTTCCTGGAGTCGGCAAGACCACTCTGGCGCAAGCGTTGGCGCGCAGCGTGCATTCCCAGTTCCATCGCATCCAATTCACTTCCGACATGCTGCCCAGCGACGTGTTGGGCGTCACCATTTATAACGCGCACACCCGCGAATTCGAGTTCAAGCCCGGCCCGGTTTTCACCAATTTTCTCCTCGCCGACGAGATCAACCGCGCCACGCCGAAAACGCAATCGGCGCTGCTGGAAGCAATGAATGAGCTGCAGGTCACTGTGGATGGGCGATCCTATCCGTTGGGCCAGCCGTTTATGGTCATCGCCACGCAAAATCCGGTGGAGCACCACGGCACTTACCCCCTGCCGGAATCGCAACTGGACCGTTTTCTGATCCGCATTCGCATCGGTTACCCTGATCGAGCTTCCGAACGGGAGGTGCTTCGCCAAACCGCCCCGCATCCGGCCGAATCGGTGGAACCGGTGATCGGCGGCGAGGAGCTCCTGATGCTGCAAGACGCGGCGAGGGCAGTGGAAGTGGATGAGGCGCTGGTGGAGTACATGCTCGAAATCGCGGAGCGGACGCGCTCCCACGAGTCGCTGTCCATGGGCGTAAGCCCGCGCGGGGCGCAAGCTCTGTATCGCGCGACTCAGGCTTTGGCCGCGGTGGACGGACGCGACTACGCCACGCCCGACGACGTGAAACTGCTGGTGCTGCCGGTGTTCGCTCATCGCGTCCTGGTGAACTCCCGCGCCCTGCCCGCGCAGCGCCCCATCGAAGCCGCCGAACGGGTGTTGAACGAAATCCTCACGCTTGTCGACGTGCCACTCTAAAGCTGACGGCTGATAGCTGACAGCTAAAAGGTTTTATGAAAACCGCCATCATCGGCCTGCCCCAGACCGGCAAAACCAGTTTGTTCACGATTCTCACCGGCGTTCACGAATCCACGCGCGTGGGGACGATGGAAGCGCGCGTGGGTGTGGCCAAGGTGCCCGACCCGCGGCTCGAGGCTCTGGCGAAGTTGTTCGAACCGCCCAAGGTCACTCACGCCACCGTCGAATATCTGGATTTCCCGGCGATCTCGAAAGAGGCTCTGCGCGACCCTGGCTACATGGCGAGTCTGCGCGTCGCCGACGCCCTGGCGCATGTCTTGAGAGTCTTCGAAAGCGATATCGTGCCGCACGAAAAAGGATCCGTCAACGCCCTGCGGGACTACGAGGACGTGGAGATCGAGCTGATCTTGAGCGACCTGGTAGTGGTGGAGAAGCGCATGGAGCGTCTGGATAAGGACCGCAAGAAAATCAAGAGCGCGGATCTGGACAAGGAATTCGCGTTGCTGGAACGGTTGAAATCGCAGTTGGAGGCAAATCGCCCGCTGCGCGAACTGGAGCTCGACGAGGATGACGAAAAACGCATCCGCGGATTCCAGTTTCTTTCACGCAAGCCGATGCTGGCGGTGTTGAACCTCGGCGAAGCCGACGCGGGGCGGATGCATGAGGTCGAGGCCCAATATCGCTCCGGCCCGCTCGCCGCCCGCGCTCACACTGCCGTGACCGCGATTTGCGGAAAAATCGAAGCGGAATTAGCCGAACTTTCTCCCGCCGAAGCCAAGGATTATCTGGCGAGTTTCGGCCTGAACGAATCGGGATTGGAACGGCTGATTTCCGCGACTTATGCTCTGTTGGGCCTGATGAGCTTTCTTACCGCCGGAGAGGACGAGGTGCGCGCTTGGACCATCCCTATCCACAGCCCCGCGGTAAAAGCCGCCGGCGTCATTCACAGCGATTTCGAGAAAAAATTCATTCGGGCCGAGGTCGTGAACTGGAAGGCTCTCATCGACCATGGCGGCTACCCTGGCGTCCGTGAAAAAGGTCTATTGCGGCTGGAGGGCAAGGATTACATCGTGAAAGACGGAGACGTGCTGGTGATCCGCCACGGCTGACCAGGTTATCGGCGACCGAAAAGACCCAGCCCTCCATGGTGGAAGCGCACCCACACTAGCTACCTGCAAAAATAAAAGAACGATGCGAATTTTCGTTCTCTTCGCCCTGGCCTGCGCCGGTCTAACCGCGCAGACGGGGGAGGATCCAGAGATCGCTCGCGCGAAAACCGAACTGAACCGCGTGCGCGCGCTGGTCGAAACCGGCGTTTTGCCGCCAGTGCAGTTGCTGAAAGCCGAAGATGCGCTAGCTGACGCGATGGATGGCGCTGAAATCCGCAAGAGCACATCTTCGGCCGATCTCACCGGCGAGCAGGCCGAGCAGCTCGTGGCCGCCGCAAAGCGCCGCTTCGAACGCCGCAAGAGCGCCTGGGAGGACGTCAAAGCGCAGGTCGATGGAGGCATAGCCCCCACAAACCTTTTGGAAGAGCTCGGAGTTCAACTGGACTACGCGCGTAAGGAAAGGGATTTGGCCGAGACGCGCGCCGATCTCGTCCGGCAAGCCGCTGCCATAGCCGAAGCCGAAGCCGCCGCGTTCCAGGCCCGCAGCGACGAGCATGCTCCCGAAACCACGGCCGTCGCCGAGCGCTACGACGGCAATGGCCTATTCACCCCCGAAATCTTCGAGCGCATCCAGACCGCCTTTGAACAGCGCTTCGGCAAGCCGCTGCCCGTTTCCGCCTACGGCGAAACGGCTGTGCATCGCGCGCTGGGCTTCGATCATCGCGGCCGTATAGATGTCGCGCTGCGCCCGGATCAACCGGAGGGCATCTGGTTGCGTGATTATCTCAGGGCTCACAAGATCCCCTATTTCGCGTTCAGCCAGGCCGTGCCCGGCAAAGCCACGGGCGCGCATATCCACTTGGGCCCGATGAGCACGCGGCTAGTCGTCGCGAATAGCCATGCGCCGTCGGCGGCATTGGCGGGCGGCAACCGCTAAGCAACGTAGCAGGCTGCTGAAAAAGTCCTCCGACGAACCGCAGGTGGACAAGCTAAAGCTTATCCGACTCTGCGAAGTGGCCGATCATTACTTCCGCTTTTCGTACCACGCCTGATAAAACTCGAGCCGTTCGGGAGTCAAGCTCGCGCCGTACTCGGCCGTATCGCCCAAAATCATCCGTCCATCGTTTCGTTTTTCGTCGAACGACGGCCATTTGGGCAGATTCTTTCCGTTGGGATCGCCGGTTGTGGCGAAATCGACCCAATACGATGACAGCGTCTCGGAGACCTGCCGGTCCAAGTCATTCCACGGGCGATTGCCGAGCAGGTTCTTGAAGATAAATTGCGCTTCGCCGCCGTGGGTAGCGCCCTCGCGCGCGAGGGTGACCGTGGGGCTCGGCGCGCGCGGACCCTCCGGGCTGGGAGGCTCGTGCGTGAAGTAATAAACGTAAACTTTCGCCTTTCCCGACTTCGCCTGCGCCGCGGCCCAGGTGCGCATTACAAACGCCAGCTCATCGCGGAACGCCTGGAACTGCGAGACGTTCGCCTGTGCGTCCGATCCCGCCGGGTAAAGCTTCAGGAACCGGTCCGCCATGTCGCCGAACTTCTGTCGCGACCGTTGAATGAACTGCTCGGCGGTCGCCGGTTGCAGAAAGAACGTCCCTTCGTCTTTGTTCGATCCCACGATCAGGGGCACGTCGTTCTGCTTGCCCTGCGCGAAAATCGCGGCGGGATCGTCGGGAAGAAAATAGCCGTCGATGACGGGACCGCCTCCGCGCCCGCCGCGCAGGATCTGCTCGGCCGGCAGGGCGCGCAGATCGGCCAGCGATTTCGCGCCTAGCGACTCCGCCGTTCGCACGCCCGCCTGTTCGGCGTCGGGAAGCTTGCGCATCGGACTCACCGAAAGGCCCATCCAGGCTCCGCTTTGTCCCGACGCGCGCTGGAACACGCCCTTGGCTAGCGGCGAGGCCATCAAGTTCGCAATGCTCGACGAGCCGGCCGAATCGCCGAAGATCGTCACGCGCCGCGGATCGCCCCCAAAGGCGGCGATGTTCTTCTGGATCCATTTGAGCGCGGCGATCTGATCCAGGAACGCGAAATTGCCCGCCGCGCGCCGATCGGATTCCCGCGTAATGTCGGGATGCGAGAAGAATCCGAAGACGCCCAGCCGGTAGTTGATGGTCACCAGCACGACGCCTTTCTTGGCCAGCGCGTCGCCGTCGGTTCCGGGCGACGCTCCCGATCCGCTGGTGTAGCCACCCGGATGAATCCAGACCATGACGGGACGCCGGTCGGCTGCGGATTTTGCCGCGGTCCAGATATTCAGATAAAGGCAATCTTCGCTGCCGGAGACCGCGCCTCCTTTTCCGCCGCGCCCACCGCCGCCTTGCGTGCACGAGGAGCCGAACTGCTCGGCTTTCCGCACGCCCTCCCATTTTGCCGCCGGTTGCGGAGCGCGCCATCGCAAATCCCCCACGGGAGGCGCTGCGAACGGAATGCCTTTGTAAACGCGAACTTCGGCGTCTTTGCCGGACGCACCAGCCAGAAGTCCATTCTCAACCCGGACCGGATCGGTGATGGCGGCGGAAGCAAGTCCCGCGCACGCCCCGGCGAGCACAACAATACGGCGGAATTCTGGAATCATTCTGGATCTCCCGCGGACTATGATATCGCGGGGTCACTCACTATCCGCAACGGGAAGCGTCCTGCAGCGATACCGGCCTCGCAGGCCATTCCAGCGCACCAGCAACAGGTCGGTGAAGCTTCGCGCGCCGTCCAGCAGCCCGACCTTGGTGCCCTCTACGTTATTCCAACGCACGGGAACTTCGATGGCGCGAAGGCCCAGCCGGCGCGCGATGTAGAGATCTTCCACGTCGAATCCGAACCCTTCCAGCCGCTGAAGAGAAAACACGAGCCGCGCCGCGTCGCGATGATAGAGCTTAAAGCCGCATTGGGTATCGGCGAAGTTGAGCCCGGTGAGAAGACGCATGATGCGGTTGAAGAAAATGCCGGAGATCTCGCGCCAGCGGCTCTGATGCACTCCAATGAGGGAGCGGTCCAGCGCGCGGGAGCCAATGGAGATCGCCGCGCCGTGCGCCTGAGCCGCGTCCATCAACTTCGGCAGCTCTTCGATGGGGGCGGAAAGATCGGCGTCAGAGAACAGGATCCATTCGCCGCGCGCCTCCAGCATTCCGTGACGCACGGAATATCCCTTGCCGCGATTGCCCGGATTGCGCAGCAGGCGGATGCGGGGGTCCCGGCGAGCCGCGGCTTCGGCGATCGCGGCCGTGGAATCGCGCGAGCCGTCGTCCACCACCACGATCTCCACGTCCGCATAAGGGCTGGAATCGAAGTAGCAAGCAAGGGCTGCGAGCGTCGGAGGGAGTCTCTTCTCTTCGTTATAGGCGGGAATGACGAGGGAAAGGGGGGCGGAAGTCAAAGCGTTGATTATAGCCTCAAGCTTTCTTATCGGCTACCACAAATTGTAATAGCCGCTGCGTTCGGCCAATTCCACGGGCAGGCCGAACAGCCGCGAAAGCCGCTCCGCCGTCAGGATCTCGCGTTTCGGCCCGTCGGCCACGATGCGACCTCTCCCCATCAAAATCACGCGCTCGATTTCGGGGATCAGATCCGCGAGATGATGCGTCACCATCACGATCCCGACGCCCGATTGCGCGAGCTTCCGGAGCGTTTGCCGCAACTCGTGCTGCGCAAATAAGTCCAGCGCTGTAGCCGGTTCGTCCAGAATCAAGGCCCGAGGCTCGTGCACCAGGGCCCTTGCCAACAGCGCCCTGCGCGCTTCCCCCGAGGACATTTCATCCGTGAACCGGTTGGCCAGATGCGTTATCTCGAGTTGTTCCAGCGCTCGCTCGGCGCGCGCCCGCATCTCGTCCGTGATTTGATGATGGGGCCAAATGCCGATGCTCGAGAAGAAACCGGACAATGCCAGATCCAGTCCCGACAGATCGCGGGTACAAAAGGCCATCAAGTCGCTGGAGACGATGCCGAGCAGCGTCCGCAGCTCGAACACGTTCCAGGAGTCCCGTCCCAGGATGGTGAGCCGCGATCCGTCGCGGGCCAGGGGATAACATTCGCGCGTGATCGTTTTGATAAACGTGGATTTGCCGCATCCGTTGGGCCCGATGAGGGCGACGTGCTCGCCCGCGCCGATCTTCAGGGAAATATCGTCCAAGGCCAGCGTGGAGCCGCGCATCACCGAGACGTGTTCGAACTCGATCAGGGGACAAGAGGATGGCACGGAATCCTTTATCTTACCCGCAAATAGTTGTCAGTTATCAGTTATCAGTTGTCAGCCCGTTATCGGCCGGGGCTGGGGGTGCGAACGCCGCGCCGCGCTTCAGCCGACCTTTAGCCCCGCCCGTCAGGGCGGGGTCGAGCTTACGGACGGATCAAGGTCAGTCAAAGGCTCCTTGGACAGTCAACGACTGACAATTGGTAACTGAGAACTATCAATCAATCGTGCCGCAGCGCGATTGCGGGCTCGACATTGGCGGCGCGGCGGCCCGGGATGGCGCACGCGGCCAGGACGGCGGCCACTAGCGCCAGCGCTGCCACGGCGAAAGTTGCCGGATCGCGCGTGCCCACGCCGTATAACAGCGTTGCCAGATAGCGGCTCAAGGCCAAGGCTCCCCCGAGACCCAGCGCGGCTCCGATCAGCGCGAGCACCGCGCCCTCGCGCAGAATCATCGACAAAACCTGAACCCGGCGGGCTCCCAGCGCTAAGCGAATGCCAAGTTCCGAAGTCCGCAGCGTCACCAGATAAGACATCACGCCGTAGACTCCGATCGACGCCAGGAACACTGCGATCAGCGCGAACGATCCGGTAAGCGCGGCATCGAATCGCCTGGATCCGAGCGAATCCGAAAGCCTTTGTTCCATAGTCTTCGCGTTAAACAGCGGCTCATCGCGGTCAATGGATGCGACCAGTTTCTCCAACGGAAGAACAAGCCCGAGCGGATCGCTGGTTGTCCGAATGAGAAGGGCCGTGCTCCCGAAAGCCGCATGCTTCTCCTGCAAGAAGTTAACGTAAACGGTAGGCGTGGCATCCCGGTCCAATCCCCTCGCGCGAACGTCGCCAAGGATTCCGACGATTTCGGCCCAGCCCGGATCGTCTTCGTCCGCTTTCGTACTAATGCGGCGTCCCAGCACATCTCCTCCAGGAAAGAATTTGCGCGCGAACGTTTCATTCACCAGGACCGCCAGAGGCGCTTCGGCCGTCTCCCGCTCCGAGAGCCACCGGCCTTGAATCAGCCGCGCGCCTAACGCGGGAAAGTAGCCGGGACTCGCGTCCACTACCATCGTGCGCGGTTCCTGTCCACGCGGCACATGCGGCTCGTTTTCAATCCGGAAATTCATGGAGTTTCCCGAGATGATCGGGAGCAGTTCGCCGATTCCGGCCGCTTCCACGCCTGGAAGTCCACTGATTCGCCGAAGCAACTCCTGGATGAACCCGCGTTGGCGCTCGACAGTGTCATAACTTGCACCGGTCAAATTCAGCCGGGCCGTGAGCATGTTTTCCGGACGAAACCCAGGATCGGTACCGCGCAGTCTATAGAAGCTCTTGGCGAGCAAGCCCGCGCCTATAAGAAGGGTCAGCGAAAGGCCAAGCTGCGCAACGACCAGCGCCTGGCGCATTCGCCGAAGACCGGACCGGCTGCTCAGCCGTAAGGCTGAAGAAATGGAAGCCCTGCGAGATTCGCTTTCCAGCGCCTCGCGCACGCCGAATCCCAGCGACCCGAGCGCCGGCGCGATACCGAACGCGAGTCCAGTAAGAACCGTTACCACCGCAGCGAATGCCGCAGTCGCGCGATCGATCGATACTTGGGGCAATCCGGTTTCTTTCGAGGAATTCAGAACGGCGATGACGGTTATGACGAGGACCAGTCCCAACGCCCCGCCCAGCAGCGATACCAATAAGCTCTCTGTAAGAAGGTGGCTCGCGATACGCAGCCGCGGCGACCCCAGGGCCGCGCGCACGGCGATTTCGCGGCGCCGGGTCGTAGCGCGAGCCAGCATCAGGTTCGCCACCGTGAAGCACACAATCAGCAACATCAGTCCCACCGCGCCCGAAAAAAGAAGAAGTGCGGGGCGCATATCGCCCGTGAGCTCCTCTTGTAACGGCCTTACGCGCGCCCGCAACGACTGCACGAAATCTTTCGTGTAGCCTTTCGAGCCGGATTGCCGAGGATACTCGTTCTTTACACTCGCCATCAGCCGTTCCAGGTGACGGTTGACCTCGACGACACTGGCCCGCGGAGCGGCGCGGGCGATCATTTCCACAATCAGCATCGCTTTGCGCTCGCGCTGCTGCGCTTCATCGAGAGCGAGCGGAATCCACAGGTCCGAGCCTTTCGGAAAATCGAAGGAGCGCGGCATGATCCCGATCACCAGCGCCGGCGAGCGATCCAGGCGAATCTTCCGGCCCACGATCGCCGGGTCGCCCGCGAATCTCCGCTGCCACAATCCATAACTGAGCAGGACGACTTTATCGGCGCCTGGCCGATCGTCTTCCGGCGAGAAAATCCTGCCACGCAGCGGCTGCGCCTGGAGCGTGGGGAAAAAGGAAGCCGTCACGCGCGCGGCTACCAAACGCTCCGCGCGGTCCGCTCCGGCGAAGTTCACGCCGGCGCTGTCATACGCGGCCATCTCCGGAAGAGTTCCGCCGTCCCTGTTGTCGCGCATCGTGAGATAATCCGGCGCGACGGCGAAATCGCCCAGCTTCATCGTCTCGATGACGGCGTAAAGCTGCTCCGGATGGGGGAACGGGAGCGGCCGCAGCAAGACCGCGTTTACGATGCTGAAGATCGCCGCAGTCGCTCCAATGCCCAACGCGACCGTGAGCGCCGCAACCGCCGTCCATCCCGGGGTTTTGCGAAGCAACCGCGTGGCGATGCGCAGGTCCTGACTGAGCGCATCCCACCAGCACCAATGGCGTGAATCATAGAATCGTTCCTGGCTTCGGGTCGGGTTGCCGAACGCGCGGCGGGCCGCGGCGAGCGCTTCTTCCTCCTTCATGCCGCGCTCGACGAGCCGGTCGGCCTCCAGACGAATGTGCGCCTCAATTTCAACGGCGAAATCGTCGTCCTTGCGCCTCATCGCTTTACCTCACGCAATCTCCGGCCCAAGCACCCGGCCGATGGCGCCGGCCAGCCGGCGCCACCGCGAAGTCTCCACGGCCAATTGCTTGCGGCCGGCCTTCGTCAGAGTGTAGAAACGCGCCCGGCGGTTGTTGCCGGAAACTCCCCATTGGGCGGCAATCCACTTGCGGGCCTCCAGCCGCTGCAAAGCCGGATAGAGGGCGCCATGCTCCACCAAAAGCTCGTCTTCGGAAGTCTCCTGGATGGCGCGCGCGATGCCCTGCCCATGCTGCGCGCCGGGCGCGAGCGTGCGAAGGATCAGCAAGTCCAGGGTTCCCTGTAAGAGCGTCAAGCGATCGGTCTGCTTTTGGGTCGGCATCTGACCCGAGTATACGGCACGAAGGGTAAGATGTCAACCCGAGCCAAACCGCTCCCGGCCCGGAGGGCACCCCGGTCGCGGCTCAGCCCGAATGCGTTGCAGCAAAACATCCGATTCAGAGCCGCGACCGCAGGGAGCGGTACTTCGCGGTCTCTAGGCTACAAGCGCACGATGTTGTCCGAGCGGAACCCCTTGAGCGCGTTGCGCGTGTCCACGACCAGCTTCGCGGCGGCGACCACTCCCTGGTAGTCGAACGAGCGGTGATCCGTGACGATCACGACGCAGTCGGCGTCTTCCACTACGCCCGAGGCATCCACCGATTTCATTTCGATGCCGTCCGCATGGATCTGGGAGACGTAGGGATCGCTGTAGCTGACGCGCGCGCCTCGCCGCCCCAGCAGATGGATGATATCCAGGGCCGGCGATTCGCGCACGTCGTCGATATCGCGCTTGTAGGCCACGCCCAAAATGTGCACCCGCGAGCCTTTCAAAGGCTTCGAATGCTCGTTCAGCGCGTTCTGGATTTTGTCGACCACGAAATGCGGCATCTGACCGTTGATATAGCCGGCAAGCTCGATGAACCGCGCCTCAATTCCGGCTTGCTTGGTTTTCCAGGACAGATAGAACGGATCGATGGGAATGCAGTGGCCGCCCAATCCCGGGCCGGGATAGAAAGGCATGAAGCCGAAGGGCTTGGTGGCGGCGGCGTCGATCACCTCCCACACATTGATGCCCATGCGGTCGCACATCAGCGCGATTTCGTTCGCCAGGCCGATGTTGATCATGCGGAACGTGTTTTCGAGCAGTTTCACCATTTCCGCGACGGCGGTGGAACATACGGGAACGACGGTCTCCAGCGCCTGGCGATAAAATGTCGCGCCGGCCTCCGTGCAGGCCGCCGTGATGCCGCCTACCACTTTCGGAATATTCTTGGTTTGATATTTCGGGTTGCCGGGGTCCACGCGTTCCGGCGAAAAACACAGGAAGAAATCCTGGCCCACGGTTAATCCGCTCTGCTCGAACATCGGAAGCATCAATTCATCGGTGGTGCCCGGATACGTGGTGGATTCCAAAATCACCAGCATCCCCGCGTGAAAATGCTTCGCGATCTCCTGGCAGGAGCTGACGATGTAGCTCATGTCCGGGTCTTTCGTTTTGCGCAGTGGGGTGGGAACGCAGATGTTCACGGTGTCGAGCTCCGCGACGGCCGCGAAATCGGTGGTTGCGCGGATCTTGCCCGATTCCACCAGAGACTTGAGAACGGACGTGGGAACATCCTGAACGTAGGATTCGCCACGATTGATGGCATCGACTTTGGATGCCTGCACGTCGATTCCCGTCACGGGGAAACCAGCTTGGGCGAGTTCCACCGCCAGCGGCAGTCCCACATAGCCCAAGCCCACCACCCCGGCGTGGGCCTCGCGCGATTCTATCTTACGGCGTAGATTCTCAAAATGCGTCATCTTCTTATTATCGTCAGCAAACCGCTCCCGGCCCAGAGGGCACCCCGTCGCGGCTCAGCAACAAATTCTATTCGGTCTCATGCCCGTTCCATCCGGCTGCAAAACCCGGCGGCCCTGCTGAGCCGCGACCCGTAGGAAGCGGTTGCGCTACTGACGGACTACGGCCCCGGGGTAGAACTCGCCCCGCGCGACGATCTCCGCAGGTCCCGCTAACAGAATATCGGCTCCTTCCCACCGGAAGTTTAGCGGGCCGGCGGGCGTCAAGACGCGCACGGGACCTTCGACCAATCCCCGAGCCACGGCGGCGGCCGCGGCCCCCGTCGCTCCCGTCCCGGAGCTCATGGTTGCGCCCGCGCCCCGCTCGAAGAAGCGCGCTTCCACGGTATGACGGTCCAGCACGCGCACGAAGGAAACGTTGGTGCGATGGGGAAACCGGGGATGGCTTTCCAATTCCGCTCCCAGCACGCGCCAATCGAAATCGAAATCGAAATCCGGAGTGAACACCGCGCACTGCGGATTGCCCACGTTTAGGACCGTCGCCTCGCGGCGGCCATCGATATCCCAGTGAAGCTCTTCGATATGCGCCGCGCCCATATTCATCTCGAAAAGGAATTCCAGGCCGTGCCGCTCCAGCAGTTTCAGAGTTTTCACTCCCGCCCCGGTGCGGATGCGGATGTCTTTTCCAGCTTCCCCCTCCGGGGGAAAGCCGGGGTCCGCCCGGCCCTCCCAAATCAGAACAGCGGCCGCGCACCGCGTTCCGTTGCCCGAGATTTCGCTGGGGCTGCCATCGGAATTCCACAATTCTAATGCAGCGTGGACGGGCGCAGCGGCATCGGAAATGGACGACAAGAGCATCCATCCATCGGCTCCCGCGCCGGAATGCCGGTCGCAGATCGCCCGCGCCATCGAGGGAAGATCGGCGATTCCAGGCGGCAGGCGATCCCGCCACGTGAGCAGAAAATCGTTGCGCGCGCCGTGCGCTTTCACAAAGGGAAGGGCGATCAAAACGAGGTGAACTTCCGGAACTCTTCGAACCGCCGATCGATCTCGGAGCGCTCCAGCGTGCGGAACCGCTCCACGCCGAAGCGTTCGCAGCAGAAACTACCCATGACCGAGCCGTAAATCACGGCCCGGCTAAGGTCACCGCGGCTGATGTGATCGGCCTCCAGATCGAAGCCCTGTTGCGCCAAGTATCCGATGAACCCTCCGGCGAAACAATCGCCCGCGCCCGTGGGATCGAAAACGTCTTCCAGCAGATAGCCCGGCACGACGAAAAGCGAATCGTTGCGGAACAGCATGGCGCCGTATTCGCCGCGCTTGATCACCAGCGTGTGAGGGCCCATGTCGAGGATGGCTCGCGCCGCTTTCTTCAAATTGTCCTGCTGGGCCAGCATGCGCGCTTCGCTGTCGTTGATCAACAAAAAATCCCATTCGCGGATGGTGGCCAGCAGTTCCTCGCGAAAATCCTTGATCCAAAAATTCATGGTGTCGCCGCCGGCCAGACGCAGACCGTTCATTTGCGCCCGCACCTGCCGCTGCAAGCGCGGCTGAATATTTCCCAGAAGCAGATACGGCGCGGTGGTGTAAACCGGCGGCAGTTTGGGCTCGAAATCGGCGAAGACGTTCAGCTCCGTGGTGAGGGTGATGCGATCGTTCATATCGGGCGTGTACTTGCCCGCCCAAAAGAAAGTCTTGCCGGGGACGCGCTCCAGACCTTCCAGGTCAACGCCGTGACTCTTCAGCAGGTCGGTGTCTTCCTGAGCGAAATCATCACCCACTACGGCGACAATGCGCGTCTTCGTGAAATAACTCGCAGCCAGAGAGATATAGGTGGCCGCTCCGCCCAGCATGCGATCCACGCGTCCATGCGGCGTTTCCACGCCGTCGTAAGCGACCGAACCTACCACGACCAGGGACATTGCTACATTGTAGCGGGTGAAGATTCTCTTGCGGAATCAGTGGCTCAAAGAGCCCGACATTTGTTCTGGGCCTCGCAGGGATGTCCCAACTTCGGGTCGGCCCCGTGCTTGAGGAGCAAATCGGCGCCTTCCTTGTTATAGAGGACGCCGCCCAGGCGATCGCCATAACCGGCCGCCGCCAGGTAAGGCGTCACGCCAGCCTTGCTGACCGCGTTCACGTTCACGCCCAGATCGACCAATTGGGCCAGCAGCGTGTTCCATCCGCGATAGGCCGGACCGAACAAGGCGTTCTCACCGAACGTTGTCTCACCCTTCGCATCCAGCCCGAGATCCAGCAGAAACTTCACGGCATCCACGGCGTCCTTTTCGGTCAGCAACGATTCTCCGATCCCATGATTCAGTCCCGTGGCCGCCATGATAGCCGTCGCATTGGTGGCCGTGGCGATTTTCGGATCCGCGCCGGCCTGCAGCAACAGGCGCATTATTTCCACATCGTCTACCGAGGCGGCCAGCAGAAACGCAGTCGCGCCCACGGCATCCGTATATCCCGTGGCGAAGTTCGGCGGGCGTTTCGTCATGCGCGCGTTCACATTCGCGCCACGGGCGAGCAGAGCCTTCACCAGCCGCAGCTTGGCCTGCCGCTCGGGAATTCCGCTCATGGGGTCTGCAAAACCATACACGGGATTGGAGGCGTAGCCTTCCCAACTGGTCGACGCCCAATGCAGGGGCGTGAAGCCCGCGGCGCCAACATTGGGATCGGCCCCATGTTCGAGCAGGTACAGCGCGACATCGACCTGCGCCCGCGTGGTCGCCACCAGCAGCGCCGTGTAACCATTGGTTCCCCCGCCTCCGCCTCTGCCGCCGGCTCCGCCTCTGCCGCCGCCTTCAGCCGCGCCGCCTTCACTTTGGCCGGCCGTAAGAATATTGATATCCACTCCGGCAGCCAGCAGGTTTTTCACGCTTTCCAGATCTCCCACGCGAGCCGCGAAATGCAGCGCGGTGAATCCCTGCTTGGAATGGGCCTTGAGATCCGCATGCGCCTCGATCAGCGCCTTCACCACGTCCGGGTGCCGTTCCGCAGCGGCCCACATCAACGCCGTCTGGTTCTGCGACGGCTCCTTCCCGTCGACGGCAGCGCCGTATTCCACCAGGATTCGAACCCCATCCACGCTGCCCGTTTTCGCGCAAGTCATCAGCGGAGTTTCCCCGGTGGCGATCGCCGTATTTGGTTTCGCGCCCGATTTCAAAAGCAACCGTACCAGCGCGCCGCTTGCGTTGGTGCATGCTTCCGAGAGAGGCGTTGTGCCGAAATCGTTGGCCACGTTCGCGTCGGCGCCTGTTTTGAGCAGGAGATCCGCCGTATCCGCGTCGTTCCAATGCGCCGCCCAAAGCAGTGCTGTCGAGCCGTCACTGGATTTGCCGTTCACATCGGCCTTTTGGCTCACCAGCGCGCGAACGAGCTTCTGGTCCTGGTTCTTGGCGGCTTCCACCAGCGCGGAAATGCCCGCGTCAGCGGCGATCGCAGCGCAAGAGAAAATCGACGCCGTCAGCAGCGTCCAGACCCATGTCCGCTTGAACATGCCGCCATTATACGAAATTTCATCGCGGCCCGAGGGCCCGCGGGACTTTAGCCCTGCCGGCTGAGCGAGGCTAAAGCGCCACCGTTCGGAAGCGGCGCTGAAGCGCCGCGCGGGCTGAAGCCACCCTCCAGGGTCTTCATTTACGTAGCCGGCAGGCCGATCAGGTGTTTCGACGGCGGGTCAACCTAGGATCTGCGCGGTCGTGACCACGGTACAGTATTCGCCGTCAAGATTGGCCAGCGACATCGTGTGAACCTCCTCGGCGCTTCGCGGCCGGCCGGAGAAGTCGGGGCGCGCGAAGGTGAAACAAGCGTCTTCGGCTAGATACGTCTCGAAGCCCAGATTTCCCGCCATCCGGACGGTAGTCTCGACGGAATTGTTGGTGATGACACCGCAGACCACCAGCGTGTTATGGCAGGCCGCTCGAAGCCGCGCCTCGAGATCCGTGCCAATAAACGCGCTGTTGGTCCGCTTGGCTATGATCGTCTCGCCCGCGAAGGGCAAGACCTCGGCCTTGAAGTCGTTTCCCGGCTGCCCTGGACGGTAGGGCGAGTCCGGCTCGCGCGAGTCGTGACGCACGTGATAGATGGGCCATCCCCGCGTGCGCCATGCCTTTAGGAATCGGGCCACATTCCCCTCTGCCTCCGGATGATTGCGCGGCCCATGGCGGAGCCAGCGGGGATGGTCAATAGCTTTTTGAACATCGACAATCACCAGCGCCGCGGGTCGCGAGAAGTTCATTCGGCCATCATAGCGGCGACCGGCACGCAAACCCGCCCTATGGTGAATTCACCGGCGAATCGGATAAAATTGGGCGTGAACGTCATGAAAAGCATACTCGCAATTCTGTTGGGATGGAGCGCCGCTTCGCTCGCTTTCGCGCAATCCGGAAACGCGAAGCAGAGTCCCCGCAAAGCCCCTCCCACCGCCGCGGATTGGGCCGCGTTGGCCAAGTTGCCGGACCTCACCGGCGTTTGGGAGGCCGGACTGGGAGGCGGCGGAGGGGGCCGGGCGGCCCGCGGAGATGCGGCGCAAGCCGGCGGCGCACAAGGTGCGCCGGGTCGCGCGGGCGCCAAAGGTCGCGGCCGCGGCGGCGCTCCCGCGCCGTCGCTGACCCCCGCTTACGCAGCCAAAGCTCAAGCCCTGGCCGCGACTCGCCGCGGGGACGGTGAGACCGCCAATTGTCTCCCTCCGGGCATGCCGACCATCATGAACCAACCATACCCCATGGAATTTTTGCTGACTCCGGGATTGGTGACAATCGTGATCGAAGCGTACAGCCAGGTCCGTCACATTTACACCGACGGACGCCCCCTTCCCGAAGATCCCGACCCGAACTTCTATGGAACCTCGGTCGGCCATTGGGAGGGGGACACGCTGGTGGCCGAGAGCGTGGGGTTCGCCCAGGTTGCACGCGGACTCTCCTTCCCTTACAGCGACAAGATGAAAATTCTTGAGCGCTTCAAACTGACCGATCCCGATACCATGAGCATCGAAACCACCATCGTCGATCCGGAGGCCCTCACCGGGCCGTATTCGATGGGCGCCAGAACGCTTCGCCGGCACCGTAATTGGACCATTGCCGAATACGTCTGCGAGGAGAACAATCGCAACTTCGTCGACGCGAATGGAAATGGCGGAGTGAGGCTCGACAATCCGGGGGCGTCGCCGAAGTAGCTTTCAGCGATCAGCAGCTTCTGAGGTAGTGCCGCCAGATTCGTTTCAGCTCGATCGCAGCGGGGCTGAAGCCCCGCGCGGGCTAAAGCCCACCCTCCGTTGCGGTTCGACGATCAACAGGCGGGGCGATGAGAAATGCGGGTTAATCATCTCCAAATCCTTGTCCGGCTGCCGGTACTCCCGTTTGCTCGATGCTGCCATTCAGAAGCTCGTGGAACTCATCGTGCATAGCCGCTGATCGCTGAATGCTGACACCTGACAGCTTCAAATTCTACGGCGCCCTTAGCAGCCGCTCCGCTTGCTCCACCTGTGACGCCAGCAAGCCCAACGCTTGCGCCAGCTTGCGTGCCTGCCGGTTGGCCACGTCCCAATGCTTGGCCTCCACGGCTTCCCGCACTCCCGGCAGCGTTTTGGCATCGTAGCCGGTGTAGGCGCCGGGCGCGTACAGCGAGTGCTGGTACCACTCGCGGTCAGGCAGTCCGCTAGGCACCAGCAGCGCCTGTTCGGCGCTCTGAAGCCACTCATTCAACTTACGCAGGCGATCTTCGCGGACGTCATCGCGGACCCCAGGGGCCACCGCGGGCGCGCGCGAGAGCGTTGCGTTGTAGGCGCGTGCGGCCGCGTCCAGACGCATCAACTGGGCCTGAACCGGGCGCAGATCCACGCTGCCCGACCGCCTGCGCGCCGATTTCTGCACCTCGTCCGCATACTGCTGAACGGTGGCCGCCAGCGCTTGAAAATCGAAAGGCAGGACGGATGCGCCGCTCAGCCGAAGGATCGACGCCAGCATCACATGCGACAACGTCTTTCCGTACGTCAAGTCACCGTCGGAGAATTTGTCGAACCAAGCCAGCGTATCGTAATTCGAATGATAGACGCCGGAGGAATCCGCGCCGCCGAAGCCGAGGTTCAGACTCGCAATACCAGCGTGATCCAGAAAGGGGACATAATCGGAACCGGAACCGAGCGGCGTCAAATGAAACTCGGGCTGAGTCTCGGGAGCCGTGTGGCCGCGCCGGAAGCTCGAAGCCTCCAGCAAGGATCTCGTCGATCGCGGCTCGTTAATATCGCGCAAAACCTCCGCGACGAAAGTCTCCAGGCTGTGAGATCCCGAGGCGGTCAGCGGCCCCAACCCCGTCAGATCCGAATTGACGTAGACCGCGGCGCTGCGCCGCAATTCTTCCAGGTGCTTTTCCGCCCATTCGGTGGAACCCATCAGTCCGAACTCTTCCCCGTCCCACAAGGCGAACACGATAGTTCGCTTGGGCTGCCATCCCTGCTGACGCAAAAGCGATAGCGTTCGCGCAGTCTCCATCAACACCGCGGCGGCGCTGGCCGGATCGGACGCTCCATTCACCCACGCGTCGTGATGATTTCCATAGACGATCCACTGGTCTTTATAGGTTGAGCCCGGAATCGCGGCGATCACGTCGAACAACGGCCGGGTCGCCCAATCGAAATCCACCTTCAGGTGCGCCACCGCGGGCCCCGGTCCCGCGTGATAGGTGATCGGGAGCGCGCCGCGCCAACTTTCGGGAACCAATGGCCCGCCGATCTGCTCCAGCAGCGGTTTGGCATCGCCGTAGGAAATCGGCAGCACCGGAATTTTGGGCAGCGACCTGGCTTGGGCCGGCGTCAATCGCCGCGAGCCCGGCTCCGACGCCCATCCGGGCGAGAGCGGATCGCCGGGATATAGCCCCATGTCCAGCACGCTGCCGCGCTGCACACCCTGCTCCGGACGCATGGGGCCTTTGGGATAAACATCGTTGATGAAATAGCCGTCGTCGCGCGGATCGGAATAGATCAGGCAGCCCAGCGCGCCGTTTTCCTGCGCGAGCTTGGCCTTCACGCCGCGCCAGCTCTTGCCATAACGAGCAATGACGATCTTGTTCCGCGCATCGATCCCGAGTTTCTTTAACGCGTCGTAATCTTCCTGGACGCCGTAGTTGACGTACACCAGAGGCGCGGTCACTTCTCCGCTCGCGGAATACGCATTATAAGGAGGAAGCTGGCCCGCCTCGGCGGTGGCCGGATCTTCGGGCAATACGGGTTCTTTCAACTGGGCGCGATAACGCACCGGCACGGTCATCTCCAGCAAGCGCGCACCCGGATAGGGCATCAGAGCCTCGAAAGTCTCGGTGTGAACCTCCAAACCCCATTCCTTCAATCGCGCGGCGAGGTAGTCGGCCACCGCTTTGGAAGCGGGCGACCCGGCCGGATGCGGCTTGGATGCCATGCGCTCCATGTAGATGTGGATTCGCGCGGCCTGGGGAATCGCGAAGGCTTTCGCTTCCCAATCGTGTTCGGCGGCGAGATCTTCCGGGAAGAAGCCGCGAATCGGCGCTTGGGCAAATATAGACGCCGCCAGCGCCAACGCCAGACAGATTCTTTTTCGCATGATTATGCGCCAGGCCGCGTCTTCAGGAACGTCAAAAACTTTTGGGAATCTCGCTCCAAGCCGGGGAACGCGGAAACGATTCTCTCATCGGGATCCACCAGCGCATAATACGGCATCGCCGCGCTCTTGAACTTGTCATCTTCGAGCTTCTGATTCTGGTCGACGGCGGCATCCCTCCCGTCCACATACAGCTCCACGGGAATCAATTCCTTCACCGCCTCGGCGATCTCCGGACGCGAGAACATATTCGCATCCATCCATTTGCAATTCGTGCAGGAATAGCCGGTGAAATTCACCAGCACCAATTTGTTTTCCTGGCGAGCTCGCAAGAGCGCTTCGTGATACTGATTTTTCATCCACGCGGGCCTCGACGCCGCGCCCGGTATCAGTGCGGACGCGGAAGGCGCGGGGACGTACGCGTCCAACTCTCCCAGCCCGGCTCCGAACATGCCCGGCAACAGAGTCAGCGCGAAGATCAGGAATAGGCTGGCTACCAGCAATCGCCCGATTCCCAGCTTCTCGCCCGCTTCCACCCCCTCCAGCCTCAATAGACCGAGCAGATAGAGGCCGGGGAGCGCGAACAGAACGAACCAGGCGGCCAGAAAACGGTCGCGCGTGAGCAGTCCGCTCTGCAAGACCTGATCGATATTGCTCAAATACTTCAGCATCAGCGCTAGCAGCACGAAACCCATCGCCACCTTCACGCGCACCAGCCACCCTCCGCTCTTGGGAAGTTTCTTTAGATAAGAAGGAAACGCGGCAAGGAAAAAGAAAGGCGAGGCCAAACCACCCGCGAAACTCAACATCCCCACCACCGGCTGCGCGCCTTTGGCTTGCACCGACGATGCCAGCAGCGATCCAACAAAAGGTCCAACGCAAGCGAAGCTGGTCAGAGAAAACGTCAGGCCCATCAGCAGTATGCCCAGATATCCTCCGCGGCGGGAAGCACGGTCCAATCCCGTCAGCACGCTGGAGGGCAATGCGATTTCGAAAGCGCCCAGCAGATTGAGCGCAAAAATCCCGAACACCAGCGCGATAAATCCATTCACCCAGGGATTCGATCCCAGTTGCGCGATGCCGAACGGCCCCACCGCCGCGGTGACTCCCAACCCCAGCGCACAAAACAGAGCGACAATGCCCAGCGAAAAAACCGCCGCCTGAAGGATGCCCCCGCGCTGGTTCAGAAAGAACGAGACCGTAATGGGGATCATTGGGAAGACGCAAGGCGTGAAAATCGAGAGCAATCCGAAGCCGAAGGCCGCGAGCGCGAACGCGCCCAAGCCGCTGGACTCCTCTGGCGCTGGAGACGACGGAGCGTGG
The DNA here is from genome assembly GCA_036521975.1 of Bryobacteraceae bacterium. Taxonomy (GTDB): domain Bacteria; phylum Acidobacteriota; class Terriglobia; order Bryobacterales; family Bryobacteraceae; genus Palsa-187. The sequence goes on from DATDGT010000192.1 coordinate 21,986, forward strand.
GCTCCGGGCGGAGCGTATCCTTTCGGTATCGCAAACGCCGAAAGCGGCGCGGCCGAGGAATCGACTGTCAGCGCGACCGCCGCCGACGCTTTCTTAGGGCGCCGGCATTCCGTATCGTTGCAGGTCTGATAGCGCGTCTCGGCGCTTACATCCAGCGGATCGGAGGGCGCGTCCGGTTTCAGCTTGGCCGCGACGACAAATACGACTTCATTCGAAAACGTTTCGGTGGCGAATTTGAAATTGGGATCGAACTTGCGTTCCGGCGCGGGTTGGTAGAGGGCCGCGGATTCGATGGCCGGATTCGGCGCCAGCGCGATCGTCGTGGCGTTAGGGCCGTCCGGCGGCTCCGGCGTCAGAGAATACATGTGCCAGCCGGGATCGATCTTGGCGGTCAGCCGCAACGTTATGGTCGAGCCGGGCGCCACTTTCGTCGCATCCGAGGCAAGGCTCCAGTGCACTAAATCTTGTGCAAATGTGTTCCCCGCCCCCAATAGCACGGCACAAACAGCGAACCTCGTCATTCAGACTCCTGACTCCTGTCCCCTCACCGGCACGCTGAGGCCCGTCCTAGCGGCATCGCCGACCGTCCCAACTCCGCTTCTATTTTCTCATTTACCCGGCCTTGAGCGAATTCCGCCGCCGTGCGAATGGCGTTCTTGATGGCATTGGCGTTGGACCGGCCATGGCAAATAATATTCACCCCTTTCACCCCCAGCAGGGGCGCGCCGCCGTATTCGGAATAATCCACGCGTTTCCTCAATTCCCGGTAGGCGTCGCGCGAAAGGACCGCGCCCAGCTTTCCTCTCACGGTAGCCTCCAGCGATTCGCGCAGCGTAGCGACGATAAATTCCACGAGGCCTTCGCTCACCTTCAGCGTGACATTGCCAATGAATCCGTCGCAGACCACTACATCGGCCGCGCCGCTGAAAATATCGCGGCCTTCCAGGTTGCCGATGAAATGAATCGGCAGCGCCTTAAGCAAGGGCAGCGTCCGGCGCGTCAGATCGTTGCCCTTATGCTCCTCTTCTCCGATGGAGAGAATGCCGACGCGCGGGCGCCCGTTGCGAAAAATAATCCGTGAGTACACTTCGCCCATCACAGCGAATTGCGCCAGCATCTCAGGCGTGCAATCGACATTGGCGCCCACGTCCAGCACCACCACCGGGGCGCCTTTGACGGTGGGAAAGGCGGAAGCCAGCGCCGGCCGGTCCACCCCGCGGATCATGCCCTGCATGATTTTGGCGGCCACCATCGCCGCGCCGGTGTTGCCCGCCGAAACCACCCCGCGCGCTTCGCCGTCGCGCATCAGCCGCGACGCGACCTTGATGGACGAATCTTTCTTCGTTCGGACGGCTTTGGCGGCCGAGTCCTGCATGGTGATGAATTCGCTCGCGTGCCGCACTTCGATAGGCAGGTCCGCCGCGCTTGGGTGCCGCGCCAGTTCCGCTCGCACCACGTCTTCCAGGCCCACCAGAATCACGCGCACCGGATATTCCGATGCCGCGCGAATGGCCCCTTCCACTTCCGACCTGGGGGCGTGATCGCCTCCCATGGCGTCAACGGCGATGGTCAGCGGATGCATCAACGTTCGGGGATGCCGCCAGAGCTATTCTTCGACCACTTCGATAACTTCGCGGCCCTTATATTTACCGCAATGCGGGCAAACGCGGTGAGGGAGCTTGGGCTCGTGACAGTTGGGGCATTCCGCCAGGATGGAACGGCGCAAGGTATCGTGGGTGCGGCGCGCCGAGGTGCGGCGCTTCGAATGTCTTCGTTTGGGATTTGGCATATCTTTTTCTCCTACTTCAGGGCTCTCAAAGCCGCCCAGCGATCGTCGGCCCGCACACCCGCGCACCCGCAGTCGCCGGAATTCCGGTTCTGTCCGCATTCAGGACAGATGCCTTTACAATTCTGGCGGCACAGGCGCTGCATGGGCAGGGAAAGCAGCACGTATTCTCTCAAAACGTCGTTGAGCTCCAGCCCTTCGCCTTCATAAAAACCCATCTCGGCTTCACTCTGATCGATTCCGGTGTCTTCGCCGTAACCTTCCGAGACGGGCCGGTAGTACAACTCGAAATCGCTCTCCACCGCGATCCGCGCCAGCTCCAGGCAGCGATCGCACTCGGCTTCCATCGGTACTTGCGCGTGTCCTTTTACGCGAATTTCGCCGAGCGAGCCGCTCACCAGTTCCACCTTGCCCGTTGCTCGCAGCGGACCGGCTTGACGAAGCTTGGGGTCTAGAAACTCAATCACTCCCGGCGCGATCTCCACGTCGAACCGGCCTGCACGAACCGCCAGATCTCGAACGTGAAAGAACACAATGCCACCTCGAAGCCGAACGCGCCCTACTCCTCTGAACTCTTCAGTATAGCGGAAGGATCAAGGCAACAATCAGTTCGCCAGCAGGAGATAACCCGTCACGGAATCCCGGCCGATGCCGGTGATGTGCACTTCGCGCCGCTTGCCGCTTTGCTCGCTGTAGAAGACCACCGGATCGTTGGTTCGTTGGCTCTTCAGCCAAATGGTGCGGTGATCGGGCATCAGCCACATCCAGCCGTTCACGTCTTGCCGAGCCGTGTCGGCGTCGCTGATGCCGAGGGAAATGCCCGGCGCCAACTCGCGGCTGTGATGCAGGGGGATGGAGAACCCGATTCTTTGCGTCCCATCTTGTGGAGCTGGTTTTCGGGGCGGCGTAGGCGCTGCGGGCCGAGCTCGGCGCTCTTCAGGCGGTACAACGTTCCCCTGAATCTCCTGCCGAACCTCCAATGTCGGAGGCACCTCCGAAATCTCGCGCGCCTTTACAATGAACCGGTCCGGCGCCGAGCCGACGTAATAGAACGGATAACAGGTGACCAGCGTGAGCTCGTCTTCGCGCCCCGGCTGGAGCACGCCCACATCTTTCGGCGTCACGATTTCTGTCGACCCTACTTCGTAATCGAAGCGCCCATCCAGCGTTTGGAACTCAATCACGTCATCTTTGCGGATGTCTTTCAGGCTTCGGAACAGTGTGTCGCGATGGCCCGCCACGGCCACGTTACCGCGCTCGCCCGGCAACGCCGTTCCGGGAATATGGCCGGCCGCGAGGCTCAGCGTTTTGCTCGCAACGCCCTCGCGAACCATCACCGACAAGCCCAGCCGCGGAATGGTGAGACGGCCAATCACGCCGTTTTCGGGGATCGCGCGTCTTCGATGCGGCGCCGGCCTGGGAGGCTTGGGATGGGCTTGCTCGCCCGGCTTTTCGATTCCCGCCCACGTTCTTATGGTGTGCACGATCCGGTCTGCTCGATCCTCCAGGTACTCGCCGACGGTTGCGGCTTCGCCGTGAACATTCCGGTCGAAAGTCCAACTCTCCCAGTCCTGCCAGACCGCAGGAATCGCTCGCGAGCCCACGTAAGCGGTCACACCGGCGATGCCCGCCACAAGGAGCAGCGTCTCAATCCAGCGTCTGAGCCGGCTTGGCCGCGTTCGCGTTCGAATCCTCATACCAGTAACTCCTCCGGGCCCGGACGCTCAGCTTGCCATGACCCGCAGAGGAGGCCCTTACTTCAATATGACGCAACCGGATCTTGCCCGGTTCAGGATGATAGCCGAGCGTGTAGCGCGAGCGGATATCTTTCGCGATTCGCCTGCAAATGGGAATCGTTTCGGGCGGGTTCTGCGGGAAATATGCCTCGCCGCCGCTGATGTGCGCTAACTCTTTCAGAACGCCAAGATCGTGATCCGGATCGTCCGGATCGTATAGGCCAATGGCGAAAATAGTCGCGACGCTGCGCTGGACCTGATCGAACATCTCCCGGCGGGTATGAACGCTTGCGTTGTCGCCGCCATCGCTGACCACTACTAGCGTCTTCTTGTCTTGTTTTCCCAACTCTAATTGTTGGAGACCATCGAGCACCGCGTCGTATAGCGCCGTCTTTCCCTCCGGCACGCCGCGATACAGCGCACTCTGCAACTGCGCGATATCGTCCGAGAAGAGCACGTCCCCGGGAAGCCCGCGTTTTACGGTGTCGTTGAAGTTAAGAACGAAAATCTCATCTTGCGGATTGCTGGCCTCGATGAACGCGGTAGCCGCGGCCACAACGTCCTGGCGCTTGGGCGTCATGCTCCGGCTCTCATCCACGATCAATCCGCATGTCACGGGAGCGTCGTTATGGTCGAACACGCTGATGTGCTGCGGGACTCCATCTTCCAATACCGTGAAATTCTCTTTGGAAAGATCCGTGACGAAGCCGCCGTCCTTGGTGACGCTCACATCCAGCAGCACCAGGCGGACTTCGCTATGCAGCGTGAAATCTCCCTGTTGCCCAGCCTGGTCATCGGCCGCCTCACTATTTGCCCAAAGCCGCAAAAAAAAGCCGGCGCCTAGCGTGGGTAAAATCCGTATTGCCAAGCGCCGGTTCATAAAATAAGCGGCCGTTCTATTACTTACAAACTGTTTACGCCGGGCGCTTGGCTCGGAGCAAGCCGTACAGGCCCAACGAGAACAGTCCAATTAGACCCACAAGCGGATAGGGACTCGCGGTATGAGGCAGCTCTTGAGGCTGAGCCTGGGGCTGCGGTTGGGGCTGCTCGGGCTGTGCCTCGGGAGCGGGGGGAGCGGGCGGAGGCGCGGCTTGCGCCACTTCCACTTGCTCTTGTTGTTGCTCCTGCACCTCAGCTTGCGGCTGCGGAGCCGGTTGCTCCTCTACCTGCGGCGCGGGGGCCGGAGGCGCCGGAGGAGCCGGAGCCGGAGTTACCTGCGCAATCTGTCTCAGATTCTTCGGATAGGGAAACTCCTGTCCGAAATTATCGCCGGGCCAGTACCAATCGCGCAGCGCGCGCGCCGTTCCTGGAGGCGTTTCCCAGAATGTGAACTGCGTGTTTCCGGTCACCCGCACGCGATAAGCGGGGAACGCCAGAATCGTGTTGATCAGGTGGTTCTGCTTGTCGTTGTAAATTCGAACGATGTGCCGGTCCGACATCGAACCGCGATCAAGCATCAGCACGTAAGTGCCGGGCTGTAGATACGTGTCAGTAATCTGGATCGGCTCATTGACGGTTAAAGTGGTCTTCTTATCCCAATCGTCCGCTTTCGCGCGAGTGGCCACAAAGCCCGCGGCCAGAGCGAGGCCGCACACGGTGGCTATCCTCGCTCCCCTAACAATCGAAGATTGCAATCTCATTTTCCTTTACTCCTTTTCTCCTCCCATGTGGGCCTCGCCCAGCATGGTTGACTCGCTTATGACTAAGGCATGTTGTTTGCCGAGCCCGCTAAATACCTTGAAATGAGCGAGTAAAGAGCCACGCCTCCTCGCGGCGCAAAGTATTTTTTACACGCGTGACGATAAGACGTCGGGCAATTTCTCGCTTCTCGTCAGCGGTGGCTGATATGCTGGCATCGAATCAATGTCTCCCGATGAATTTCGCGCCGCGGCACACGAGGCCGTCGACTGGATTGCCGATTATTTGGGCGGCGTGCGCGACTATCCCGTCCTTGCGCGGATCCAGCCCGGCGAGCTCATGGACCGTCTTCCCAAAACCGGCCCCCCACACGGCGAACCGATCGAGGCCATTCTCCGCGATTTTCGCGATCTGATCGTTCCCGCGACCACACATTGGAATCACCCGCGCTTTCTAGCCTATTTCGCCAATTCGGCCTCCGGCCCGGGAATTCTGGGGGAGTTGCTGTGCGCGGCGCTCAATTCGAATCACATGGTGTGGAAGACCGGGCCGGCCGCCGCCGAACTAGAACAGGTGACGCTGAGCTGGCTGCGGCAATGGCTCGATCTGCCCGAGGAGTTTTTCGGCATCATCCACGACACTGCCTCGACGGCGACCATGCATGCCATTATGGCCGCGCGCGAAGCCGCGGCCCCGCAAATTCGTCTTTCCGGCGACGTTCCGCCGCTGGTGCTCTATACTTCCGAGCACGCCAATTTCTCGGTGGATCGCGCCGCGCTGGTGGCGGGTATCGGACTGGCCCATATCCGGCACATCGCCATCGACGAGGAATTTCGCATGCAGCCCTCGGCACTCGAAGCGGCCATCGAATCCGATCTCGCCGAAGGCAGGAGACCTTTCTGCGTCGTCCCCACCCTCGGCACCACCTCCTCGGCGAGCGTCGATCCGCTGCCCGACATCGCCGCCATCGCGCGGCAGCGCGCCCTTTGGCTGCATGTCGACGCGGCCTATGCCGGTCCTGCCGCGATCCTCAAAGAATATCGGCACATCCTGAACGGCGCGGAGATGGCCGATTCGCTGGTGGTCAATCCGCACAAGTGGTTGTTCACTCCCATGGATTTGAGCATCCTCTATACCCGCCGACCGGAGATGTTCCGGCGCGCGCTGTCACTCGAAGAAACGCCCGCTTATATTCAAACTGCAGGAGACAGCCGCGCAGTGAACTATTCCGAATACGCATTAAGCCTGGGGCGCCGGTTTCGAGCGCTCAAGCTGTGGTTCGTTCTGCGCTATTACGGGCGCGAGGGCATCGCCGGGATGTTGCGGGAACACGTCCGCATCGCGCAGGCGTTCGCGTGCTGGATCCAGGAAGACCGCGATTTCGAGCTCGCCGCTCCGGTCATGTTTTCGCTGGTTTGTTTCCGCGCGCGCGGTTCCGACGAGCGAAATCGCGAGCTGCTGGAGCGCGTAAACGCGACCGGCCGAGCGTTTCTCTCCGGAACCGTGCTCCAGGGGCGCTTCGTCCTTCGCGTGGCCATCGGCAATATCGCGACCAGCGAGGCGGACTTAAGAGAGGTGTGGGATCTGCTGAAGCTACTGAACCGCGGGTAGCGTCGCCCGTCTATGATCCGGCGGATTCGCCCGTGAGCTCAGCGATGAGCCAAGCCCTGGCCATCCTCCAGTCGCGCTTCGCGGTGTCGATGGAAACTCCGAGGACTTCCGCCGTTTCCTCAATGCTTAACCCGCCGAAGTAGCGTAGCTCCACGACGCGGCTCTTTCGCGGGTCCATTCCAGCGAGCGCATCGAGCGCCTTGTCCAGCGCGAGCACCTCAATCCCGCGCGCCTCCGCCGCCAGCGATACTTCCTCGAGCGGCACGCGTAGCGCGCGTCCTCCGCGTTTGGCGAATCCGCGCCTGCGCGCATGATCCACCAAAATACGCCGTACGATCTGCGAGCACAGCGCTAAAAAATGCGCGCGATTCTCGCAGCGGATTCCGCCCGCGCGCACAAGCTTCAGATACGCCTCATTCGCTAGAGCGGCGGATTCAAGGCTTTCCCCAGCGCGCCGGCGCTCGAGATACTGCCGCGCGATCCGCCGCATTTCGGGGTAGACCAGATCCATCAAGCGGTGGAGCGCGTCCGGGTCGCCATTGTTCCAGGCCGCAAGCATCCCGGTGATATCGTGCTGGCCTCCGTCTGTCACGTTAACCGTTTTCGCGCTGGTTCGCGGAATACATAGTAGGAGGCATTTCAACCATGACCAAACATAAAGGATCTCGAACGCTCGCGGCAATACCCGTCGCCACGGGCCTTGCCGTTCTCGCGTATTCGCTGAGCACGGGAGCGGCTCCGGCTGCGGCCTTCGAGGAACGGAACGGACAGCTCCATATCGTGAAGGATTGCGGCAATGGCAATTTCTCCGGCGTACCCGGCAACTCCTTCTGCGCGATAGTGAGCTCTAACCTCGATGAGCTTCCAGCCGGTTCGCGAATCTACTACGACCAGATATCCGGCGGCCCGTCTATCGGCGCCGCGGGCGTTCTGGACAGTAACATCTTCGTCTATGTCAAGCCCGGCCAATGGGCGGTCGGCCGTTGCACTCTCGACAATAACAGTAACTTTGGCGTGTGCACGCTGGCCTACGGGAGCGGGGCGCTCGCCAACATCACCGCTCGAGTGAGTGTGACGTACAAGCCGGGTGGCGACGGAGCCCTGTATGCCTGGGACGGCACGTACAGCTTCAATTAGACGATAGACGCCGGCGTCGCTCTTTACGGAACCGGGATGCGGTAGAGGTTTCGCTGCGTCGCACCGCGGTAGAAGGCGTAGATGTCAGGGGAGGGGCCGAGCACTATTTGCCGGCCCACAACCTCGCGTGCGCCTGGGAGCCGGGCGATTTCTTCATCGGAGTGAAGCCCGGCCGCCGGAATGGGCGGCACAACCTGGCCTGGCGCCAGCGGGACGAAGAACGCACGAGTCGTCGAGGCGGAAGTAATCAATGCTCCACCCCCGCCCCAACTCATTCCTCCGCTGCCGGCAAGGCCGCCGACAAAAGAGATCGGCGGTTTCCCTTCCAGCGAAAAAAGCTGGTATGCGGGAGGTCCGTTCCTTGGAAGCGGCGCCCACGCTTCGATCCAACGGCCATCCGGCGATACGGCGCCGGGAGTGTTGAACTGATTGACGGGCTGCTCGAGCGCCTTCCGCAATCCGGAGCCATCCAGGCGAACGCGATAGACGAAGCCCAGGCTGCCAGCGGCTGTCGAGGCTCCTTCATTGTGCCGGAACAAGATCTCATTATCCGGCCCGAAGTGCGGGCTGCTGCCCTCCAGGTTCGGAATCTGCCGCGGTGGAGAGCTGTGGTCCAGCGGCGCCAGCCAAAGCCGCTCCCTTCCGGCGCTGTCGGGCGCTTCCATCACCACCCGCCGGCCGTCCCAGGAGACGTCGAAACTGAGGACCCGAAGCCCTGGCGCCAGAGGTTCGGAATGACCCGATTTCAGGTCCGCCACCATTACCTCACCCAGATCTCTGAAAAACGCGAATTCGCTCGGCGGCTCCTTCACGACCCGATACAGGATCTTCGCGCCATCCGGCGTGAAGACAGGGTTTCCGGCGTTGCCCTCAAGTGAGATCTGCCGCTCGCCGCTCGGGTCATGAAGCCACAAGGAAGCACCTTGAAGCGAAACGGCGGTAACGAACGAGCGGCCATCCGGCGCCATCGCGATGCCCTCCTCCTCCGTTGGGCCCGAAGTGATCTGTTCCGGTTTGCCGTCCGGGAAGCGCTGCCGCCAGATGTGATTGGCTCCAACGGCGTTCGAGGTGAAATACATCCATTTCCCATCCGGCGACCACGCGCCGAATGTGCAGCCTCCACCCGGCGGCCCCACTTTGCGGCCCACGGAGCCGCCGTCGGCGGGAACTATGCGGCATGGCTCCCATAAATGGTCGACATCCATTTCCACCAGCAGCACCGATTTGCCATCGGGCGAGAGATAGGACCGGTGCGCCATATCGGGCTCGTCCGGGGGAATGTAGATATCGCGTTGGCCAACGCGACTCTCTTCCGAGGTCACCACCGCCATATGAACGCCCATCCGCATCTCTGAAAACAGAATTTGCCGAGGCCCGGTCCAGACCAGGCCGGACGCGTTTTTAAGCATCATGTGCGGTTCGCCCCCGAGCACGGGAACGGTCCAGGTGTCCCATTGAAAAGCCGGGTTGACCGTGGTGTACGCGATGTGCGTTCCATCCGGAGAAAACATGGGACTCATCTTGCTCAGGTTGTCGTGCGTCAGTTGCACAGCCTCGCCGTCCGGAAGGATTTTGACGTAGACTTGGCCGGGTCCGAAGAACGTGGATTCACCACGAATGAACGCGATCATCCGGCCATCGGGCGAGAAAGCGGGCTGCGAAACCGAATCGGAAAACCTGGTGAGCTGCAGCCACTGCGACTGATCCGTTGGCCGGACCGGGTTGCGAAACCAAACTGTAGCGCCGGCGCCAATCACTGCGACGGCGGCGGCGGCGCCAGCGACCGCTCGAAGCCGCCAACTCTTCCAACTGCCCAGTGCGTCTTCCAATGTTTTTCGCGCGTCCGCGATGTTGTCCAAGCGTCGGCCCGGGTCTTTCTGAAGACATCGGCGCAGCAGTTCGCGGATCTTCGGCGGAGTCTTGGCAGGCAGCGCTCGCCAATCCGGCTCTTCCTGCAGCACGGCGGCGATCGTTTCGGCAGATGTCTCGCCCCGGAAGGCGCGCTTTCCCGCAAGCAGCTCATATAGCACGCATCCGAACGCCCAGATATCGGTTCGTCGATCGACCGCCTCCCCGCGAGCCTGCTCCGGACTCATGTATCCGGGCGTCCCCATGACGCGCCCAGCCTGAGTCTCCAACTTTTCCACAGTGGGCGCCTGCGAGAGATTTTGACCTTCTGCCGGACCCCAAACGGCTTTTGCCAAGCCGAAGTCCAGCACCTTCACCCGGCCTTCGGGTGTGAGCTTGACATTAGCGGGCTTCAGATCGCGGTGAACTATGCCTTTCGCGTGCGCAGCCTCCAATCCTTCGGCGATTTGCTTCGCAGTGCGGCAAGCCTCGGGGATAGGCAGAGGCCCATGGAGCGTTTCCCCCTCCACCAGTTCCAGAATGAGGAAGTCGGCTCCTCCGGACTCTTCTATGCCGTAGATCGCGGCGATATTGGGATGATTCAGCGACGCCAAGGTTCGCGCCTCGCGGCGGAAGCGCGCAAGGCGCTCCGGATCGCGCATGAACTCGAGCGGCAACGTTTTGATCGCGACATCGCGGCCAAGCTTGCTGTCGTGCGCCCGGTAGACCTCGCCCATGCCGCCGGCGCCCAGGGGCGCGACGATGCGATAAGGTCCGAATTGCCGGCCCACCAGCGACTCGCGGAGCGGCATCGTGACCGTGGCATCTTCGAGCGCGGGCTTTTCCAATATGCTGCCGGCATGCTCGTCCTTCGAGACAAGCACCTCCACCTGCCGCCGAAGCTCGCCATCGCCGCCGCAGGCCACATCGAGAAACGCCCCGCGCTCTTCGGGCGTGCGCTCCAACGCGGCGTGAAACAATTCCTCCGCCCTGCGCCAACGCTCCTGCTCCATAGGCAGCTCCTCCGGGTGCATTTGATCTTACTACAGGAGGAAAGCCGGTCGAGCGCACCGCGTGGCCATTGGGGATATCGCGACCACCGAGGCCGACGTAAGGGAGCTGTGGGATCTGCTGAAGCTACTGAACCGCAGGTAGCGGCAAGGTCGTGCAGCGAGATGCCGGACCCCATTTGATGACATACTATTAATCTGAAAGGCTAGATTTATGACGCTTATGCTCGATCTTCCGCTGGAAATTGAACAGGCGTACCTTGCCAAGGCGACGGAGAAAGGCGTTCCCGTCGAGGTTCTCGTGCGCGAGGTGCTTCTGGCCCACGAGCCGCCGCTTGTGCCTGGGGAAATGGAACACGGCCGTGGCGAAGAAGGAAAACCGCAACCCTTCTGGAAATCATTCACGCGCGGTATCCACGCGCTGCCAGCCGAGGTCTTTGAGAATCTGCCCGCCGATGGTGCGAGCGAACACGACCACTACCTCTAAAAGAAACGGGTGAAGGTGTTCTTCGCCGATACGTTTTACTGGATTGCGCTGACCAATCCTAAGGACGCGGCTCATAGAGAAGTAATGGAGTTCAGCTCCAAACTCGGGCCGCGAAGCGTTATTACAACCGACGAGGTTCTCACCGAGTTGCTCGCCTATTGCGCGTCGTCAACGAAGCTGAGGCGTGAAGTTGGCTTGGCCGTGCTTCGGTTGCAACACGATCCCGATATTCGAGTTGTTCCCCAGACCCGAAACGGATTCCTCGACGGCCTGACACTGTACAACGCGCGGCCTGACAAAGGCTACAGCCTCACCGATTGTATTTCCATGCAGACGCGCCGGGAGGGGATCGCGGAAGCGCTTACGAATGACCGGCATTTCGAACAAGAAGGATTCCGGGCGCTGTTCCGCGCGCCGTGACATGCCGATAGGTTTTACTGGATCGCGGTAACCAATCCTAAGGCCCTTTAACGCGGCGAGCGGGCTCATAATAAAGAACGATGAGCGAGCGTGAAATGCTAAGACGGTGGGTTCAGGCCTGGCAGGAAGCGGGCCCGGAACTTGAAGCGGTACGGCGCCGGGAGATCAGGGCGGCCGATAACGTCGCGGTTCTGGCTGCGCTGGAAAGCGCTTTCAACCATGCATTGAGGACTCTGCCTCCTCGACCTTCATCCGGACTGGTAGAGATGCAGAGCTGGTTGGCCAAGCTCCCGCGATGAATGGTCTTCTGGAAACCGCGCGCGAACTCCAGGTTTTCTGCGATCACAATGGCTGCGCTTCTGTTTTATCGGAGGAATCGCCGTACAGCGCTGGGGTGAACCGCGAGTGACTCGCGACATCGATCTTACAGTCAACCGCGACTCTTTGGGCGCGGGTGAATCCCGAATCTCAGATCGTTGCGCGCGATGGCTTGGGCCACTCGTTCCATCGCCAGCTCGAAGTCCTCATGGCGGGAGTCGATGTAGAGCCACTTCCTCAGGATGTCGTGAGGCGCCAGTTGCGGGAACTCTTCCATGATCGCGGGTTGATGCGCGTATTCCGTGCAGATCAGGACGCCATGCCACTTCCACCGGCCGCTCATGGTTGGTTCCACCAGGAGCATCATCTGACGGCCGAAGAGGTAGACGGCCAGTCCGCCAAACATCCTCTTTGTGAAAAAGCTCGGATGGTCCGCGAAGGTTTGAAAGATCCATTCATTGTCGACCGTTCTCATCCGCGATTTTGCATTCGGATTTCGGAATAGCGCACAGCGAATGCGTTGTGCGCGTCAAAGTCGAGCAAAGCTATTGAGCCGCCGCCAGCGGCAGGGTCACATCGGCAAACTCTTCGTAGGGTAGATCCGAGCCCAGCCGCTTCAGCTCGCTTAGGAAATACGCGTCCATCTCACGCTGCTGTTCCGGGCTGAGCAACTCCGAAGAGCCACCCTGCGTGCCCTTCCGAATCAGCGGAACTTTGGAGCGCCAAGGGATCATCTTCCACACCTCGAACTTGTAATCGATCTTCTTCATGTATTCGAATGTGGAGCGCTCCACCACGCGCCGGATGATGTCTTCATCCGCGCGAAGTCCAAGGAAATCGGCAATCTTGCGAACCGTTCCAGGAAGATCGCGCTTCATGGATTTGAACGAAAGCAACAGCACGTTGGGCTGGTGGCGCTGCGCCCAATACCCCGCCGCGCACGTGGCCCAGGATCCGAACAACATATTTTCGGAGCAGAATAACTTGATCCAAAGATCCAGGGATGGGAGCGGGAGAAGCGATCCAAAGAAATGGTAGCTGGAAACGAAAACGTCCTTGGGGTCGCGAATCACGCAAATATAACGCGCATTTCCCGAATACGGCAGGTCTTCCCAATGGAGGTGCGTTTTGATGACGCGCTTCCCCTCGGGCGAGGCGCGCCAAACCGACTGGTCTTCCAAGGGAATGGCATAGTTACGCAGGGGCCCCATCGGCTGATCGGGCCATGGAATCACTTCATGGATGTGCGCGTATTCGCCTTTTCCATGGTTCAAAAGCTGGTGAGCGATTTGCATCGTCCAGTTCGTTCCGCTTTTCACATACACGGCGACGAAGACGTCGCGCTCGGTGGGGACATATCCCGCGAACGGATTCTGCCTGGCAAGCTGCTTCTTGCGCCGCTGACCCATGTGTTCGAAAACGCGGTCCGCGCGCCCCAATTTCGCCATGACCTGGATGAACGGACGCAAAAATCCGTCGATAAACAGGCCCATCGCGCAGCGGGCGAGGAATGGCGGCGGCTTGCGTTGGTAGGCGCTCATCTTACATTATTCGCAGCCACCACTCGCAGGACGATCTTTCCCCTCACGTGCAGCGTCTGGCTCAGCTCCTGCGCCTTGACGGCTTCGGAAAGAGGAAAAACCGCTTCCAGATGAGGTTTGAGTTTTCCCGCGTCCACCAATTCGGCGATTTCGGCCAACTGCGACGGATTCGGCTGCACGAAAATTCCCGCACTCCGAACGCCATGCGCCTTCGCTTCTTCCTGTGATGGCTGTCCCAGTATGGAAACCAGCACACCGCCCTGTTTCAGAACACCCCAGGAGCGCGCCCGGGTTTCTCCCGCCACGGTATCCAAGACCACGTCAAAATCCCGCACAGCGTCTTCGAAGCGCGTGGACGTGTAATCGATAAATTGATCCACTCCCAATCCCTCGAGAAACTCGCGACTGTGCGCGGACCCCGTTCCCGCCACAAACGCTCCCTTCCATTTGGCAAGCTGCACCGCGAAGTGCCCCACTCCGCCCGCCGCCGCGTGGATCAAAATCTTTTGCCCCGGCGCAAGCCGGGCGGCGTCGAACAGCGCCTGCCAAGCCGTAAGAGCGGCCAGGGGAATCGCCGCGGCGTGGATATGATCGAGGGATTTCGGTTTGGCCGCGATTTCAGATGCCCGCACCGCGATGTATTCCGCGTAGGCGCCATTGCGCGAAATGTCCGGGCGGGCGTAAACTTCCGCACCCGTGCGCCAGCTTCCCGCGCCCGATGCGACTGCTTCGATGGTTCCCGAAAAATCCCACCCCGGAGTCAGCGGGAGCGGGTATTTCATCATTTCCCGCAGATATCCGGCGCGCGCCTTCCAATCGACGGGATTTACACCCGCAGCGTGGACGCACACCAACACTTCGCCTTCGGCAGGCTCCGGACGTGGCGCGTCTTCATACCGCAGAACCTCCGGGCCGCCGTACTCGTGAATCCGGACAGCCTTCATGCGGCCGCCGCGCGCTACCTCTTTTGCAATTCGTCGAGCGCGGCCAGAACTTCCTTGCTGTGCGGATTCGGATCCACTTTTATGAACTCCTTGCGGATGTTCCCTTGGGGATCAACGAGGAATGTGTTCCGCGCCGCCACTTCCGTAGTGCCGAACTTCTGCGTTGAGCCGTACAGGTTCACCACTTTGTGATCCGCGTCGGAGAGCAGCTTGAACGTCAGGTTTTCCTTGGTGCAGAATTCCACGTGGGAATCCACGGGATCCACGCTCACTCCCACAATGGCCGCGTGTATCTTCGTATACTTATCCTGGTCGGCCTGGAAGTTGTGGGCTTCGATGGTGCAGCCCGGCGTCATATCCTTCGGATAGAAGTAAAGCACGACCCACTGTCCCCGGAAATCGTGCAAGCTGACGGTCTTGTTCTCCTGCGACTTCAGGGTGAAATCGGGAGCTTGAGTGTTCACGGCCGGCGGATCGGCGGCTCGCGCTACGGAAACGCCGACGGCCAGCACCAGCGCCGCGGCGAGCATCAGACTAAGAATCGATCGGTGGTTCATTTTACGCTTCTCCTGAAGGTGAGTTCGCGAACGTGCTGTTCCAGTATACAAGACGCGCATCACTGGACGAGATATCTGAGGCTGATCCCGCGAGTCACTGGTCCCAGATCGCGCGCGGGAACTCGAGCGGCCGTGGAAGAGTAGGCTGCGATCAATTGGGGGCGAAGATTTGGAGAAATGAAGGCCAGATGAAACCAAGTGAAAGGTTCTTGGGACCACATAAATGGTAAAGTACTTTGTCCTTAGAAGAACTCTGTATCGTTAGTGAAGCCCAGCTTCCCAGCCGGGCCTGGCGGGGCTTTAGCAAGTGGAGTCTCGGTTCAGCCCCTCGATCCAGGCAGTATCGTACTTTTCCGCAGCTTCTCGAGTTCCCTGCGCGCGATCTCGGACCAGTGGCTCGTGGGATCGAGCTTGAGATATCTCGTCCAATGATGCACCGCTTTCATCGGCTGGTTGGAGCCTTGATAGAGCAAAGCCAGATTGTAATGCGCGTCGGCATAATGCGGCGCGATGCGGAGCGCGGCCTCGTAATGCTCCAGCGCCTTGTCCCGCTCGCCGCGCTCATCGTGAAGATTGGCGAGATCGAAATGGGCCAGCGCATAGCCCGGGTCTGCCTGCAGGGCCGCGCGATAGTATCGCTCGGCTTCCTCCCATCGGCGCGTATTGAAATAAATGGTGCCCAGGTTCACCAACGCCCCAGCCGATTGCGCATCGAGCTCGAGCGTCTTCTCGTACACCGCGATGACGTCTTCGATCGGCGCTCCCGATTGCTCCAGGTCCAGAGCGCGTTGAAACCAACGCTCCGCTTCCTTGCGCCGCTCGGTTGGGCCGGGCTCCCTGACCCGAAGTTCCACCAGCCGCGTTAATTCATCGCGATCGAAGTCCAGCAACAACTGGCCCGAGACGGCTTCCATGGCGCGGCCTTCCGCCTCCACGCGAATGCGTTTTCCATCCTTGTACACCCGCAGCTCGGTGAGGGGATTTTCCACATGCCGCAGCTTTTGCGCAATGGCGGCCAGAGCTTGCCGGATGCGCGCCGGGGGCACTCGATCGCGCCGCAGCTTCGCCAACGTCCGCAGCGCCACCAGCTCGCGAAAGCCATACGCCTCGCACGATGCTACCAGGCGCTGTTTTTCCCAACTCCGAAGCTGGCGCTCGGAAATATCCAGAAGCCGGCGCATCTCTTCCCGCGAGTACGCCTGCTTGGGCGCGGAAGCGGCCACGGAGAGATTCTAACAGGTCTGATATAAGGAGATACCGGCGATTCCCGCCGCGCCCGCGGCCACGCACGCCGCCTCATTTTGCCGCGTGATTCCCCCGAGTGCGAGCACGGGGATTTTCACGGACGCGGCGGCCAGGGCCAGTTCCTCGAATCCACGCGGATTGAGATTCGACGATTTCGAGAGCGGCGCGAAGACCGGGCCGAACAACACGTAATCTGCGCCGTCCTGCTCCGCTTGGCGAACCTCCTCAACCGCGTGGCAGGACACTCCAAAAAGAAATCCGGGCGGGGAAATCGATCGCCAGAATCGGGGGGGAGGGGAACCCGAAGGAAGGTGAGCGCCCGCGCAGCCAGCGGCCAGCGCGACGTCTACCCGCGTGTTCACCAGGAACTTGACGTCTCGCGGATTGGGCAGCTCCAACGCACCGCGGACCAGTTCGTAAAGTTCGCGGGCCGAAAGATCTTTTTCACGAATTTGCACCCAATCGGGCGAACCATTGGCGGGCCATTCATAGCGCTCTCCTGCCCCGCTTGTGATTTGACACTCGATCATTTGGTAGAGCAGGCTTTAGCCTGCAACGGAGGCTTCAGCCTCCGTCCGGACCTGGGCTGAAGCCCAGGTTGCAGGCTAAAGCCTGCTCTACTTAGTTCGACGCGCGCTGACGCTCGTACGGCGAGTTGATATATTTCTGCGCTTCTTCCTGCGCGTTGGCGGTATTGTCGTTGGTCCGGAGCGCCTGCTTGTATTCGTTCACCGCGCGATCTCTCTGCCCGCTCACATCCAACACCCAGCCCAATTTGATGTGCGACCACACCTCGGTCCACTTCGGCTCCAAATCGCCGTTCAGCGCTTCGCGAAATTCGTTCGCCGCGCTTTGCCACGTGGCTTGCAGAAAATACATCTCGGCGATGCGGTAATGCGCCAGCGAGCTGTTTTTCTGCACGTCCAGCGCCTTCTGATATTCCTTGAGCGCGTCGCTGAACTCACTGATCTCGGCGAACTGTTCGCCCCGCCGGATGGCCACCGCTACGCGCAACGCGTTATCGAAGTGCAGCACGTGGCCCTTGGGGTCCAGGGTAATGCCGCCCGGCCGCGGCTTGCCGAATGTCTCGATGGAAAATTCCGAGCTCGTGCCCGCCACCTGCACTACCTTCTCCTCGGGATTGCCTTCCGTTTCGATACGCACCAATATCGGCATGCTGAACGTGTCCAGGTCCTGCGTGATTTTTCCCACCACGCGGAAGCCTTTCTGAGTGCGGAAAACGGTGTATTCCAGTTTGAATTCGGGCGCACCGCTCGATTCGACCCAGTTGACGAAGAAGAAATTCAGCGTCTGTTGGCTCACTTCCTCCGCCGCCTTGCGAAAATCGTCGGTACTGATCGATTTATAGGCGAAGCGGTCCGGCACGGTTTTCAAAATTTGGAAGAAAGCGTCGTCCCCGACCACTCCGCGCAGCATGTGCAGCACCGCCGCGCCTTTGCCGGCAGTCGCCGCCCAAAACTCCGGCGAATAGTCTTCCAGTCGCGCGGTCTGAATCAGCGGAGGCTGCTCCACAGTGAGCGCTTCGACGTAGGTGTCGTGAACCTGTTGCTCCAAGGCGCCGGAGCCGTTCACGTGATCCACGTAGAGTAGCTCGGCGTAGCGCGCCATGCCGTTTTCGATCCACAAATGATTGCGGCTGGAAGCCGAAACCAGCGCGCCCCACCACTGCCGCGAAACCTCATTGGCCACCAGGCGCATGTTCACTTGCTTGCCGATTCCGCCCGGCGCCAGGAAAATCAAACCCGGAGCTGAATAGCCGTTGGGCGCGCCCGCCTCGGTTTCCACCACCGTCAGGTTGCGCTTCAAGGCCGAGCCATAAACGCTGGTCAAGTAGATCATGGCGCGAGAGAATTCGTCGCCGTAGGCTTGCGCCATATCGGCGGCTTGGCGGAAGTAGAACGTGGTGTTCACGCCGCCCGCCGAGACCACTTTCGGGTCGCCCTTGACGATCGCGATGCTTCCCGGGAAGGAAGCCTCCTTGAAAACCCAGTGGAAGGTCGAGCCGCCGCCCTGCGCCGCTTCCGAGGAATCGATGCCGCTGCCCAGAACCCGGTAGCCCGCCGG
The DNA here is from genome assembly GCA_036521975.1 of Bryobacteraceae bacterium. Taxonomy (GTDB): domain Bacteria; phylum Acidobacteriota; class Terriglobia; order Bryobacterales; family Bryobacteraceae; genus Palsa-187. Next base: position 40,349 of record DATDGT010000192.1, read on the forward strand.
AACCGTCACTTTCAAATCCATGCCGAACCGGTCCACCGTGTAGTCGTTCACGGGAAACCAACGCGCCGGATACATCAGGTAGGCGAAATCGGGATGAATGGCCGCGAATCGAATGCCAAATACCGGCGATTCCTCATCGCCGGTAAGTTTGCCGTCGTAGTAAAACGTCGCCGAAGCGGTTTTGCCGCGCGCTACCGGCTCCGGCAGGCTCAGGCGCACGCTCATGTCTTGCTGCAGCCGCGAGGCGGGAATCTGGCGCCCGCCGTCGTCCGTGACTTTTTCCAGGCTCAGAGAGTTGTTCAGCTCGAAGGAAATGCTGGAGGCGTCGTCGACCGCCATGAAACTCACTTTCGCGACGGCTTTGAGCGTCTGCGCTTGGGGGTCCACCGCGAGGTCGATCGCGTAACCCTGAACGTCGATGCGCTGCTGGCCCCCACGAGTCTGCGCGAAAGCGGGCGACAGAATAATCGCGACGGCCGCAAGCCCACTCAGCCTAATGTTTTTCACTCCACAACCTCTCAATCCAATCCGCCGCGACCTCCATAGGATCGCGCCCGGTCTTCAATCGTCCGGCGGTTTTGGCCAATTCCGCGCGCATGACGGCGCGCGCGTCCGAATCGTCCAGCAGCCGAAGCGCTTGCGCCGCAATCCGCTCCGCAGTCATGTCGCGCTGCATCAACTCCGGGACAACCGGCGAGCCGGCGACCAGATTCACCATGGTCAAAAACGGCGCTCGAACCAGCCGCCGCCCTAGTATCCAACTTAGCGCGTTTACGCGATAAAAGGTCACCATGGGAATGCCCAGCAGCGCGGCTTCGACGGTCACGGTTCCACTCGCGGCCAAAGCCAGTTCGCTCCGGGCGAGCACATCCCAGGTGCGCCCTATGACTAGTTGGATGGATGCAGCGCGAATGCGTTCCCTGAAATTTGGTTCCATAGGAAACCCGGGAGGCAGCGCGAGCACCGGTGTAAGCTCATGATTTTTCAGTATCAGCGCGGTGGCTTCCAGCAACACCGGCAGGTGCCGCGAGGCCTCGCCGGGCCGGCTCCCCGGCAGCAGAGCCAAGAAGGGTTTTGTCGGAAT
>DATDGT010000193.1:0-15892 GCA_036521975.1 Bryobacteraceae bacterium
CTGTCTTCTGTCTCCTGTCTACTGTGGGGCCGGCATGAGTACGCTGGCGACATTTCAGCCGCACCGGACCATGTATTTGCGCGGGTTTGACCGGCGCGGGTGCGCGGCTTCGATGAATCATGCCTCGGCCACTGGGTCCACTGTGAGCGGGGTCTGGGCGGATTTGGCGGACTTCGTCGTGCTGGTGCTGCAGGACGTAGACGACCTATACGGACATTTGCCGGAGACGCGCTATCTTCCAAATTTCAATTTGACCGGGGTGGTTCTCGATTTCGATTTGGCGATTACCAACGGCATGTATCCGGGATCGACCAAATTCCAGAGCGTGCCGTGGGGAATGCTGAGCTACATCAAATCGGACGGAACTTCGGGAACGGTGGCGCTGGACATTACGAGCACTACCGGCGAGGTAGCAGCGAGCCAGACCTACACGGTGAATGGGACTCCGGTGGAATATGACCGAGTGCAACTGATGTACCTGGGCAACGTGGTTTTCGATTACGTGGTGAACACGGGAGATACAACGGCGACGGTAGCGGCCGAACTGGTCTCGCAGATCAACGCCGCGACTTCGGCGACAGTACCACTGACGGCGACGCAGTCGGGATCGAGTTTCACGGTGAAATGCAGTCAGCCGGGCAACGATGGAAACACCATCGAGCTGCTAACGATGCATAAAACCGCGACGACCTACCTGACGCCGGCGGGGGCTTCGAAGCTTACGGGCGGCGTCGATCCAACGAGCTTTCATGTGCACATCGATTTCAGTGCGTTGGGATTGACGAGCCTGGTGCAGTGCTGGTTGACGCTCGCGCCGCCGCTGCCGATCGACACAATCCTCACCGGGGCGGACGCCGATCAGACGCTGAAGGCATTCGTGGGGGGCGAGTTCTCTTACGTCTTCTCGAATTGGACGGTGACCGATCCCAATAACGTCACGCCGCTGAACGTGGCCGGCGCGGGCAGCGTGATTGTGGGCAGCCAGGACTCCTGGACTACGTTCTCGGGTTCTGGATGGACTCCGACCGAAGGTTTCTATTATCGCGGCTTCGCAAGCTCGTCGTCACACGCGGGAGACAGTGTCTCAATTTTCTATTCGTGCCAATCGACGCACGATTTGTACTTGGGAACGGTGCTCGGGCCTGGATTGGGCACGTTTAATGTCAAGTTGGACGGCATCGCTCAGCCCGCGTTGGATACGGCACTGAGCGTCTCTGTGACCTCGCGCCGGCTATTGGCCTCATCGGTTGCACCCGGGCAGCATACGGTGAAGCTGACGGTGGCATCGGGGACGTGCTGGTTCGACTATATCCAGGCGGCGGTTGCGAGCGGCACAGTGGCGGCGCCTTCGCAGACCTACGCGGGAGTGAATGCGTCGTTCGACTACGACACGGGCCAGACCTATCAAATTCCGCCGGCGCGGGCGCTGTGGCTTTCGCAGCAGTTGGGGTTTCAGGGCGATTTGGATTTCTACGCAGGCGTGTTTTTCGCGCTGAAGCGCGTGCGTTATGGAGGCAGCTTCCATCAGGCCACAGTAACGCTGCGCGGGACGTTTTCTACCGGCACGGGCTTCGGGGATGGCGATGCGATTTTCGTGGATATCGGAGGGACGACGTTCGGCGCGGCGGCCTATCCCGCCGATACGCTCGGGACTCTGGCTCAGAGGCTGGTGAATGGAGTGAACGGGCTGTTCGTGGGAGTGTGGGCCGCGCCCACCAGCACAGCGGGCCAGTTTACGGTCACCTGCATTTCGCCGATCAACGGGTTTACCTTGAGCGTCTACACATCGGCCGGCGCGACGGGGAGCGTTTCTACGACCGGCGATATCAATGCCGGGAACGAAGGGACGTGGAACGTCGATCCGGCACAGACTTTGCCGGTGAACCGGGCGTTTGTGGATTATCTGACGGACTTGGCGGGATTGATGCAGGCGGCGGGACAGACCATGACGGTGGCGTTCAGCCAGGAGCTGCTGGGCGCGCCGGACCAGAACACCGCGGCGGGAGCGTGGGTACAGAGATTCGCGGACGGGACGATCGTGCTGACCGATACAGGCTTCGGCTCCTGGGGCGCGGGATATGTGGACGGCGTCTCGGGGTCAACAATTACGCAGACCGGACATGGCTACTACAGCGGATACGTGGTGAGCATCGCGAGCGGGACGGGGTCGGGGCAATGGGCGATTACGGTAACGGACGCGAATCATTATAAGCTGACGACGGAGCTGGCGAACTCCGGCGGCTATAGCCCGTCAGTGAGAGACTCTGTGCTGGCGGAAGTGCAGACGGCGCAGTGCGCGTTCAATCCCTCCACCGTGACGCCGTATTTGCAGAACTGCTATGTGCAGGCGGCGGGCATTATGGCGGGCGCCGGGCTCACGCCCTGGCTGCAATTCGGGGAGATTCTGCACTGGTTCTTCTCGGAAACGATGAGCCTCACGATCGCGGGATTTTCGGACAGAGGGGGCTTGATCGAAGTAGAGACCTCGGGGCCGCACGGTTTTGCGACAAGCCAAACGGCCATTCTCGCGGGCACGGGGATCGTGGACGGGACGCAGACGATTACGGTGGTGGACCCGACGCATTTCACGGTGATTGGATCGACGTGGCCGCTCGGGTCGCCCGCGGCGGCGGGGACGGTGAGCGGAGGCGGGATGGCGTTCTACGATGCCAATCAGCAGGCAGCGGCAATGACGGCGCTAGGCCGGGCGCTGGCGAGCTTTTACACGCAGGACGACGATCCATCGATCAATTCGTATGCCGATGCGAACTTTTTGCGGGGCCGGATCTACACGCACATTTCGACGATTATTTCCGGTGTGCTGGCGGCCGAGGCTTCAGCGAAGTTCGAGCTGCTGTATCCGCTGGACGTGAACTTTCCGAGCTGCTATTACACGGCGCCGCTGCCCTTTCCGCAGGGAGGGCGGCTGAACACGTATGTGAATCTGCCGTCGCAGTTCGCGGCGCAGGCGGGGAGCGGGCTGAATCGCTTCAAGATGGAGGGCTTGAGCTGGCAGGCGACGTACTTCAATCAGGCGAACCATCTCACGACAATGCGGTACCCCTACCGGACGCTTTCGTGGACCGAGGCGAACACGGCGCTGCTGGTGGGATGGTTCAACGGATCGTGTCCGTGGACGCTGGCGTATCTGGCGGCGAAGAACGAGGGAATTCCGTTGGTGAATTTGTGGGCGGCGGATCATACGCAGTTGATGAGCTGGCCGCAGGCGCTGCCGGTGAATCCGGTGGAGGTGCATTGAGAAAGGAGAAAGGAGACAGGAGTCAGGAGCCAGGAGACAGAAGCGCGGCGTGATTCTGACTCCTGACTCCTGACTTCTGACTCCTGGTGAATTGATATGGCTAGTTTGGCTTTTCCGATTGCTTCGATTGGGTCGTCGCTGCTGAGCGGGATTCTGGGATCGGCGGCTTCGAATAAGGCGGCGGATTATTTATCGAACGCGGCGCAGAATGCGACCGGCGCGATGGAGCAGGCGACCAACAACGCCCAGAACGCGGTCAACAATGCGCTGAACACGAACGCAGGGAACGTCAATAGCGCGGCGACGAATGCGGCCTCGGGGGTGAACGCGGCCACGGGGCAGGCCAACAGCACGCTGGCGAATCTGCTCAGCAATTCGAGCCAGACGCTGTATCCATATTTGAACGCGGGCAACACGGGCGTGAATCTGCTTAGCCAGTACGCGCAATCGAATCCGCAGTTCAGCTTTAATGCGGCCAATTCGGTGAATACGCCGGCGATGCAGTTCCAGATCCAGCAGGGAGCGAACGCGCTCAACAACACCGCGGCGGCCTCGGGTGTCGCCGACTCCGGCGCAACGGCGGAGGCCTTGCAGAACTACGGGCAGAACGTGGCGAGCACGTATTATCAGAACGCGTTTAACGATGCGTTGAACTCGTTCCAGACCAATCAGAACGCCACGCTGGCGAATCTTTCGGCGCTGACCAACACGGGGCTCAACGCGAGCAATCAATACAACCAGGCGATGAATGCGTTTGGGGCGCCGCAGGCTTCCAACACTCTGAACGCGGGTTATTACGGCGGCAACACAGGGATCAACGCGGCGCAATACAACGCGGGGCAGAATCTGGCGGGGCAGGAGTATTCGGGCACGGCGGGCATGCAAGGGACGCAGCAGGCGATGAATTACATGCTGGGCGGGGCTCAGGCGCAGGCGGCGGGGGCGCTGGGGTCGGCCAATTCGCTGGCGAGTATGTTCAGTGGCATAGGCTCGAGCATTCCGGGGCTGATGAGCGGGATGGGGGCTCTGGGCAGCGGGACAAGTTCGGCCGGGACTCTGGGGGATACGGTGGGCGGGCTGGTGTACGCGTGATCGAAGCTGTCAGCGCACAGCGCCCGGCGCGGGACCGGGCGTTCACCCGAGTCCCTGACTCCCCGCCGCGCCGGGCTGCGTTGTGCGCTGAGTTAGTGGAGAGCTTTCAGCTAGCTGATAACTGATCGCTGATAGCTGAAAGCCGAAGGGAGATCGACATGGGGAACTTTATGCCATACGTGAATCGGGCGGCGCAAGCGGTCGCTGCGGCGCAGGCGGCGCAGGCAGTCGCGGCGGCGCAGACGCGGGCGATCCAGTTGCGGGACGCCTCGATTATGAACTGGGCCATGCGAAGGCATCCGGGCGACTGGGAAGGGAGCTTCGCCGATTTCTACAAGAACGGCGGGAGCAGGATAGGAGGACTGGCGCAGGAGAAGGCGCGGGACACCTATCGGCAGGCGGTGGCGCAGAGCGGGGCCGAGCCGGAGGGGCGAGGCCCCATCGCGGAGCAGGAGAAGGCCCCGTTCCAGCGGCAGTGGGGGGCGGCGCTCGCTGTGGGGAAGAAGGCGAACTGGGACCCGCTGATCACGCAGCAGGGGGTGAACGCCGCAATGATGGAAACGATGATCGCGCATCCGCGCGTGGCCGCGCGCATGCGCAACGCGTGGGCGCAGACGCCGCAGGATCCGCAAGCGCGGGTGAAGTATTTGGAGGGGCAGTACGCGTCGACAGGAGCCAGGAGTCAGCAGACAGAAGTCAGGAGTCAGGAGACGCCGGCGGCGGCCCAGTCAGCCGGGCCCCAAGCACCTCAAGCAGAGCCGCGACCGTCAGGGAGCGGTTCCGAGCCGGACGAGGCGGCTGCACAACCGGAGGAGGAACAGTAATGCCGGGAAATACGCAGCACATCACGGTGGGATCGAGCCAGTTCACGCAGATCGTGGCGCAGACGCAGTGCGGCGAGATCACGGTGGGTGAAGACCCGAGCGTGAACGGCTGGCCGACGACAGATTTTCTGGTGGCGAAGCCCTCGGCGACGAACACGCCGCGGCGGGTGAGCGCAGGGGGAACGTACACCTTCAGTGCGCTGGGCGGACGGTATATGGCGGGCGCGATCGCGGGCTACGTGGAAGCGGTGAGCGGAGCGACGACGTTTTTCCAGGACGAGATATGAGGAGGTAGCTTTCAGCGGTCAGCTCTCAGCAATCAGCTAGCTGACGGCTGACGGCTGAAAGCTGAGGGCTATTTATGAGGCATTCGCTGGAGTATTTTTTGCGCGAGGCCGAACGGTGCGTTCCGCATCTGGCGCCGGCGGAACGGCGGAAGTGGGCCGAGGAGTGTCATGCGCAGCATCCGGGGGTCACGGAGGAACATAAGACGGGGGCGGGACCGCTCCCGGCGCAGAGGGCACCCCGTCACGGCTCTGTTGGGACGAGTTGCGGCTCAGACGGAGACGGTCGCGGCTCGATTAGGGCGGTGTGGAAAGGCGCGGGGCTGGCACTACTGCTCGCTTGCGCCGCGCGCGAGGCGCGCTGCCAGGATCCGGCAGGATTTAACGGCGGGCTGGATCCGGCGTTTCGCAACGTGCCTCTGGTGTGGGTGGTGAATGCGCCGAACGGGAGCTGCACAGGCGTGGAGATTCGATACGCCTTCAGCGCCAGCCCACCCGCGCTCTACGGATGCAGTCAGGGCACGTGGACCAACCTCACCGCCGGCGGGGGCGGAGGCGGAGGCGGAAGCGGCACGGTGACGAGCGTCGCCACCAACAACGGCCTGACGGGCGGAACGATCACGACCTCGGGAACGCTGGGTCTCGCGAGCATCGCCGCAGGCGGCATGCTGTGCAACACCGGAACGACTTCCCAGCCGCCCACCGTTGGCAATTGCGGGATTTCTGTGCCGGAGTCGGTCACCGGAACAGTTGCGGTTTCGGCGAGCGCCCCCCTGAGCTTGAATGCGACGACCGGGAATCTCATGTGCGTTAGTTGCTTGACGGCGAACCAGACGATTACGCTTTCGGGGGACGCCTCGGGGAGCGGGGCGACGGCGATCGGCGTGACCAATACGGGCATCAACGGCGCGGCGGTGGGGGCGAGCTGGGCGGTGGTGGGAACGAATTCGGGATCGCAGCTTGTGGCGGCCACGGCGCACGGGACGGCGGCACCGCTGAAGTGCGCGGACACTTCAGGGTCGGGGACGGCGCAATCGTGCAACACGTCTCCGAGCTTCACCCCGGCGGCCGGAGACGCGATTATCTATCAGACCACCACGGCCAACACCGGAGACGTGACGACCAATGTGAACAGCTTGGGCGCGAAACATATTAGGAAATGGCTCGGCTCTTCTACGCTCGCTGCTGGCGACCTCCCCGCCAACGTGCCGGTCTCGATGGTCTATGACGGCACCTTCTGGGAAATCATGACTATCGGGAACGCGCCCTCGGGCGGCGGGGGTAGCGGCCCTTGCACCACAACGGCGAATTCGCTCCAATACAACAGCGGCGGAAGTTTCGGCTGCACGGCGGAATGGACGTACTCATCGCCGGCCATCAGCACCAATTCGAGCGGCGTTCTGAATCTCAGCGCCTCCACCAGTCTCACGGCGTTTCAGGTCCCCACGTCCGGAGGCTACGCACCTGCGGCCAACGGAGCGCTTGGGTTCGATTCGACACAGCAGCGATGGGCGGCGGGCGGCAACCAGTCTACGACCGGTTATTTCCCGCGGCTGGTCTACAGCTACAACGCGACAAACGACACCGGAACTCCGCAGTTGCAGTGCTCCACGATCGGCACAACGGAGACGGCCTTCGATCCGGGCTGGACGGTCCCCGCAAACTTTCTCATCAAAGGAAAGATCCTGCGGATTCAGATCATCTACGACTTCAATACGCCGGTGTCTGAGTCCAGCATGAGGGTTAGGATCCGCTGGGGCGGAACATCCGGCACGGCCGTATGGGACACCGGCGCGCAGTCTCAGGCATCGATCGCTGAGAAGGGAATTTTCCAGGAATTCCTGCTCCAGGGGACGGCTGCAGCCAGCGGCAGCGCGAGCATCGAAGTGGGCGGCGGTGACCGCGCAGCGGATTCCTTATTTCCCCAGAACTCGATTCAGTCCCCGGTGAGCGTTGCAACTAACTCATCGGAGGCGCTGACCCTTACGCTCACTTGCGGCGCGGCCACGGCAAGTCAGAATATGACCATTCGACAGATGGTGATTGAGGAACTGAACTGACGCAGGCCGCCGTATCACTCTGGAGAAACTCGCGCACAACGGACTCGCCGCGCTCTCCACTGACTCTCAGCGCACAGCGCAGTCCGGCGGGGCAGGGGTCGGGATTCTAGCGAGCGCTCGTTCCCGCGCCGCGTCGCTGTGCGCTGCCGGTCCGCTTCCTACTTTGCCAGGCTGAACTCCTGGTAGAGCGGGTCCAGGCGGCCGGGCGCCTGCCACTGCGCGGTGTTTACGTTCCAGCCGAGGTCGTCGGTTTTCACTTTGGCGAGGATTTCATTCTTCGGGGTGCCGTCTTTGATGAGCTGCTGGAACCGCCCCGCGAGGGTGTCGACCTTCTTTTGGTACGCGTCGAACTCCTCTCGCGTCATGGTAGTTGTATTGGGAGCGGAATGGCCGGGCACCAGGGTATCGAATTTCAGTTTGGCGATTTGCGCTAAAACCTTCTGGGCCTCTAGTAAGCTTCCGCCATTGGGGTAATCGAAATTGGGCTGAACGCCGACTACGACGTCACCGGCGCTGACGACTCTCAAATCGGGGAAGTAGACGATGGAATCGCCGCCGGTGTGGGCCTTGCCGAAGTGAAAGACTAGGGCCTGCGCACCGCCGAGCTTGATAACGGTTTTGTTGGTATAGGTGGCGCTGGGCGCTTCCGGTTTGCCCGCGGGGCTGGTGTAGGTGGCGAGCTCCGCCTTCTCGCCCTCATTGGCCGTCACGTGGGATCCCGCCTGTATGAACTTGCCGGTATTGCCGCTGTGATCCTGGTGAACGTGCGTAATGATGACTTCCTTTACGGGCTGGTCCGACACAGTTTTGATTTGCTGCAGGAGTTCGTTGTAGAACTGGTCACCGAGGTTCTTGGTGTCGACGAGGATAATGCCGGCCTTGGTCACGCGCACGGTGCTGTTGCCGCCTGCGCCCGTGACGATATATAGGTCCGGCTTGATCTGCATGATTTTCTGGGGAGCGGGCGGGGGCGCCCCGCCGCGGCCCTCCTTGGGCGCCTGCGCGAACACAAGAGGGGCGCCGGCGAAGGCGGCTGCGAACAAAATCGTGGTTGGAATGTTGTGACGAAACATGGAAAGAACTCTCCCGGTTTTCCGGCGCGCTGTTGCGGGCCGTGGGCCCAGTCTATCAGCTTCGGGCGAGTGCTTTGGCCGCACGGCGACACGGCGGCAAGGAGCACTCGGTGGAAGGCGCCTCGGGTGAGCAAGCTTCAGCATGCCACCTGGGCTTCTGTATACAGCCTGGGTTTTAGCACGCAAGCCTTAGCGTGCGACCCGGGCTTCAGCATGCAAGCTGGGGGTCCCGACGGGGGCTGAAGTCTGCTTTACCGGAGGACGGGGCGCGCGACGGCGGCGGCGGGCGGTTGCGAGGAACGGGCGCTTGCGCTTTCGGGGGAGCTGGCGCGTGGCTCTGGGCCAGTACAGAGGCCGATGGTCAGAGAAAAAAGCGCGCGTCTCATTTGTGTCCCTGGGGAATTACCGGACGCGAAGCGTCTTCATCAGCGTTTTCCCCTTAAAAAGTGTGACGATTTCGGCAATATGGGTTCCATCCTCGACTATGGCTCCCTCCAATATCGCTTCAAGCAGTCTTTGCCCCTCTTTCTTTATGACCTTCTGGGCTTCGTTTTGCGCGTTCTGTAGCGCGACGAAGGTTGCTAATTGCCCTTGCGATATCTTCGTTTTCGGCCTGAATTGTAGAGTCTGCACTATCACTACCCTCCTGGTCTACTGCTGAAAACCGGCTGAAAGCAACAAGTGTCGTGAGTACAACACGGATCGCGGCGGAATGCCGGGACTCAAGAACCTGGACCAGTTTCCCGACCCATTTTTGAATTTCGGGGTCTTTTCCAGGATATTCCGATTTGTTTTTGGGCGCAACAGGATTTTCTTGCATGTCCGCCTGGGGCAGGGAGGAAGGGCTGTCGAGCGCCTGGCCGCCGGGTAGGGCGGAGGAGGCATCCTTATTGATCCACTCGCGAATGGCCAGGCGGAGGGCCTCAGTGTCGTTGACCTGGCGCTCGACCGCCTTGTGCTTAAAGGCCCAATAGAGGGACTTGGGGATCCGGAATCCGGTGGTTATGGTCTCTTCCTTCGGCATAAAGATTTTTTATCCAGTTTTCTATCTTTACATATTGACATCATGACAGCAAAACAGCATAATAGTTTTGCATGATGAACTACACACAAGTTAGCACAGGGGAGACGCTGGCAAGAAAGCAAGTAAGAGAAGTCCTGCAGGGCCATAAGGGGACGATGGCGCGAATGGCGGCACAACTGGGCGTCACCCGAACGGCAGTGTGGTTGGTGCTGAAGGGCAAAAGTAAAAGCCGGCGCATCCTGTGCGCTTGTGTGGTGGAGGCGCAGCGACTTTTGGAGGAGAGGCGGGAACAACGCGCCTGTCCGAACTGCGGGGAGATGGGGGGAGAGCCGGAGACGATTCGGGGCGAGGGCTGGTCGGAGGAGGTGTGCTCGAAGTGCGTGTGCGTAGGGAGGGGAACGCAAGCGGAAGAGATGCAGCCGGCGGCGCGGGAGAGAGATAGTGAGCGGCGGGGTGGTGGTGACGAGGTCTGTCCGTTCTGAGAGGAGGCGCCATGTTCAGGAAAGCGGTAAAGCGCGACGCGAAACTGTGGCTGGCGTTGTGCGGACCGGCCGGAAGCGGAAAAACGTACAGGTGGTTGGCGATCGCCACGGAATTGGGCGGGGGAATCGCGTACGCGGGCGTGTTCGCGTTCGACGTGGTCGAGCCGGCGGAGGTGACGTATGCCGGTTGAGGCTGTAGGCATCGCCCAGGCATCCAAGCCCGCGGCGGCATCCCGGCCGGTAGGGGGACTCAAGCTGGAGAGCGCACAGGCCGCTGGGCGCGGCGTCAAACGAATGAGACACTCGGGCAAACTGGCCGCACGCGAGTCCGTTGTGCGCGAGTTGCTCCGAAGGACCGAGTGGAAATCAAAAGCCCAGCAAGTGCTGGAGAAGAACGTGCGCGCCAAGAAGCTGGCGGCGCTCTACGGCCTGCAGGAGCGACTGAGAATCCTGACAGGACGAATTGAACTCCTGGAGGACGAACTGGACCTGCTGGGATGGAGACCGCGCGCTCACCCGAGCAACTATAAAACTCCGTACCGGGAAGAGTTGGTCAACGAGTTATGCGCGCTTCCGCACAGAGAGCGGGCGCAGAGAATCCGGGACCTGGCGGAGCAAGAGGGCATCGACCGAAGGTCGGTTTACAGAAAGCTCCAAAAGTCCGTGCGCTGGTCGCTGCGGAGGAGAGAAGACCCGGCTTTGGAATCCAAGAGCAATGCGGTCCTCAGCAAGAGGGCTGCGCTTTCGGATGTGGGATAAGTGCTTTGTCTTAGGAGGACAAAATATGAACCGTATCGTTTCGTTTATTGCTGTCGCCGCCGGGCTGTTGGTGCTGGCGGCGGCGCTGGAAGAGACGAGTCGCGGGCAAGTTCCGGTCCGCGCGTCGATGGTCTTCGTGGACTCGGACGCGGCCTGCCCAGCATGGCCCGCGGCCAGCCCGTACACGCTTTCGCAGGCCCCCAATCCGGCCACGAGCTTGCAGATTTTCGTGAACGGGGTGCTGTGGTCGGCCGGGGAAGATTTCTCCTTGAACGGCGCGATCGTGACGCTGGTCAATGGGCAGGGGTTTTCGAACGGCGACGTGGTGACGTGCCGGTATCGGGTGGTGGACTTCGCGCAGTAGGCGCGGGCGCGGGGGCGAGCCCCGCGCGATGCGCGAGCCGAGAGACTCTCGGGGGGGCAATCCTTGGGGGAGGGTTGGTCTGTTCCGAATCGAGTTGGAGGACGCGCATCGCGAGAGGCTTATCCGTGAAGCGTTTGGGGACCGCCGCGGCGGCGGCGCCGGCCACCGGTTATGGGCTAGTAGCGGCCGGGGGTTGGCGAGTGGCTATCGTCAATATGCTAGTAGCTAGCGGCTATAAGCTAGTAGCTGCCGGCCGCCAGCCGGAGCGCACGGGCCGCCGGGTGCGGCGTCAAACGAATGAGAAACTTGGGAGAAGTGGCCGCGCCCGGCGAGTCCGTTGTGCGCGAGTTTCTCCGGAGGATAGGCCTCTCCGCGGCGGCCGGTCGGAGGACTGGGCGACATTCGGGAACTCCGCTTTGCGGACGACGGGCGCGCGCGCGTTCGGCTTGGCGGGGACGCGGCCGGTATGACGGCTGGTGGGGCGTCGGCGATAATCAGAAGGATCCTGGAGGAGGATACCCTGATGCCCAAGAAATACCAGAACGGAAAACTGGAGGTGCGCAAGGATGTGGCGCGCCCCTATTATTTCGTCCGTGCGAGCATAGTGCGGATCGACAAGGTAACCGGCGAGCGGCGGAAAGTTCGCGAGGAGCACAAGCTGGGCTTCGTCGACGAGATAGGGCGCAAGCGCGCGATGCAGCTACGCGCGGAAGTTCTGGAGACGATCAACGCGGGGCGGTTTGTGGTGCAATCGCAGATTCGGTTCCGCGACTTGACCAAGCGCTTCCTCGAGGTGCGCCTGGGGCAACTGGGGGTGGCGACGCAGGCGCAGTATCGGAGTCAGATCGACAACCACCTGCTGCCGGCGTTCGGGGAGCGGAAGCTGTGCGAGATCGACAGACAGGCGATCGAGGAGTTTCTGAGCGCCAAAGCGGAGAGTTTGGGCTGGTGGGCGCGCAACAACCTGCGGAGCATCCTCTCGGCGATCTTCACCTCGGCTAAAGACTGGAAGCTTTGGGACGGCGAGAACCCGACGCGCGGGGTGCGGATCGGGAAGAAGAAATTCGTTCGCGAGAAGCGGCTGCTGAGCGTGGAGCAGATGCGTGCTCTTCTGGCGGCGCTGCCGGACCGGCTGCGGTTCCTGGTGCTGATTCAGTTCGGTTTGGGGCTGAGGATCAGCGAGACGCTGGGCCTGCGCTGGCGCGATATCGACTTCGACGGGGCGCGGGTGGCGATCCGGCGGCGCTGGTATCGGGGCGATCTGAGCGGAGAGGACGAAACCAAGACCGATTCCTCGAACGCGGAGCTGCGGCTGAGCGCGGCGATGTTGGCGGAGTTCCGGCTGCGCTATCCGGGGCCGCACAAACGCGAGGAGTTCGTGTTTGTGGGCGAGGATGGCCGCACGCCGCCGGACGACCGGGACCTGCTGCGGTTCGAGTTCCGGCCGATCCTGAAGCGGCTGGGACTGTATTATCCGGGTTTCGGATGGCACGCGTTCCGGCGGCAGAACATCACGTGGCGGCAACAACTGGGCGGCGCGACACCGCTGGAGGCGCAGAAAGCGGCGCGGCACTCGAGCCTCGACATGACGTATCTGTACACTTTGAGCGACCCGGAGCGGGAGACGGCGCAGCAGCAGCGAATGTTCGACGAATTGCTGGGGGCGGGAGGGTCCGTGCAGTGAGCCCGTGCAATGAGCGAAGCGCGAGCAAAAAGGGCGTGGGACAGGAGATGCGCTATGGACGGCAGTCGGGGCGCCAGTATGGATGTGGCACAGATGTGGCGCGGCGGCACGCCGCAGGGAGAGCGGTAAATGGCTGAGATGAAAAGAAATGATTGGTCGGGCCGCCGGGATTTGAACCCGGGACCTCTTGCACCCCAAGCAAGCGCGCTAGCCAAGCTGCGCCACGGCCCGAATCACCGAACTGTAGTTAGTCTAGCGCAAAGCCTTTCGCTGCTGCAGGGTTTGGTACTTCCCTAACATTTAGCTGAGTACCCTGGTTCCGCGAGCGAAGAACAGAACATACATAAGAGGATCCATCACTAGAAAAAGCCAGCATTTTCCAACCCAAGAATGATCATAAAACGAGGATTCGTTTCTAATACAAGGTGATCATGAAAATTCGAGATGAGGAGGCCGCGCAGCGGCCGACTTCCTTTCTGGGGTTTTGGGTCTGAAGAGATAGATCTCGTTGTCTTCGAATGCGGCTTCACAGAAAGTGCGCGGAAGAGGCGAGAGGTGGTGCAGGGGCGCAGGAGCTGGCTTGGCCGCATTCATCTTTTTTTCGGCGCACTCGTTATCGCTCATCGCGCCGGCCCAGGCGTCCAACTGTTTGAGAGTGATCCCGGGCTTGAGGTATTGGCTCGCCTTGGCCAGCGACGAACCCTTTCGTAAGGTGTGGTGTAGTCTTCGACGGGGCAGCGCCGGCGGCGCTTGCCGCGGGCATCCACCGTCAACGTCGCATAGCCGCAGGGCCGGTGATAGGTCAGATACAGATTGAAATGCGCCATGTAGAACTTTTGCAATTCCTCGCTATGCTCGCCGGCGATGTCGCCATAGCCGACCAGTTTGCGAATCACCGCGCTGTTCTTCCCTCGACCAGCGCTTGGTCTTGACTGCGGCAGGCGCGCCCGAATTCCTGGGCCACTAATACTTGCTCCACCAACGGTACACTTCCGCCCGGCTCTGCCCGCTGAAGACGGTCTCTTCGCTGGCCTTCCAAAAATCGTGGATCGGTTGGCGCGTCAGCCGCTCGCTGTTCTGCATGAGTATTTGCATCCGTCCGCAGAACGTCCGGCCCGCCTATCCTCTTTTCATGATCATCTTGTACCGGATAATTCTCAGGGTACGCTAAACTCAAATGAGCCAATTACTTGCTGGAGTGGCGGAACTGGCAGACGCACGGGACTCAAAATCCCGCGCCCTTCACTGGGCATGAGGGTTCGACCCCCTCCTCCAGCACCAATCTATTTGCAGCAATTACAAGACTTACAGGCGCAAAATTCTCGCGTGCCGTAAACGTGCCATGAACGCGGGCCATAATCGCCTCCGTACGGCTCTGATATTCCCGCGACCACTTCATGTAGTGCTTGCGGATGATCTCCGGCGAATCGCCCAAAATGTTGGCGGCATCCTCGATGGAGCCGCCCTTCACGAGGATTTGCGTGGCCAAGGTGTGACGGAAGCGATGCGCGTGAGCGTTCGCTACGCCGCTTTTGGCGAAGACGGCTTGCAGCGTCCGAACCACTGTTTTGATGTGACCGTCGCGAGCGCCCGCGCCGCTCCAAAAGAAGTATTCGGTCTCGGCGGATACGCCCTGGGGAAGCGGAACGCATTCCAGAGCGCGTAGAACGTCTGGGTACAACGGCAGCCACACTGTCGCTCCGTTTTTCAGCGCGTGTAGCAATATCTGGCTTCCCTGAATGCGGTCGTGCCGCAGCGTTGCCACATCCGAAACTCGCAGTCCGTAGTACCGCATGAGCAGGATCATCGCCTTGGCCCGGAGACGTTCATAAGGCCGCTTGCCGAACGCATCGCACGCGGCGATGATTTTGATGATCTCCTCTCGCGTGTAGGGTTCGCGGGGTTTGGGCTTCGGATCGGGAGGCATCTTCATCTTCTTGGCCGGATTGCGTTCGATCCATTCCCGATCCATACAGAACTCGAAGAAGGTGCGGAGGAATTGAAGCTCTTTCTGCCAACTCAAAGAGCACAAGGGGCGCCCGAGCCGATATTCGTCTAGATCGTCCAGGCGCCACTCATCCACGAACGCAAGACTGCGCGCGCTTGCGAAAGCGGAAAAGAAATTCAGGATTCGGCCGTATTTTTTGTTGGTGGACGGCTGAGCCGAGAGTTGGGCCAGGAAAATATTAACGGCCTCTAAAATTGCCTTCCGTCTTCGCTCGGGTTCTGCTTTCCCTCGGGTCCGCTCTTCGAGGTCTGCGAGCTTGCGACCAGCGCGCGCCCAATCTCGCGTCTCCATGCTTTTTCGGATGCGCGTTCCATCAAGCTCCCCGTCGCACCACACGGGACACTGACACTTGATCCAGGCGCGGCCCTTTCGCCGGTGGGGACATTTCAATTCGTGCCTTCGCCAAAGACTCAGCATGCGCTTACCGCGTCCGTTCCTCGTACACCCTCATGGCGAGCCTGTAGGGAATCCGAAGTTCCACTCGCCGCCGTCCGCGCTTTCCGGTTTCCGACAATTTCAGGACTCCGGGTAGATCCTGAAACCACCGCACGATGGTATCACGAGAGACGCCCCAAAGCTCCGCGAAAAACTGCGGGGAGTAGTGCTGGTCGAGGCGAACTAGTTCGGGTTGCTGCATGTTGATCCCTCCTTCCGCCTCGCGGCTTTGTCCATTCCGTCACGGATCGTTTCCGCCGTGATCCTGCCCTGCGGCCCGGCTACGCCAAGCGTTTGAAACAGCCTATTCAGCGCCGCCGCATGCGCATTCCGCCCAGGGGATGCCCGGCGGTTCCGGCCCTTCCCGGTTTTTGGGGAAACGGCGAGAACAACACCTTCAAAACCTAACCCAAGTTCGTCACAGAAGGGCCGGAAAATCGGCTAAGCCCTTAAGAATCAGCTCAGGCGATTGCCGAGTCTACACTACATTCGCGATTCTGTTGGAACCGATCCGGGAGGGTCAACCGGAGTTGCTGCAACAACG
>DATDGT010000194.1:0-20643 GCA_036521975.1 Bryobacteraceae bacterium
CATACTTTCATTAGGCTGAGTCTCCTGAGATTGAATTGGTTCTTGTCTTGAACCCAATCCAAGTATCAGGGACTCAGCCTCTCGCCGACCGCGGCAGCCGCGTTTGCCAGCAAGTTAGCTGGCTAATTTGGACAGCAGTGGTCGGCGATATAGAGATTCCCAACGATATCAATGGCAACTGCGGTAGGAAAGTTCAGTTCGGCCATGTTCGCTGGTCCCCCGTCGCCGCTGGATCCTCTGGTTCCGGTGCCCACCGCAGTCGTGATGAGGTAGGAACTGGTTTGAGCGCTGGCTAAGCCTAGGAAAGTAAAAATCGCAATGCCGAAGGGGATTAGCTGCCGTTCCAAAATCATTTGTCCACACAATTTCAAATAAGCGTATGGCAGCTTGGCAGGACGAATCAATGGTCCATGGGTACTAGGGCATCCGCCATCGCCTAAATCGGTCGGGCAGGCCCTTTCAATACCGGTGCCGAAAAGCGCGATGTCGCTTTTTTGTCGTGTAACGGCGCGGTTAAATGACAGCCTGAACAACTCAGATTCGCCGACGATCGCTAGAGCCGCTTCCGGCGCTCAGTTTCCCGCCACCGCGATCCAGGCCGCGCCCGCGACATTCGACGTCGAGCCGACCGTCAGCACCACCGGCACATAACCTCCAGGCTGAACCCCTGTGGGGATCTGCACGTTCACCAGCATCACACCCGCGACCTCGCCGGGCGCGCCGTCTGCATATTGAACTACTGCCGGAATTCCGCCCACGGTCGCCAAGGATGGAGGAGTTTCTCAGGCGGCGCTGGAGAACTACCCGCGCGGGTACCAATTCCTTTCGCGCTGGGCGGCACGATCAGCACCTTCGTGAGGCGACGAACACCACGGGAGGCGCGAAGGTTCGGGAGACCAACGATGCCAAAGCCTTATGACCAACGTCCGTATACGCCTCATCAGGTTCCAATAAAAAGCCGGGCGGATCGTCGCTTCCGGGTGTCCAAAGATTCGCCTCTGCCTTCGCTTCCCGCCCGGTCAATGGATTGTAATCGGTCGCTCGGGAAAGTGACCATAGAACCA
This sequence comes from Bryobacteraceae bacterium, assembly GCA_036521975.1. Classification (GTDB taxonomy): domain Bacteria; phylum Acidobacteriota; class Terriglobia; order Bryobacterales; family Bryobacteraceae; genus Palsa-187. Next base: position 1,065 of record DATDGT010000194.1, read on the forward strand.
ATGGACCAATCGAGGAGATGGGGAGTCCTAAAACCTAGTAAGACTTATCGCTGGCACACAGTGGTCCCCGCAATTTGCTCGGTGCGGAACCGGGCGGAAATGTCCCCGCTCATGCGCCCTAACACGCCCGTCCGCTTGGGCAGGCCGCCCAGCCTCGGCCCTTGCGCGAAAGTTGAGAGTGCGATACGATGCCCTACTCAGCACATCACTCTCGTTTCAGGAGGATTCAAATGGCCGGAATGCTTCAGATCTTGACGTATTTGCTTGCGTTCTACCTGGTCGTCAAAGGCGTGGAGGTCCTTCAGATTGGACTGGCTTCGAGTCGTGAAAGGCGAACAGGTTTGATTGTTCTTGGGGCGCTAACCCTCGCGGCGTGCCTCGTTGCGGGCGTCGGCTTTGCATTCATGCAAGATCGTCAGGCCGAGTCAATTGGGCGCTCGGCCAATGGGATTCCATAACCGCTTCGGGAACGTTCCTCGGGGACCTCCGATGGCTTTACTCCATTTCACACTGGACCATCCGGTGTGATGTCCAGTTTCCATGTTCGCAAGCGCCTCACGCGGGCCTCAAAGTCAGCATCAAACGTCTGAAGCGACAGCGCTAGCCCGTCAGCGTGCGTTCGCATCCACGATTCCGCGCTAGCGCGAACGTCGGGCCGTAGGTCGTCCCAGAATAGGAACCATGTACGTCGAAGCAGCTTGACTGTGCCGTGGGCGTGAAGGCGCGCTTCGAACGCCACATCTATTTCGGACTGGCCAGATCGGAGGTCACGGGAGTAGGTCATATGCGAGAGTGTTTTGTCGATTGCTCTGCGAAGTTTCGTTCCAGGGTCGAACAGAGATTCGTTCCAACTGACGGCGGTGACCAAATCGACGGCGTAGATGTTGTCCCTTGATCGAACCGGAGGCACGCTTCGGTCCCTTCTGAATTTGCCCACTCCCTTGTGAAAAAACTCGGCTAAGTTACGCACGTGGACGAGAAACGACTCTTGAACTTCATGATTGATCGGCGGACCGTGGCCTTCCGCCATTTGGGCTGCCGCTGCGAGCAAGGCAGTGTATTCCCATGCGACATGTTCAGAGGCTGAGACGATCATTGCGGAATCTGGTCTCCAGGTTGGCATATCCCTCAAGAGAAGATTGTGCCGCAAAGAGCGGGCGCTGAGGGCCCGGCACTTTGCGTAAGAGTTCGGTACGGCCCTACAGTCCGAGTTTCCCCGGCGCTGTTCTCCCGGAACTGGCTCCCGTCCCGGAATATAGCGTCGCAATGCGGCGAACTTGCTATTTTATGAGGCGGCCCGTCTGGGGACATTCCTAAACGGACAGATAATTTTCTCCCTATCGCTAATGAGAAACACGTTGAACGGCTAAAAAAAGGGGTGGATGAATGGAATGGTTGGATAAAAAACACCAAAGAGATTCCTGACCTCCGCGAGGCGAACCTCCACGGGGCGAACCTTAGCGGGGCGAACCTCAGCGGGGCGAACCTCAGCGAGGCGGACCTCGGTGAGGCGGACCTCGGTGAGGCGGACCTCCGCGGGGCAGACCTCCGCGGGGCGGACCTCGCACAATCGCCAGCTTGGGATGTTTTTCCCGTAATCTCTCACCTTTCGTGTAGGCTGCCTTCAAATTCCTCGATGAGCGACGGCGCTACCTGAGCGCATAGCAGCGCCGGCGGAGCCGCATCTTGCGATCCCGGCCGAGGTTTCGAGTCTTCGTACTTTGATATCACACAATCTCGTGCTATAAAAGGATTGACCCACAGCGTCACGTCCCTGCGAGGGACAAGCGCTCCGGCTTGCTGGAGATTATCTCCGTCAAGGCCATGCCCCCGCCCGCTCAACGACCCTGTCCTCAAATTCAGATTTCTTACTCGAGGAGAGGAATGCCCGTTTCATCGCAGCCGCTGCAACTCCAAATCTGGTGCATCGACCGTGTGGTCCCGTACCCGCGGAACCCCCGCAAGAACGACGCCGCCGTGGATCGGATGTGCGGGAGCATCCGGGAATTTGGTTTCAAGATCCCCATCCTCGCCCGCAGCGATGGCGAGGTTGTGGATGGCCATTTGCGCTTGAAGGCCGCGCGCAAGCTCGGCCTGACCGAGATCCCGGTGCTTTTGTGCGACGAATGGACGCCGGCGCAGGTCAAAGCCTTCCGGCTGCTGGTCAACCGGTCGGCAACGTGGGCCGACTTCGATGAAGAACTGCTCGCGCTGGAGCTACAAGAAATCCAAGAATCGGATTTCGACCTCAGCCTGACTGGATTCGACCCTGGCGAAATCGACGCGCTCCTGGCGATGGACGATGAGGAGCGCGCAAATGATGCGCCTCCGTTGCCTGCGACTCCTGTTTCCCAGTTGGGCGACCTATGGCTCCTGCGCGATCATCGCGTCCTCTGCGGAGATGCAACCAGCGCGGAAGCCGTGGCGCGACTGCTGGGCGACCGCAAGCCCCGGCTCATGGTCACCGATCCGCCCTACGGCATTGAGTTGGATTCCGAGTGGCGCGATCGGGCGGGCTTGAACGGACCACAAGCGGGGCTGTCGGATAAGGCGATGAAGAAAGCCCGAGCACGGGGCCATGACGCAGCGCCTGCGGAGGCGAGTTACATGAAGCATCGCACGGAGGGCCACACTGAGACGACGATTTCAGGGGACACCCGCGCAGATTGGTCGGACGCCTTCGGGCTCGTGCCCAGCCTGGAAGTCGCGTACGTCTGGCACGCCTCGAAGTTCACCCGCGAAGTCCTGGACGGACTGCTGCGCATCGGCTTCGACCACCACCAGCAAATCATCTGGGACAAACAACGGATCGTATTAACGCGCACGCTCTATTGGTTCGAACATGAGCCGTGTTGGTTCGTGCGGAAAAAGAACGCGCCCTGGTTCGGGAAAGCGGGCGAGAACTCGACCATCTGGCGCGCGCCGTCTCCGAAGTTTTTCATGGGGAGCTCCGACGAGGATAAGTTCGACCACCCTACGCAGAAACCGGTCGAGCTAATGCGGCGCCCGATCTTGAACCATCTCCGGCGCGGCGAACTGGTCTACGATCCGTTCCTAGGTTCCGGGACGACGCTAGCCGCCGCGGAACTGACCGAGCGCGTCTGCTACGGCATCGAACTTGACCCGAAATATGTGGACGTCATCGTCCAGCGCTGGCAAACGCTCAGTGCGGAGAGAGCCACGCTCGATGGCGACGGCCGGACTTTCGAAGAGGTCGCGCAGGAGCGGCAGAAGGAGGCCTCATGAATCGCGCGCTGCCGCCGCGAGATCGCGGAAATCGAGGCCCAGTTGCTGGCAGGCCATCCAGACATCGAGGGTCTGTGCCTGGCGCTGTCCGATTGGTCTGCGGAGGTTCGCATTCTCCAAAACGAGCAACGCCGCCGGGGTTGATTCCGGCGGCGCGAAACGGACGGATCTGCGAAAGCTCAGCCTTTGATCGAGTAGGTTCGTTGCCCGTCTTCGCCCTTGGTGGAGACGACCTCCAGCCCCATTTTCTTGCGAAGAGTACCCGACAGGAACCCGCGCACGGAATGCGGCTGCCAGCCGGTAGCCTTCATCAGTTCCTTGGCCGTCGCGCCTCCCGGGCGCTTCAGCAGTTCCAGTATCGTCGCCGTCTTGCTGCCCTCGCGGGACCCGCTGGGTTTGACGACACCCTTAGCTTTCTTCGCGGCCGTGGGCGTTTTGCGCGCGTTGTTTACGGCCTTGGCCTTCTTCCTAGCCTTGCCCTTGGCAGGCGCAACGGCCGCGCGACGTGGCGCACGGGCGGCCTTTTTCGTGGCCTTGGGTTGTTCCTCAGCGGCGGCCTCCGGGGCTGTCGCCGTTTCTTCTACGATTGTCGAGTTCATGTCGGTCTCCTTAACGCGGTGATTCCGCGTTCACACATGAATCCCTCTGTTCTGCTTGAAAAGCAAGGCAATTGTGCGACTCGCCCCAATGGCGATCACGTGGCGATGACGAATCGGCGAAGGGTGCCCCGAACCCCTCCAGATGATGGCAGATGATCCCAGCGGGCCATGGCGCAAAATTCGGGCGTAAGAAGGAAGAGGCGATTGGCGCGCTCCTGACGCACCGGACCATTGAAGAAGCTGCCAAAGCGGCGGGCGTGGGCTACAAAACGCTCTTGCGCTGGCTGCAAATCCCAGAGTTCGACGCAGCCTACCGGGAGGCGCGTCGGAAAAGCGTCAGCCAGGGCGCGGCCCGATTCCAGCAAGCGACTGGGACGGCTGCAACCGTTGTATTAAAGCTCATGGTGGATACAAGCGCGCCCGCGGCGGTGCGACTGCGTGCCGCCGAGTTCGTATTTGACCGGGCGCACAAATCCACCGAACTCGAAGATATCGAGGCGAGACTTACAGATTTGGAGCGAGCGGCGGAAGCGCAGAAGCGGCAGTAGCGAGGTTCGATGTCGAACCTTCGCCGAGGGATCGCCGCACTCGAATCGCAGCCATTCGCAAAATAAGATTCCGAACAATTTTCACTGCGCTTCAGAGCTCTCCGGCGTCCCACCCTCCAAATAGGCCCCGAACACATTACCACTTCCGGCATAGTCTAGTTTTTTGGAAAGAACGGGCGAGGTCCGTCTCACCTACGGGGTAGGAGCAATTCTGCCGTTGCCGGCGGCGTGTCCGGAAGAGTAAATAGCAAAGCCATTGCCGCCCAACTCGATGCGGTGTCCGACGCGAATTGGTGCCACCCGTGGGGAAAACCGCTTTCGAACGTGTGTGGCTGCACTGGAACGGCGCGGGTGGGCATGAACCAGGAGCCGTCGGAAAGTTGATTTCGCAGCAGCCATTCGACCCCCTTTTCGTATGTCGGATCCTTGGTTGAAACTTCCCCACCGATGTGCAACGCGTAGAGCGCCTGGCCAGTGGCATACGCTTCGCCGGGATAGCCGGGAAGAAGACTCCAGCTACCATCGGCGTTCTGCGAGCTCTTCAGAGCTTTGACAAACAGGGCGCGCTCCGAAACTGTCGCTGCGGCGTCAGCCAGTCCGAGGAGCTGCATCGATCGTTCTTCCTCGGAAACGCTAGTGCTGTATCGGGAGCGACCCCGATAAACATAATCTTCGTCGACATCCGTGGCGAAGTCGCTCGGGTCCACGTTGCGGGACCAGGCAAGAGCCGCCTTTTTGTGTAGCTCGGGGCGGGTCCCCCTTCTGATTGAGGGGGGACCCGCATTTTCCCGTCCCCGGAGCTTGCCCCTTCTCAACCGAGTTCACGGACGCGCTCAGCATCGAGTACATCCAGCGTCGCGTGCGCCGCAATGGACCCATGCCTCGCGATAAGAACCACCCGAGGCGCTCCCTATACGGCAAGTATATACGGCTGGTATAGTGAGCGATGATCCTCACCGCCTATCTCCGCCGCTGGCGTGCGATTAACGAGCTTACCCCAGGCCGCCGCCGCCCAGCGCTTCGGCATCGCCCCAAATACCTGGGCGCGCTGGGAGCGTGGCGAGCTTCCCTTGCCCCCGTGGCTCCAGAAGACGCTTGATGGCACCGCTGGCCAGGATTGGTACAAAGAAAAACTTAAGGGCGAACGGGACAAGGCTGAGGCCAAATACCGCGCCGCCCATGAGGAAGCGACCCGTCTTCGCGCCAAGCTGGAGCGTTTGAAGAAGACGCGTCCGCGGCGTGAATTGGCTCAAGTGGATGAATTGCTTGCCGAAATCGAGTCACTGAAACGGGAGAACGAGTCCCTTAAGCGCGAAAACGCAAAGCGCAATCCGGTAAATAGGGCAACTCCGAAGGGCGGATCGCACCGGACTCGCCCCTTCCGCCGTAACCGCCGAATGTTCGCTGCAATCGAGGATGACGCGGGACAGCATCGCATCCTGGACATCCACGCCTCCTGCGACTTGTGCCGAATGGGCTTGGATCGCGGCGTCCACGTAAGTGGCGGACGGCCGTTTTGTGGGAGATGCTGCCCCTATTGCAGCGCGACACGGGAGGCGCCGGGCGTCTCCGACGTTCGGTAAACTAACTTCTAGCCGCCTCGGCCACGTCTGATCCACCAGCCGACACACGCGGATGTGCTTGAATCCGTCGGCGGCTCCTCCCCCAACCCTAATTCACACCAGGGGCGAAAAATGCCGCCAAAGCAAGGCGACGCAAACGGTCCGGTTGGGGCCGTCGCCCGTTCGGAATTCTCGGGAGCGAGTAGCCGATCGGCGAATGTAGAACACAACGATATAGAGAATCCGGAAGCCCTCGGGCTGCTGACTCCCGGAACGGAGGAGTACGGGCGCACCATCGACCAGGCGCGGGAAGAAGCGCAAAAGGCAGACGACCCAGAATTAAAGCGGAGGCAAAGGCGAAATGCGGACATGCAAGCGCGGTCCGACCGCTACCACGGACGGCTTCGCACTAAGGCGGACCTTCAAGAGAAATTGATCCGGGATGCCCGATTGCGCGTTGAGGGCTATCTTGAAGAAGCCAGATCGCATGATGCACGGATACGAATAACCGAACGCATTCATGAGGAGTACAAAAGGGACTACGGAAAGAAGACCAAGACGGACGGCGAACCGGTTTATGTACTGCTATGCGGAGAACTTTACAAGGCGATCTGGACCGAGGGCTGTCCTTCGTTGGAGGAGCGCGTAAGCGAATTGGTCCGCGCGCCGCAGAGCGCGGGCGAAACGCAAGACATTCTATCCGCTAAAGAGCCGCCCCACCGGGAGGCGGAAACCGGCGCGCGAGAACCACAAGATACTCACCCTGCCGCATCTGGGGACGAAGAGCCAGTAAGCGCGGCCGTCCCATCGAACAATAAGCCTAAAATCAGGGGCAGCACGCGCGCAGAAACCATGGCGATTAGATTCGACTGGGAGCATGTGGAGGTTGTCGTGACCGACCACAAAATCACGATCAGTATCGGAAATCAGGAGCGCACACTACACTACAAGCAAGTCCGCGGGTTCTGCGACAAGCGAAAGGCACTTCCCAATGAGCAATGGTTGCTGCTTACCGCGTTGGGAGGGACGCATGGATGCATCCCTGAACGGGCACGTTACGGCAAGGACTGGCTCAAAACTCAAAAGCACGTCGAGAGACTGAGGAAAGCGTTGAGCGACGCATTGAAAGAACACTTTGGATTCACCCCCACCGGCGATCCGATCCCCCATTTCAAGGACACCGGGTATCACGCCCGGTTCAAGGTGACCGTCGAATCTGATCCCGCTCCCGAAATCGACGGAGACCCAGACATCATGGCCGAGCGTGAGAGGGCTGTGAAGATGCACCCTCCAGTCGGGCGGGGAGAGCGTGGCCGGGGGATCAGGCAGTTTCGTGAATCTCAGGACGACTGAATCTGTCGGCGACAAATCTGCCGACAAATCGATTTGTCGGCCAATTTCGCCACACCAGCAGAAAAAATATTCACCTTAAAATTCAGGCACTTGCGCGAGGCGCACCGCATCCATAACCCGCTCTCGCCGACATGTCGGCGAGTTAACGGTAGATGGACTCAAAAGAACCAAAAGAGAGGCAAATTCAGCTAGCGGCCAAGAGAATCGCACTCCGGGCCATCGTCGCGGAGGCGATCAAGCTTGCCGACGACGGCAACTTTCCTGTGGTGCTCTACGATTTGGCTCACGCCCATGCGGTCCTGGGATATTCGAGCGACCGGGAGGCCGCTACCCGTTGAGCCTCCGCGGACCAAACCCTGCACCGTTGGCAGCCAATGCCGACCCCGCTGGAGAGAAGGTGGGCAAAAGCGCCCCGAAAAAGAGCGGGTCTGCTGGCCGGGCGTTTTGGTTTCGCGTACCGGACGATGAAGCCGCGCTCATGGCGCTCTCACCGGCTCAACTTCGGTGCTTTTTGGTGGTGGTCCGTGCAATCGAGCGCGACAAAAGCGCGGGAAGGATCAGCACGCGGCAAATCGCGCAACGCGCGCGAGTCGGCCTGCGCCACGCCTACGAAGCCCTAACCGCCCTCGTGAACGACGGCCGACTCGCTTGCGACAGGAAGCCAGGAGCGACCGCAGTTTACTCGCTTCCGTTCATGTGGGCGACTGCCGACTGTTCACCTGTAGGGGATCAGCTGGGCGAACCAAGAAACGCGAACTGTACACCCGCAGGGAAACAGCCAACTGCGAAGCGTGCCCCCGTGGGGAAACAGTCCCATCCTGAAAAAACGCGCGACTGTTCACCTGAAGGGAAACAGAGCTGTTCACCCGTAGGGGAACAACACTTAGAGTCTCTAGATAAGAACATAAAAACATCCTCACCGGCATTCGCCGTCGAGGGTTTGTTCGATTTCGCCACCGGCAACGAAACGCAGCCATGTGCTGATGCGACACGGAACGCACCCGGAAACGGGAAGCCCCGAGCTACAGCGGCGAGCCTCGATGCAGCTCGGAAGCGATGGTTCGACGAGGAATTCTGGCCAAATTACTGGCGGAAAGTGGACAAGGTCGATGCACTAACGGCGTTCTGTAAGCACGCCAAGACGGAAGCCGACAAGACCCGCATCGTGGAAGCGGTGAAGGCTCACGCCCCCCACTATTTGCAGCGCAGCATGGAATACCGGCCGCACGCTTCGACGTGGTTGAACAAGCGGCGATACGAGGAATCGCCCGAAGATATGCGGCCCGGATTAAGCGGACGCGCATTTCCCGGCGGGCCATCGACCTCGCCAGCGCCGGATTTACCGACCGCCGAAGAATACCTACGCAGAACGGGGCAGATGTGAATCAATCCGATTTGCTATTCCAAAAAGGCCTACCGTCCAATCCCGAAGCAGAACGGTATGTGCTGGCGACGGTGATGCTGGGCCATCAGCCGCTTGAAAATATCACCGCGGTGCTGGCGCCCGAAGATTTCAGCCTGGAAAAGCACCGCAAGATTTTTGCGGCCATGATGCAGCTCGAGACCGAAGGGATGCGCGTGGATCGCGTGACGGTTGCCCAAGAGCTTCAAAATCGCGGCCAACTGGAATCGGTCGATGGAATGACGTACCTGGCCTACCTCACTCAGGACATGCCGGAGATAGTGAACCTGGACGCCTACGTGTCGATCATCCGCGACAAGGCCACTCTCCGCAGAGCGATCCTGGCCCACCATAAGGCGATTCAGGAGTGTCTCGCGGCGACGGATCCTACACCAGATATCCTGGCGCGCGCGGAGGCCACGCTTGCCGGGCTCGCCGCGGAAACACGACAGGCAAGCTTTCGGAGTCCTGTCGACGTCGTCAACCGCGCCGGGGGAATCGAGGCATTTTTGCGGCCCGACAAGCGGCGCGGAATCGAAACGCCTTGGTCCTTGCTCAACCGGATGCTGACCGGCGGTGGGTTCACGCCGGGCCAGATGGTTGTGATTGGTGCACGTCCTTCGATTGGGAAAACGGCTCTCGCCTGCCAGATAGCCGACCATGCGGCCACACATGGGACTGGCGTGGCCTTCTTCACGCTAGAGATGCCAGACGACGCCATTCTGATGCGTATGGCAGCCGCCCGCGCTCAAGTCGACGGGCTGAAGGTTACCCAGGGACGCGCGACGGAATATGAAATCGACATGCTCAATGAAGCCTTCGCCGATTTGATGGACCAAAGCGCCTGCAAGCTATGGGTCGACGATACGACGGGCTGCACAGTGCCGGCCATGCGCGCGGCGTTGCGCAGGCTTACAGCACGGCATCTGGTGGGGCTTGTGGTCATCGATTACTTGCAGCTTGTCGAGGTCAGCGGCGGATCAGAGCGGCGCCGCTACGAGCAGGTGAGCGAGATTTCTCGCGGCGTGAAGCGCCTGGCGCGCGAGTTCAACATCCCCGTGCTCGTGCTGGCACAGCTTAACCGGGAATCGGAGAAGGACGCCCGCCCGCCTCGCCTCAGCGATCTACGCGATTCAGGGTCCATCGAGCAGGACGGTGACCTAATCCTATTGCCCCACCGGAAGGACAGTAAGGGCTATTATTCCGACGTAATCGGAGTGGACCTGATAATCGCCAAGCAGAGAAATGGACCTCTTGGACGCGTACCGCTCGATTTCTACCGCCGCTTTGCGAAATTCGTGGAGCCCAGGGTGTTGGCGGAGGCGCGCACCGCATGAAGGCGGAGCTTCAGCGTCTTATCGATGGTGTGCGACTGCGGCCGGATCGGGCATTGGAACTACCAGCGGAGCCGAAAATCGTATCTCTCGAAGACGTGCTGAAAGGTCGCGCCATCGAACTCTGGAGCGATGCGGCGGGCCGTATTTTCATCGTCGCCAACGAGGAAGACACGCGCCTTCTGCGTGAGCCCACGAGTGGAAGAAGAAGTTCAACGGAACGGTTGGAGAGTAGGCGGCGGCCATGAATTCCCGATCCGTCGACCTCACGCAAATACAGCCTGTGCCTTGGGCTTGGGTCGATGAGCATGTGTACGCAGCAATCCGCGGATGCAGTGTGAAAGTCCTGCAGCGGGAACGCCGCTTAAATATCGGATGCGCGTTCCGGCGAATCAACGGAACTTCCGTTCGATACAAGCTAGGGGACATCACCGCTTTCCTGGAGTCGCAGCCGGGCGGGGGCGGCTCGAGTATTCCGACTAATCCGCGCCGTCGCGGCCGACCGCGGCGTTTACCAACTTGACTATTTCGACGAGAAAAGTGACCAATGTGACGAGGTCGACATTGGCTCCGAAGGCCAACCGGAACCACACAGATGAGCGTCTTCAAAAACGGCACTTTCTATCATTACGAAATCCGCCAGGGCGGGCGCCGCTACCGGGGTTCGACCGGCGCGACGACAAAGGCGCAAGCGCTCGCCGAGGAATACCGTCAACGGCAGCGATTGGACAAGAGCTATAGCCAAGTCGTTGAAGAGGAAGCACGCGAACAGCAGCGGAAGACTGTGGACCAGGCGGCTCAGGAATTTCTTCAGGACTACAAGCTAAAGCACGTCTCCGCGACATTCGCCGATTACGCGCTCGGGCATGTCGCGAGGCTTCTTGGCGACAATCTGATTGTAGAAATTACGCCAAACGTGGTGAAACATTACCAGGCCGACCGCTTGGTCGAAAAAGCCGGTCCCAAAAGCGTCAACAACGAAGTATTGTTGCTTCTACGGCTCTGCGGCGACCAGGGCGATTTGATTCGCGCGAAGCTGCGCCGAGAGAAGTCACTAAAACTGAAAACGCCACCGTCGCCGGGGCGCGCCTACAGCGCTGAAGAGAAAACGCGTATGCTCGCCGAGGCCGCAAAATTGCGGAGCAAGAACATCTATCCTGCTCTCGTCGTGGCTTTGAACTGCGGCCTGCGTGACAAGGAACTGCGGGAACTCCGTTGGCAACAAATCGATTTGGTAGACAAGAGAACGCTCACCGTGGGGAAGTCCAAGACGGATGCGGGCACAGGACGCGTCGTTCCGTTGAATGAAACGGTGCTGGCCGCCCTCCAAGCGTACGCCGATTGGTATATCCGTCGATTTGGGGAATGCAAGCCGGAGTGGTACATCTTCCCCGCCGGAAAAGGACAGCCGAACAATCCCGCCCGTCCCGTCACGACTCTGAAGACGGCGTGGACGAAGGTGCGCAAAAAAGCGGGTGTCGTCGGCCGTTGGCACGATAATCGCCACACCCTTGTCACGGAACTCGCCGAGTCCGGAGCCGGCGACGAGGTGATCATGAGTATCGCGGGACACGTCTCCCGAGCCATGCTCTCGCAGTACTCCCACGTGCGGGTGGAAGCGAAGCGGCGTGCACTCGAAGAAATCGCTGCGCGCCAGCGGGCTGCAGAGCGGAAATGCCGGCAAGAATCGACTCGCAGCCGGAATCCCAAACCCAGGCTCAACCTGCCATTCAATAGCCACTAGGAAACGGGGCTGGAAAAGCTACGTTGGGGCGAAGCTAAGGTCTTCATTGCGGGGCCGGCCCCCAGCGGGCTCAGCAAGTAAGCATCTGCGCCGGGACTTTGGTTCAGAGCCAGGCTGCTCCTTTACAGTTCTTTTCGCAATCCGCATCCGTGGCGCACCACGCTTGTGCGGGAGCGCGTTTGAAGCTGATGCTCAGGTGGTGCGCTCGCAGTCAGACATTCTCGAATACCCCCAGGCTACCCCCAAATTCGTGCGAAATTGGCTAACCCTGCACGCAACCACTTGTGTTTTCAACACGAGCCTCCCAAAACCTAGTCGGCTGTTAACCGAAGGGTTGTAGGTTCGAGTCCTACCTGAGGAGCCAATCAAATCAAATACTTCCAAGAGGCAGAGTCCACGGAAATCTAGTTCGGAAGGCTCACCTTGGCGGTTTCCTTGACAGGCTCGTTCAAAACCGGCTTCAATACGAGCGCATCCAGGGCCCGCCGCTTGGCTTCCATGCGGATGTGGGAATAGTGCTTCAACATTTGTTTCGAGACGTGTCCGGCGATGTCGCGGATAGTTTCGTCCGAAGCCTGCCCGCTTTCCGCAAGATCGGTGATGAAGGTGTGGCGGCTGTCGTGCCAGCGGCCCGTTACTCCCGCCTTTTTCCTGATCTTGGCCCAGACTGTCTTAAACGACGTGGCAGGGCGAGTGGCATCGGTAGGTTGCGGCCGGCCGAACGGGAACACGTAAAGCGCCGGGTTCGTGGTTTGGAACTTCCTCAGGAACCACTTGGAATGGTCCACAAGCGCGCCTTGCACGTCCGCATTGAGCGGAATAGTCCGACCCTCCGCGGCTTCCGTCTTGGCCGCCCCGACCGTCACCACGGCCCGCTGCAAATCGACGCGATCCCATATTAAGCCTCGAATCTCAGCGTCCCGCATTCCCGCATGGAGTGCCAGCATGAGCGCCGGATAGATCGAAGGTGAGCGGCGCTTTTTGGCTTCCGCGCGCAATGCGGTTTTCTCTGCCGGTGTAAAGGCGCGGGCCACGCGGCGAAAGATGCGGAGTTTTAGTTCCCGAGACCTTCGGAGTTTGGCGCGGATATAATCCCCCTGTTCGCCCAAGATCCTAAGCAAGAAGCCGACTTCCTCATTGATCGACTTGGGCGATGCCTGATCTTTCAACCGTGCCGTCTGATAGTCCTTCACGACCGCATCCGTTACATCTACAGCGATCTGATTCCCGAGTCGCTCCTTAAAATGGCCTACGGCATACTCGGCAAAGGTTGCGGACTTGGGGTTGCGGACTCGATATGCATTGAGAAACTCATCCGCGAGTTCCGCGATGGTCCTGATCCGATCCCTTCTGTTGTCCTCGATATTGTTGAAGCCTCGTTCCAGTTCCAGACGGCGGTTCTTCTCGGCCGCCTGCGCTATGGTCTTGCGGGTGGACTTGCTCGACTCACGGACGCGGCGGCCCGCAAAGACGAAGGCGTACCACCATATGGCCTGTTTTTTCAGCCTGCCGGTTTTCTGATCGAGGTACGTGGGACGGTAAACAGACATTTGCTCTCTAGCTCCTTCCTTGCGCCTTTGGTGATCGGCTTGTTCGCTTGGGCGCGACACAAACATGACCGCGCTTTTGAGCGCGCGTCTTGGTCATCGCCCCGCACGGGCATCTGTCGGTAGATGCCGGCCTTCCTCCGCGCATCACGCGGCGAGCGGCGCTTCGACGACGGCCCAGTTCGGCGTAGAGGACGGCATCCGGGATCGTTTTGGGATCTATCGCCGGTGTCCACTTTCGCATGTCGAAGGCTATCACAGCAGGCTGTTTTTGTCAATGTGGTAAAACGCGCGCGCGACTCCGGTTGGGCCGAGCGACGTCGATTCAAATCAGATTTCACACCCCTATCCCCTATCCCCTACCGCATCTCAAGTCGCTTCTGAAAGCCTCCTGATTTACAATCGAGAATCGGTTATGCCAGGTCAACCGATGAGCCAGATTTCACGATAAAAAAAACTCCCCGGGTGGGCCACGCTAGGCCGGTTGAGGTCACTCTTTTGGCCCATCCCCCCACGACACTCACTCATGCCGCCCGTAACAGCGCGCGGATGCCCGCGAAGGACTCGGCATTGACGTAGTGGGCGAGTATCCCTTGCGAGTTCAAGGCTGCTTCCATGAAGAAAAGCCGATGTAATAAGTCCCCTTAGGCAGTGGTTTTGTGTTTTTAACTGCGGACCTCGACTCACATGCAGCCGCACTCTTTGTTTCAATAAAACACGGCAAAAACCCTTCTATTATTAGGCCGCTCTCTGTGGTTCTGACGGGGATAAGGACTATGCCACCATTCTTTCTTAGTGGGAGGCCGCTATAATCCCTGGATTCGATCTCCGAGGTAACTGTTATCGACAGGGGACCTTCAATGCTGAGGTTTCCGGGTACACCGCCGTGTGGACTGCTGTCTGATAATGGAGGTAACAGTAGAGAAAACACACGTGATTCATGAGGGACCAGATGATAAGCGTAGACCAGCACACACTGTCTGCCACCTTCATCGTGCCCAAATGCACCGGTCATATCTGCTGCGATTATATCGGGGTCGTCCGACTGAATCCCCAAAGGCTTCAACTGACTCTGTTCTATAACTAGCCTGAAAGGGGTTGGGGAACCATTCGGTTCCTTCGTCCTTAGCACAACCAGTACCGAGTGAAGCGAAAAGTCGGTATTGTTACTCAACGTGAATGACTGAAGCTCACCATTCTGGTCAAAACTGACTGTACTCGGCGTAATAGTTACGGCTGTCGTGTAGTTCCTATACGCGAGAAATCCCAACACAACGGTCACTGCAATCCTAAATACCCATTTTTCGACTTGAGAGCCTTCGTGGTAGTAGGCAACGTAAAGGAAGGCGAGCCAAGCTAAGATCAGCGCCGGAACAAAGATCCATGGATCAGAAGGCCGAAGCGTGATTAGCGATAGGACAGACCCCAGCATCAACCCGCCCTTTTCTTTTCTACTGAACTTGATCGGTCTACCAACGGGCATTTGTCGGACAGTATATCACCACGGCTTGAAAATGACTCTGTTTCAGAACCGAAAGGTACTCCGGGATGCATCGAAGATGACCGACGCTTCTTAAAGCCCCGAAAACGGCGGCCCCGTGTCCATCCCCCAGGGACATGAGGAGCTATGGCGTCAGGGAATATCATTTGCTGCTCATTAGGCGCTCGCCAACGCGCGTTTATGCGGCCTCCCACCGGGCCGGGAGGCGAGTATTTTCAGTCAATACCCGGCCCCACGTCCGCTTTCAGAAACCCATGTCGTCATCGTCTTGCTTGGGACGCCAGCGCGCGTTTTCCGCGTTGCTCTTCTTCTCGCGATCCTCCAGAACGGCCATAGCGCGGGGGTGATGCAGTCGGCCATCGGGCTGCTTTTCAAACTCCTGTAAGGCCGCTTTCAGATCGGGATCGGCGGCCGATTCGATCCCCAACTTACGGGCGAGAAAAGTCGGATCGTTCGGTAAGCCGTTCTCAAGATGCGCGAGCATAACCAACTCCAAAAAGGCCCACCGTTGCGATCGGCTGAGCCGTGCGCGGGCATCGGAGCCGAGCCAGTCCATGTAATAGAAGGGAATGTAAAATAGTTTTCTCATGAACCCCGCTCCTTAAGGGGTAGAATCATAGTCTTAGTGAAAGAAACAACTACAGCTAGAGAGGGAGAGACACAGCCAAAGCCAAAGCCAAAGCCAAAGCTAGAGTCAGAGTCAGAGTTACAGTCATAGTTAGGTGGTGGATGCTCTTTGCACGATGCACAATGCATGCACCTGCATGGCTTCACACAGGCTCAGTTGTTCCGGCGAGGCACCTCCCCAGGCGCCCCTCCCCCGGTTGCGGTCCCCCCCCGACATTTAGGCAGCCTTGGGTTTTGCTGCGTCCATTCTCGGGTTCAGCGAGACTAGGCGAACCGTCCGCTCGGTATCTGGATCTTTGGCGCTACGAATCTCCTCATGCAGGATGCCTTTGTGGATCAGTGTGGTGATTGATGGCCGGACTTTGTTCGGGTCTACAAACCCTAAGGCGCGCATCACTTCGCGGTCGCGCAACGACTTTGCGGCCTTCCGATAAACGGCAACCACGGCGGCCCTACGGCCGCTGAGGTTATCCGCCTCTGCGTAGTACGCCAGAAGACTGTTTTCGTGCATCTGGTGGTCGTCGCGATGGTCGCTCATGCGCGCCGCCCTGCCAGTTGCTCCCCGCCGCTCGCTCGCCATTCGATCCATTGCTCAACATCGCGCGCGCGGTAACAAATGCGGCCCCCACTGTGGCCCAGCTTGCCGGAAACCTTGAAGAACCGCGGCCCCTTGTCGCTCGCGCGTAGCGCGCGCAGATGCCGTAGTCCGAGACCGAAAACGGCGCTAACTTCGACTTCATTCAGCAAACGTTTTCTTCCATTTACCTCCTTTCTAAGAACCATCATGGGGCGGATCGCTGCCCATGAAGCACCGTGCAGCGCTAAGTTGGGCAAGTTTGTTTGGAGTCCGCGGTACAGGATGCCGGGAACGCGCCTAGTGGGCTTTTAGGAGTTCCGCGTGCTTCACGTGGAAGCGGTCACAAAGGTTAGAAACCGTCCCCCAACTGACTAGTTCGTGATTCAGGATGCGCTGAAACGTCCCCCGCGAAATAACGCGTAGTTTTTTATTGGCATAATCAGCCTGATTCAGCCTGCCCTTGGACAAAGCCTATAAAGCTTATCCACATCGATTTCATATTTCGCTGTGGGCTGCCCACCTTGTTTTCCGGCGAGCCAGTTCGAGAACCCGGCCGCGTCCGGCGATGATGGCTTGCCCAGGCGCGCCAAGAGATCTAATGGTTCCTCGATCAGCTTGAACACTAACCACGGCTGCTGGTCCGGGAACAGGTTCTTCGGCAGACAAAGCCTTTTCCATGCTTGCTGAGCCAGCAGCATCGCTTCTTTGGAGAATGGATGAGCGCCTAGGTCGCCATCGATCCCGAGGCGATGGAGAACGTCCGCCATATAGCTTAGCGTCTCGCGGTTGAACTGTGCTAGCTCCTGGGATAGCTTTCGGCCTTGCTCGGACGCCTGCCATTCTTTAAGCGCAGAATCGAGTTCCCGAAGTCTGGCATTATCGATTTGGGTACGCTTTCTCAAAGACGTATTCTACCCTTGGTGGACCTTGGCGGTTTCCTTGACAGGCAGGGACGTAAAATCCCGTCAAAACCCGTAGTTTGGAGCGACGGGCATTGTCCAACAAATCCCTATGTTCTCATGTAAATACATGAAAATAAGCGTCAAAGGAGCACTGCTGTTAACCGAAGGGTTGTAGGTTCGAGTCCTACTTGAGGAGCCAATATTTTCTATATCTTAGGGACATTCGTTTCGCCCTCAGTGTTCAGGTCAAAGGGATTGTCAAAGGACCAGCCTTGATGGGTACATCGCAGGGCGACGGGTGCACAACGACAAGACCTCCATGCGTGTGCTGCATCTGGCGCGCGAGCCGGGCAAACTCGGGCTTACGGAAGTCCCCGATCCTCCTCAAGAGGTGAACTTTGCACACATCGAATCTTTTCGTCGCTGCAGCGGGCGGGCTAGTACTCAAAATTCGCAGCGAACTGGATTATGCGCGGGGTAAAAGCCTGGATAGAGTGACCATATCCAGGAAGTGGAACCGCGCCAACGCCGAAAAAAGAATTGATTGCGGCAGCACTCGTATGGTTGAATAGGTTAAAGGCTTGCGTGATTAAATCCAGGTGACGGTGTTCGCCAAGGTTAACAGTCTTGACCACGCCGAAGTCCAGTATCGCCGTCACTGGAGTCTTCAAAGAATTGCGCCCCAAACCCAGCGGGCGCGCAGAGAGCGGATAAGCCTCGCTCCGGTTCGAGTCGAGGCCCACCAGTGGATCGATGGGACGGCCCGATCCCAAGGTGATTAGCGGCGCCAGCTCAATATCTCCGGGAATCGGCAGGTTCCAAAGCGCGTTAAAAACAAGCCGCTGCTGCTGGTTTTGCCGCGAGAGCGCGCGTTCGGCCGCGAGATTGAATGGGTTTTGCGGCTGCTCGTCGAAATCCGAGGCATCGTCCGTGACCTTCGAAATCGTGTAGCTTCCGCTGAACTCCACGTCGTTGGACAGCCGCCGGTTGATGGTGAACGAAACACCGTTATAGGTGGAACTCGCTGAATCCGCGATTTGATAAACATCGTCGAACGCCGGGTTTTGCCGGCCGGGCCCAAACACCTCGCTCCCGATCTGCTGCGCTGTTGGATTCAAGATCCCGAGGCCGGCCGCATTCGCAAGCGTCAGAGCAACAGGAGGCAACAGATTCACGTTTAGTGTTCGCGGCAACTTGACGCCACGGACAAATAGATAATCCGCTCGGAACGTCAGGTCTTTTGCGAGAAGATATTCCGCACCGGCGTTGGCCTGCAAGCTGTAGGGCGTTTCCATGCGCGGATCGGGGCGATAAACAGATGGTGCCGTTCCAGCGAGGGGGGTAGCCTGCAAACCGCCCGCCGTCGCGGCGAAGAGTTTCGCCGCCGCGCTTCCATCAATTACCTGCTCAAATCCCTGCGAACCATTCATTTGGATAGCTCGTGCCAGGTTGGCGAGAACATAGCGGTCGAAGAAGATTCCATATCCCGCTCGCACGACCAACTTGGACGAGGGACTCCAGGCCAGACCTATGCGCGGGCTGAAGTTGTTTTTATCCTGATTGAAAATCGATGGCAGGTGCTCGAAATCGTATCGCACGCCCAGGTCCAGCGTGAGTCGCCGTGTGATGGACCAATGATCTTGGATAAATCCACCGAAACTCGTTACCGAAAGACTTACGGCCGGGGTCCCGAACGCCTGCCGAAACTGATCGGGAGTTCCAGCCATGAAATCGGCGAGAGACCCGAAGAGATAGACGCCCCCAAAGCCGTCGAGCAGGGTTGCGTCCAAACTGACATGGTTCACCGTGGCGCCTGCCTTCCACAGGTGGTGGCCTTTGGTCTTCAGATATGTGTAGCTGGTTTGGTAGTGGTCTTCCGTGCGGCGAGTATTGCCGGCATACGGCCGCCCAAAATCGATCAGGCCGTCGATATCGATTTCGGGGTCCGACGCGTCGTTTGTGCGTAAGACTGCGCGGCGTGTTGCGGCCTCGAACCGAAAGTCGCCAACACTGCCGGAACCGTAGGCAGAGACCAGTGAACCCGCCACCACGTTATCCTTCGTGAAACCGCTGCCCCGGACGCTCGCATCATCGAGCATTGTTGTGTTGAAGGCATTACCTGCTACGCGGTTGTTGGTGAAGGCGTAGCGGAGCGTCAGTGAATTCCGCGAATCAATCTGATAATTGAGCTTTCCCGAGGCCTCGGTTTCCGCCCGCGCGACGGGGGCGAAGCTGGTTGTGATCTGGCGCGTATTCAATCGGGGAAAAGCGCCGGCCGCCAGAGAACTGTTGATGGCTAGCGCGAGCGAAGGATTGATGTCGGAGCCGATTTGGCCGACGTTACTTTCCTGCTCGAAAGCCGCATGAAAGAACAAACGATCCTTAATGATCGGCCCTCCCCGGGAGGAACCGACACGATAGCGGCGGAAATCCGGCTTGCCGCGCGTGGTTTCCAGCGGATCCTGGGCGTTGAAGACGGCGTTCTGGGCATAAAGAAAGGCGTCCCCGCGTACGGCGTTTGCGCCTGTACGCGTGACCACGTTGATGGAACCGCCTGAAGCACCTCCGTATTCCGCCGACAGCCCATTGTTTACCACCTGATATTCCTGAACTTCCTCGGGTGAAAGCTCCGTGCGG
>DATDGT010000195.1:0-32631 GCA_036521975.1 Bryobacteraceae bacterium
CGGCTGCGAAGGGCCAACGACTGAGGCGTCGAGGAGGAATGGACCAACTTGTCGAGAGTGCTACGGGCCTCAGCGCTGAGTGGGACGGGAAGCGCAATACGGGGCATGCCCAAGCATACCAGAAGTTCTCTATTCTATAAAGGACTATCTGTACGATGTACTAGCACTGATGCAGGCGCCTCCCGACGATGAGCTGGAAACTCCGGAAGAAATCGCCGCGTGAAGGCCGCCCTGTCCGATCCGGCCCCGGATATTCCTTTCGAACAAATTCGCCGCCGGGGATGGAGGCTTGCCGCGCCTGTGCTTCGAGGCCACTGACTGGAACCGCGGGAGTCGCGATCGTGAGTTGTAGCTCGAGCCTTTCACGCCATACCTTCCGCAGCCTTGGCTCATAATGGATGGAGAATGGCTCACGCCGGCGAGCTGATACTTCCAGTCGCGATACCAAACAACTACCTGCGCGAGTTCTGCGAACGGAATCACATTCGCAAACTTTCACTGTTCGGCTCCGTGCTGACGGAGCGCTTCCGGCGGGATAGCGACGTGGACGTGTTGGTGGAATTCGAGCCGGGGCGGACGCCTGGCTACTTCGGTCTGACAGGCATGGAGATTGAGCTCTCGGAAAAACTGGGGCGCAAGGTCGATCTTCGGACGCCCCGGGAGCTAGGCGGGCATTTTAGGGACGAGGTTTTGGCTGCCGCGGCCGTTCAGTATGAACGATCGTGATCTCGCGTACCTCCGCGACATGCTCACGGCAGCGCGAACACCATCAAGCCCTGATCTTGTGCCGCCGGCGCTCCTCGCCCGCTTCGGCCTCCGCCCCCTCCGGCCGCGGCCACAATCGCGACGTACTGCTTCCCGTTCTTCCCCTGATAGGTCATCGGAATCGCCGTAGCCGTGTAGTCGAGTTTCGTGACCCACAGTTCCTTGCCCGTCTTCGAATCGAAAGCGCGGAAGCGGTTATCGGAAGTCGCGCCGATGAACACCAGCCCGCCTGCGGTCGCCATAGAACCAGCAGTATTAGTCGCGCCGGTATGTTGCTTGGCTTCCGGCAGCGCCTCCGTGATGCCCAACGGCACTTGCCACGCAAAGTCGCCGGTAGCCGCGTTCACCGCGATCAATCGCCCCCATGGTGGTTTGAAGCACGGGAGGTTCGCGGCCACGCTGCCGTCTGGATTTCTGATAATCGCATTGAATCCCCCTAACCCCGGAGGCCCGCTCCTTATATAAGGTTCGATTCCCTCGCTGTTGCCAGGCATATAGTCCGGGTTCTTTTGCATCCAGCCGATACCCGGAGCGTCCTTGGTGTTGACGAAAATGTAGCCGAGCTTGGGATCGTAAGATGTGCCGCCCCAATTTACACCGCCCGTGAAGCCGGGGAAAACGATTCCCACGCGCGAAGGTCCGCCGTCGGCATGATACGGAAAAGGAGTGAACGGGCCGCCGTTCCACAGGCCGCCGTAGGCGTTGAATTTCTCGTATTGCTCCTGGCAAGCCTTCGCGTGTTCAGGCGTAGTATCGTCCGCGGTAACGATGTCGTCTTTGGTAAAGCTCACGCGCGAAAGTGGCGGAGGCTTCAAAGGAAACGGCTGCGTCGGCGCGTACCATTCGCCAGGCACGTCGCCTTGCGCCACGGGCCGGTCCTCCACTCCGAACACCGGCTTTCCATTGGTTCGATCGAGAATGAACATGTATCCGGATTTGCCCACCTGCGCGAGCGCCGGAATTTTTTTCCCATCTTTGACAATGTCGAACAGCGTCGGCGCGGGCGGAAGATTGTAGTCCCACAACTCGTGGCGAATGTTCTGGAAATACCATTTGAGTTTTCCGGTTGCGGCGTCCACAGCCACGAGAGTGTTGCCGAAGAGATTGACTCCGGGCCGGTCGCCGCCGTAGAAATTCGCGCCCGGTCCGCTTACGGGCAGGTACAGAATCCCGCGCTCCTCATCCACGGTCAGCGAGAACGCCCATACGTTATTGCCGGTGCGGTTCTTCCAGCTATCCCCGCCCCACGTGTCGTTGCCCACTTCACCCGGGCGCGGAATCGTATGAAACGTCCAAAGCTCCTTGCCGGTCCGCACGTCGTAGCCGTGCGTATCGCCCAGTTGGCCGCCCGCCTGATCCAGCGCGGGATTGATATGCCGGTCGCCCGGTCCGTAGAAATTAGTGCCCAGAAGCAGAAGGTTTTTGTAGACGATGGGCGCGCCATCGTAGGCCACTTCCAGGGGCACTTCGCCCTCTTTTCCAAAACCGGGATCCACCTTTCCCGTACGCGCATTCAACGCGGCCATTTTGTGGCCGGTGGTGAAGATCACACGGGGCGGGTTTTCGCGGTCGCCGGGCCAATAGGCAACTCCACGAAAGGAGGCCAACCCCGAAGGCAATTCGTAGGCCCATATCTCTTTGCCGGTCTCGGCATCCAGCGCCACCACGCGATCGCCCGAGGGCATGTACATCACGTCTCCGATGACGATCGGCGTGATCTCCTGATACAGCTCGGAGGGGCTGTTACCGCGGATGGTTTTTCCTGGGCGATTGAATTTATAAGTCCAGGCGGGTGCAAGTTTTGACACGTTTGCGGCGTTAATTTGCGCGAGCGGCGAATAGCGCGTCCCGGCAAGGTCGCGATTGAACATCGGCCAATCCGCCGCGGGAATTTGACTTTTCGCGGATTGTGCGGTGAGCGCGACGGCGCATATCAGGAATAGTGCGAGGCGCATCTTTTCCCTCCAAGGAGCTAGTCTACAAGAGCTTACCCCGCGCCCGCGGCTCCCTGATAAAAGCCCGGTAACAGCCGCCTTCCGGCGCCTGTCTCCTAGATAGGGCGCCGTGGATAGAAAAGCGCGCATCCGGTTCCGCGGCGGAAGGGGGGAAAATGATAGCGCGTATAAGGATTTTCTCGTTGGGTGGAGTTTTATTGCTGGCGGGCGGCGTGTTGGGCGGGTGGATGTACTCTGCAGGCGACCGTTCCGTGGTTCATGCCGCCAGCATCGGCCCTGGTCAGGTTGAATTGCAGAACGGCTTTGAGCCGGCGGTGAGGAAGATTCTCCCCGCCGTGGTCAATATATCGTGTACCAGGGTCTTAAAATCGCCGGCACTCTCCGATCCGGCGCTTCGCCAGTTTTTAGAAGACAATTTTGGGCGCCTGCCGCATCAGATGCGTGAAAGTAGCCTGGGTTCCGGCGTCATCGTGACGCGCGACGGCTATATCCTGACCAACAGCCACGTCGTGGAAGAAGCGGATTCCGTTCGCGTCTCGATACCGGATGGCCGGGAGTTCGAGGCGAAAATTGTCGGCCGCGACAAGCAATCCGATCTGGCGGTTTTGAAAATCGACGCGCATAATCTCCCCGTAGCCGATTGGGGCGGGCCGGACTTGGTCTCCGTCGGCGATTTTGCGCTAGCCGTCGGCAACCCCTTTGGCGTGGGAGAAACCGTGACTATGGGGATCGTCAGCGCTATGGGCCGCGGCGGTCTGGGCATTGAAGATATCGAGAATTTCATCCAGACCGATGCGTCGATCAATCCGGGCAGCTCCGGCGGCCCGCTGGTGAACGCGGACGGAAATCTGATCGGCATTAACACCGCGATTATCACCGGGGGGGGCGGAGGAAGTCAGGGTATTGGATTCGCGGTTCCCGCCGCGATGGCGCGTAGCGTCCTGGATCAGATCGTCAAGAGCGGGAAAGTGTCGCGAGGCTGGCTGGGCGTAACGGCTCAGCCCTTGACGCCTGAGATCGCGAAATCGTTCGGTTTGTCTCCCGAAACCAAGGGGGCGCTGGTTGGAGATGTCGCTCCAAACAGTCCCGCTGCGAAAGCGGGCTTGCGTATGGGCGACGTCATTCTTTCGCTGAACGGCGCGGACGCGGTGGACGCGCGACAGCTCGGGTTGAAGCTTTGTCAAATGACCCCGGGAACCTCGGTGAAGCTCAAAATTTTCCGCGACAGGAAAGAGATGGAAATAGCGGCGGCGCTGGGCGAAATGCCGGGCGACGAACCGAAGCAGGTTTCCTCCGCTCCCGCGAAAACCGAGGACGCGAAACCCGAATTGGGCGCAACGCTCGCGCCTCTTACGCCGGAACTCCGCGAGCACCTGCATATGCCGTCTGATCTGCCCGGTCTCCTGATCACCGAAGTCGAACCCGGCAGTCCAGCCGCTCAAGCCGGACTGGAGCATGGGGACGTCATTCAGGAATTGAACCGCAAGCCCGTGAGCAGCGTGGACTCATTTCAATCCGCGGTGGATAAGGCTGGTCTCGATCCGCAGCTATTGACCATCGACCGGGCGGGCAGCCACTCCTTCGTCAGCGTGAGTATGAAGTAGCCGTAGGGCGCTCCGGCGGATCGCCACGCCGAACGCGTACAACGGAACGCGGCGGCAGCGTTTTCCAAATTCAGCGAGGACGCCCCCGCGTCCTGTGCGCTCCTTACTGCTTCTTCGCCGGGGCGTCCTTCTTATCGTCCACGGCGTCCGCCGACGGGCTACCGGCGCGCAGCACGATCGAGCGTCACGTCAAAATCATTCCGGTCCCGGTCCACCGTCACATCCATGGTGAAGTTGCCGTCTGGGAGCGAGCCCCTTTGTTGTCGGTAACCTTGCCGGAGAGGTTGGCTCGCTTAGCCGCGGGAGAAAGAAGCGCCGCGGCGAGCAAACCGGAGACCGTCAAATACGTGCGCATGGTCACTTCCTTAGGTCCGCGCCTAGGTCCGCTTCTTTGCGCTGCTTACTGCTTCTTCGTTGGAGCGTCCTTTTTGTCATCTATGGCGTCGCCGAATTTGATTGTCGACGACGCTTTGAACTGCTTGTAGTCGTCGTACCGCACGGTCTCTTTCATGCGCACGTCCTTATCGCGGAAATGCAGGGTATCGTTGGCGACAGTGTAGGTCGGGAACCAATATTTGCCGTCCACCTGCTCGCGATACGTTTCGAATTTGGGAAACGCCTGATCTTCGCTGCGCTTCAAAATTCCCACGCCCCGGCCGTAGGTCTTGACGATCTGCAGGTCCTGATCGTCCACCCAAACTTCGCCCTCGAAATAGCGCTGTCCCTGCTCCATCTTCTTGGGCTTCACCGCGAACATGTACGCGCCGATCTCATCCACCTTCTGGCGGCCCAGATAACGGATATAGTATTTGGGCAACTCCGTGGTGGTGAGGACGAAGGGCTGCACGTCTTTCAAATCCTTCATGTCCTCGGGCGAAAGGAAGAATTCGGTCAAAGTCGAGACCGGCGAAAACACCACGCGCTCGGTTCGCTGGCCATCGGGGAAAAGGATATCGGAGACCATTTCCCATTTGCCCGTCGTGTTGCCCCCGTCATCCAGGCTTTGCACGCGAGCCGTTTGCCGATAAGTGTAGTTCTCCCGCGCTTTGGAGAAATCGGCCTCCTTGGCCGCGAACTTCTGAATGATGTCGCTGATGCGGTCGTCGGAAAGATCGGTGGCCCCGGGCGCGGCTAAATCGGAAGCCCGCACCAAACCGCCGTAGATCAGGGAACTCGCCAGAATCCAACGGAATGCGCGCATAATGTACCTCTTTCTTATGCTAACCCCTTTCCAGCAGGTGTTTGGCGATAGTGAGCCGCTGCATGTTGCTGGTCCCTTCGTAAATGCGGCCGATCTTGGCGTCGCGATAGAGCTTCTCCACCGGATAATCTTTCGTGAATCCGATGCCTCCCAAAATCTCGACGGCCCGCGAGGCCACACGCTCCGCCATTTGCGAAGCGAAGAATTTGCACATGGCCGCGTCGGTGACAAATGGCAATCCGCAATCCCGGCGGCGCGCAGCGTTATAGACCATCAACCGCGCCGCCTCCACTTCCACCGCCATCTCGGCCAGTTCGAATTGGACGCCTTGGAATTCCGAGATCGGCTTGCCGAATTGTTTCCGTTGCTTAGAGTAAGCGAGCGCGTGCTCGAGCGCTCCTTCGGCCAAGCCGAGCATCTGCGCGCCGATCCCGATCCGTCCTTCGTTCAGCGTCTCGATCGCGATTTTATATCCGCGCCCCACGTCGCCTATTACATTGCATCGGGGAACTCGCACATCGTTCAAAATCAATTCGCAGGTGGACGACGCGCGAATCCCCAGCTTGTCCTCTTTCTTCCCCACCTCAAACCCCGCCGCCCCGCGCTCGATCAAGAAGGCCGTCACGCCCCGGTATCCAGCTTCGGGATTTGCGTTGGCGAACAAGAGAAACAATCCCGCCTCGGCCGCGTTGGTGATCCACAGCTTTCTGCCGTTAAGCCGGTAAGCATCTCCTTCCTCCACCGCACGTGTCGCCATGGCAAACGCATCCGATCCTGAGCCGGCTTCCGAAAGCGCGTAACTCGCCACCGTATCGCTTGCGGCCCGCGGCAGCCAGCGCTGTTTCTGCTCTTTCGATCCCCATCGGAGAATCGCATTATTGAATAGCGTATTTTGGACATCCACGACGACGGACGCCGAGGGATCCACTTTCGCCAACTCCTCAATCGCCAATATCGATTGAAAGAACGTTCCTCCTTGACCACCGTATTCTTCCGGAATCTCGATGCCCATCAACCCGAGGGCGAAAAACTCCTCGATCAGGTCCTTTCGGAAGACGCCGGCTTCATCCATCGAGCGCACATGGGGCGCTAGCGTCTCGCGCGCGAATTGCCGCACTGAGGCTTGAAACAGGCTCTCCTCCTCACTCAATTGGGTGAGCGGGGGCGGTGCGGGGCTCTCATCGGCCGCCATCAATTCGATTGTAGGATGAGTGGTAGCCCATCGGACGCTCAGCGGCTTTTATTGCCGTACCGATTCAATCGCGATCGTGGCCTTTTGGCTTGAGGCGACGCTTCCATCCGGCAACCGCTCTTCGACGACGATGGGAACGGCGTCGCCGGTGGGCGCGGACGACGGAATGGTCACTCCGATTTGTCTGACGCCGGCCTTTCCCGTCACAAAGTGGACGTCATCCACGGGGACTCTCAAGTCGCCGATGACCACCGAAAGCTGGCCTGAATCGGCGTCGGAGCTGAGACCGGTTACCGCAATCGACATACTATCGCCCGGCTGGGCGGGCTCGCTCGAGTAGCGATAATTGCGCGCCATGGCCAGCCGCGAGCCGTTGAAGATGGTCGCGGCGGCTTGACCTTGCCCCGACCCGTCGACCGTAAAGATTCCGGGCGCGGATTCACGGGAGGCGACCGACGCCGTCACGCTTCGACCGTCGCCGGTTTCCAAGGAAATAGACATTGGTGCCGCGCCGCCCGCCGGGCAAACGAACACCACCTTCGCGCCCGAAGCGTAGACTAACGGAACGTATCTCCCGCTCACAGCGACCCTTGTTCCGGCCAATGCTAGACCGCCCGATGGATCGGAAGCCTCGCCGAGTGCGAGTCCTGTCCCCTCGATGGAAGCAAGCGACCCCGCCGCGCAGATGGATTCCGCGGATCCACTTGCGGCATTCCCGACTGAGCGGATCTGAGGCGCGCCGGAAGCGGCGCCGGCCGCGGTGTCCGCCGTCTTGCGCGGCGCAACCTGGCCGATTAAAACCTGGGCGATTACAGTGACGCGTTCCTCCGAGCTCCGATCTGCTGCGCTTCGGTCGCCAACGGAAGACTCAATCGAAAGCGTTCCCGACGGCGCGGTTTCATCCACTGTCGCCTGGAACGATAGGGACGATTGATTTGGGCGCACCGTGACCGTGTTCGGGACGTGAAGCGAGGGGTGGCTCGAGCTGAGCGCCAGGTCGCGCGCCTCGGCGGAACGGGTCGCAAGCTGCAGTTCGCATGTCACTGTCCCAGGAGCCGTGACGGTCCCGGGAAAGCAAGATAGCCGCGGCGGCGAATTCCCCGCCGATCCGGTCGATGCCGGCCCCCCCGGCCGCGCCGACGGGGAGGGTCCGGGAGTAAGAAAGATAGAGGTATATTTCCCCACCGTGCCGATCTCAGCGCTAACCAAAACGATGATGTTGGAGGTGACGGCCGAAGTGGTCACGACAAATGTGCCCGATTGCGCGCCCGCGGGAATGGTAATGCTGGCGGGGGTCGATGCGGGAGTCGTGCTCACCGTAGTAAGAGCAAAAAGCAAAACAACCTGTCCCCCCGAAGGCGCGGCTTCTGTCAGAGTCACGGTGCAAGTAGTGGGAGATCCCCCGATCAGCGTTGCGGGACGGCAAGTGACCGAAGAAACGCTCATTCCGCCACTGGTGCTGCTACTTCCACCTCCGCTGCTGCTGCCGCTGCCCGAAATTGCGCCCCCGGTTGCAGTTACGTTCAAAGCGCCGCCCGAGGGATTGACCGCCGCGGCTGCCAGAGTTACTGGCGTATTGCTCGCTGCCGCGCTCATGGTGAAAGTGATCGACGCGATGACGCCGTTGGCGATGGCGTTCGTGCTCATCCCGCTGGCGACGCACGCATAGGAGCCGGCGGAGGCGGCGCAAGACATAGTTTTCGCCGCGCTCGTCAGAGAAGCACCTGCGACAGCGGTGACGGAGGCGACATTCAAGCTTGAGTATGTCAGCGTCCACTGAACCGCGGCGGGTTCACTGCTGGCTGCGGGGGAATTTAGGGAAAGCGCCAGGGTCACCTTGCCGCCGGATACGGTACCGGAAGTCAGTGTGAACGAATCCACCTGAGCGTGGAGCAGAGGCGTAGATATAATTCCGGTTACGATTACCGCCAAATATTTGTTGATCACAGACAGCCCGTCCTTGTTCGTGGTCGTTCAAACATGGCTATCCATGCCTCCGCGATTTTCTTATTCAAGGTAGCCCTCGGTATTACATCTTTAAAAGCCTAATTCAGAACCCGAGTCTTGAACAACGGAAAATTTTCGGGTTAACGGATAAATCCCGCGCAGAGAAAAGTACTAGTACGCCTGACCAGCGGCGGAGGGGTAGGCACGATGAGCGGAAGCTTGTCGTGCCAGCCGTAATGGAAGCTTGTGCGGCTGAAGTGGCGCGCTGATTGCGATCAATTTCTCACCGGAGGCTTACATGCGAATCGGGGCCTTGCCGTTGTGTATTTTGGCGCTCCTTTACTGCGGTTGCAGTCGGGATCCAGCCGCGAAGGAGGCCAAATTTTTGGCTCGCGGCAAAAAATTTCTCGATCAGAAAGATTACTCCCGCGCTGCCCTGGAATTCCGCAGTGCGAATCAGGCGAATCCTCGCGACGCCGAGCCCTGGTATCAGCTCGGCATCGCCTATTTGGGCGCGAAACAGCCGGACAATGCCTTTGTGGCGTTTCTGAAGGCCACCGAACTAAATCCGCGGCACACTTCGGCTCAGCTCCGGGTTTCGGAGATGGCGCTCCAGAGCCAGCAGCCCGAAGTCTTGCAGGAAGCGGTGAAGCGTTTAAACCAGGTGCTGGCCGACGATCAACCCGAAGTTTTGGATGCTCTGGCCATAGCGGACTTCAAGCTTAAGAAACCTGAAGAAGCCATCGACCTTTTGCATCGCGCCTTGGCCAAATTTCCGAACGACATCAAGTCGGCGGGGACCCTGGCGGCCATTCAATTCGGTCAGCACAATATCGAAGAGGCCGAGCAAACGCTGAAGACGGCGGCGACGAAAGCGCCGCAATCGGCGGAGGCGGCTATGGCTTTGGCCAACCTCTACCTCCTCGAAAATAAGAAGCAAGAAGCCGAGCCCGAGCTGCTGCGCGCGATTCGGATGGACCCATCCAACTCCCCCGCATTGCTGACCCTGGGCGCCCTGCAGCTTCAAACCGGGCGCACCGGCGAAGCCGATGAGACCTATCGCAAAATCGCCGCGCTTCCCAGCGCCAATCTCTCCTATATTCACGCGGCGTTTCTGTTCCAACAGGGGAAGAAAGCGGAAGCGGTGGAGGAACTAGAGAAACTCGCCAAAGGGCCGGGAGCCGATCATGCGGCCCGCCTTCGCCTGGTGGGCGCGTATATCGCGATGGACCGCGCCGATGAGGCCTTCGAGTATCTCGCGGGCCTCCTCAAGAGCAACCCCAAGGATGCCGACGCCTTGCTGCTCCAAGCCCGCGTCTATTTGACCAAGGGCCAAACCACGGAAGGGCGGAAAGATTTCGAAGCAGTTTTGCGCATTCAGCCCAACTCTGCCGACGCCCACTATGGCCTTTCCCGCGTGCAGGCCATGATGGGTTTCGAGCAAAACCGCCGGCGGGAGCTGAATGAGGCGCTCCGGCTCAATCCGGCCTTGTTCCAGGCGCGGGTTGAGCTGGCGCGTTCGCAAGTGGGGAGCGGACAAGCGCAGGCAGCACTCGACACGATGGACGCGGCGCCGAGAAACCAGAAATCCGGAGTCGTCTTCACCACAACGCGCAATTGGGCGCTGCTCGCGTTGAACCGCGTCGACGAAGCGGATGCCGAAGCCGAGAAGCAGTTGCACATTCATCTTGACGGGCGGGCCACGCCGGAACTGGTCTTGCAGCGCGCCACCGCCCGATTCATGAAGAAAGACTACGCAGGCGCGCGGGCTGACGCTCAGCAGATTTTGCGAGCCAGTCCCGAGGATGGGCAAGCGCTGAACCTGGCGGTGGAAACCTGCATTGCGGAGAAACAGACTCCCGTGGCCCTGCAGATTTTGAAGGACGCCGCATCCCGCAACGCGAACTCGGCGCGGATGCAGTTGCTTATCGGGCAATGGCTCAGCCGGTTCGGGAAATCGGCGGAGGCGCGCGCGGCCCTTAGCGCTGCCAAGAACCTCAACCCGGCCTCTATCGATGCCGACCTGGCCATCGCTATGCTGGACATGCAAGAGGGCAAAATCGAAACCGCGCACACGGAGTTGACGAACTTGCTGGCGGCTCAGCCGGCGAACGAAGCCGTCAATCTACTGCTGGCCGAACTGGAAGTCTCCCAGAAGAACCGCGAGGCCGCGGCCGTTCATTTCTCGGCCGTGGTGGAGAAGAATCCGGATAACGTCACTGCTTTGAACGGCGCGGCCTATCTGATGGTGGGGCAGGACCCCAATACCGCGCTCAAATATGCGCAGCACGCCGCCGATCTCGCGCCCAACGACGCGATGGTGCAGGATACGTTGGGCTGGGTGTACTACCGCAAGGGCGACTATCGAAAGGCTGTCGACTACCTGTCCCGGTCCGTGGCCGGCCAACCCAGCCCGGTGCGCCGATTTCATTTGGCCATGGCGTACTTCAAGACTGGCGATCGCGATCAAGGCCAGCAGGAATTGACCCAGGCGCTGGCGCAGGACCCGAATCTGTTCAAGAGCGAGGAAGGCTGGCTGCAATAAGCGCACAGCGCCGACGCGGGACGGCGCGCTCACTCAAATGTCTGACTCCCCGCCGCGCCGCTGGGTTTATTTGCTTTCGATAGCGGCCACCGTGGGACCGAACTTGCCCCGCGGCAGCAGGCTCGGGCCGCTCGGCTTGAAGACCTTTGAAACGTCGGTATGCACGTCGAAAACCAGGCCGATGAAGCCGCTTTGCATCTCGTCCCAGTTCTGATCGCCCCACAAAATATCCTTGGTAGGATCGGGGTTGAACTTGTTGTTCGCCGAGTTGTCGTAGTGCGCGGTGGTTCGAATACGCGTGCCCTTGGGAAGAGAAATCGGCTTGGCGAGCTGGTAGCCGACTTGCCAATCGAAATTCCACTTGCCCCTGAACACCGTTTCCGATTCGCCGGTGGGATACAGCAGGCGCAACTCGTAATCTTTGCCGCGCAGATGCATGTGCGGCTGAATGTAGACGAGCTTGGCGCCATCCACGCCCACCGTGACTTCGCTTACCACCTCCGCGTTGCTGTCGCCCGCCGGAATCGCTAAATTGAAAGCCGCGGGAGTTCCGGGAGACATCCAATAGCGCTGCTTGGGAGGATTCTTGGCGAACACCAGACCCACTTTCGACTGGTCGGTTTCCGGTGTGCCGACGGCGGTGTAGTGGATGTTGAACACGATATCGGATCCCTTCGGGACAAACTTGGCCGACCCATCCACGTCGAAGATTTGCGCGCCCAATCCGGGATTGTATTTGCCCAGCAGATCGGTTCCTTCCTTCGCTCCCGCCATCGCCTCGGACCCTTCCTCGTAGGCTTCGCCGGGAACCGCGTTGCGCATCCAGGCCGAATCGGGCGGACGCACGATGGTGCGCATGTGATGCACTACCTTCGGATTTCCTGGACGCATCTCCGCCGCCACCACCCATTTGTCCTCGTCGAAGTGCGCCTTCACCAGGATGTTCTGATAGTTGATCGTGCCTTTCGCCGCGACGTGGAATTCCTTGGGCATTTCGATAATCATGTCGGGCTTGATATTCCAGCCATCCTGAAATGTACGCGGCGGCGGCGCGTCCTTTTTGTCGCCTTCCGGCGCTCCCGCGTCTACCCATCCCGAGATGGTCGCGATCTCGGCCGCGCTCAAGCGGCGATCGTTGGCGAAATGGCCGTAGTTGGAGTCGGCGAACCATGGAGGCATGGCTTCGGTGACCACGGCGGTCTTGATGGCCTTGGCCCAGGGCCGCGCGGATTCGTAGGTCAGCAGCGAAAACGGGGCGAGCTCGCCCGGACGATGGCATTCCTGGCAGTGCTTTTGAAGGACCGGAAGAACGTCCTTTTGAAAGGTGGGCGCCGCGAACGCCGCCGTCGCCGTCAACCATAACGCTGAAGTGCGAATCATTTTAATTCCCCTCTAGTCGCTAAGTATATCGAGCCGGGCGATGGAGCACAATGGGCCATGGCTCATTCGTTCCGTCACCCTGACGCGACCATAGCCTCCGTTCGGATTCCCTGTCGGCAATTTACTGAAAACACGTGGTCAACGTCCGGTCAGTGACCGAGACATGACCCTTCCGAGGGAGGATTTCGATGCACTCTATGTTAGGTTCTCATGTGAGATGGATAGAACAGAGAGCCTTTCACGAATTGCCAAACCGCTGACGATCCTTTCGTTAACGCGCACAACGCATTTGCTGTGCGCTTGCGCGGCTTATGCCGGGATTTGTGCATCACCCGGTTTCGGTCAACAGACTGCACAATCGAAAGGAGGCGCGGTTAAATCGACGCCAGCCAAAAGCGGCACAGCTTCGACGCAGGCCCCTCAGCAGGTGGAGGGGACCCTCCTTCAGGTGATGAGAGGAATTCTGTTCCCTGCATCGAATATCGTATTCGCCGCTCAGGGCGACGATCCTGCGAAATTTCCCCATGCCAAAGATCCGGCGACCGCTACCGACCTGCTGGCAAGCACGTATGGAGGATGGATTGCGGTGGAAAACGCCTCCGTGGCGATGGCCGAGGCAGCCAACCTCCTGGTGTTACCTGGCCGTAAGTGTTCTAGCGGGATCGCAGTGCCGGTCGGAAATGCGGACTGGCCGAAGCTGGTCCAGGGACTTCGAGACGCTGCGATGACCTCCTACAAAGCTGCTCAATCGAAAAATCAAGACAACATCTTAGCCGCGGCTGATGTACTGACAACCGCCTGCGCGAACTGCCACGACAAGTATCGCGAAAAAGCCAATCTCGCGGATCGATGCAAATGAAGTCATCTTTCAATGCATTGATCGAAAACCCTGACATGGTGGATCGATGTAAATAGGACGCGCGCCGGCAGCCACACGGCTCTGTTCAGATGTTTCCGTTTAACTTTAGGTCACCCGAAACCCAAGCCATGGCGCGCTTGTTTTCGGAGGTGGCGGTAGTGTCGGTGGTGATCTTCCTCAGCCTTCACATCTTTCAGCATCTGAGCTTTCTGTGCACTGGCGTCATCTTCTGGTGGCCGATTCTCGGCCCGATCGAAGAAGCTCGCCCTTCCGTAGTGGGATCGATATTCTATCTATTCACGGCTTGCCTTTCATGTAGCCTGCTTGGCGCGATCCTCACCTTCAAGCCGCCGGGGCTTTATCCCGCTTATCTTCACCCGGCGGATTCTCTGAGCATTTTTACGCTGGTGCGCAATGTCTGGGGACTGGATCCCGCAAAAGATCAACAACTCGGCGGACTAGTATTGTGGGTGCCAGGTTGTTTTGTCTTCCTCAGCGCTATTTTGTGGGTCCTCGCGCGTTGGCATCGGGCGTCGGATTACACGCCGCCGGATTACAAGCCTAAAGAAGAGGCGGCGATTGGAGAGTATCTATGATGAGTGGGGTTACCGCGACCGCAGCCGCGCTTCAACCCAAACGAGCGAATCCATGGATGTTTCGCTACGCGGTGGGACTTGCCGTCTGCTTGATTGTTCTGATCGTCCTTGGCGCGGCAGTGACTAGCGAGATTCAGCCTATCCCTGGCGGAAGCGCGCCGCCAGCGCCTACGTCCGGACCGATCGAATTGTTGCTGGAGCATGTTCACATGGTCGCCGCCATTCTGGTGACGATCCTCATATTCGGTTTCGCCGCATGGCATCAGACGACGGGCAGGTCCTCCCGGTCGAGTTTGCTCGGTTGGGGGGCTGTCGTGGTGGCCATCGCGGAGTGCTTGTGGGGCATAGAAGGTTCGCATTCTCCGGCCGGCGGCTTTTTTCATGCCCTGGGCGCTCAGGTGCTGTTTTCGATTGTTGTTGTTCTGGCTGTGGGAGCGCTGCCCAATCCGGAATTGCGGGATCTGGTTCAAGACACGTGCCGCCCTCCCCTTCGAACGTTGGCGGTTGTGACGCTTTCGCTGACTTTGCTTCAGGTGCTGCTCGGCGCGGCCTACCGTTCCGGCATTCTAGGAATCATATTGCACATTCTGAATGCGCTGATCGTCGCAATCGCAGTGCTGGTGGTCTGTATGTTGACTACGCGCCAATTTCCGGATCACGTCGCCCTACGGCGTGCAGCGGTGGCTTTCGCGGTTATCACCGGCATACAGTTAGCGCTTGGCTTTGCGACTTTTACCGTTCTTCTCATCGGATCAGAAAATCTGACTCCGCTACTGGTCTTGAGCGTTGCTCACGTAACCACGGGAGCCCTGACGGTGGCGGGTAGCTTCCTATTCGCTGGCCAAATCTGGCGATACGTTCAACGCCGGGCGGAAGTGACGACAGTGCCCGCCACCGAAGACGCCTGAACCGACATGAGCCGGGCCATGCTGGAGCCTTGCTGGCGACCTGCTGATTACGAAACAATTCCCGGATCGTAAATAGCTGAGAACTCAGTCTTCGGCGCGGTATCTGTAGCGCTCCAGAAGGCATTTCGGCGAAAGTTGGACAGGTTTCTGAACAGCTCGCCAGAGCCATGCTGGCATGGTAGTTTGTAGCAATCCTTAAGGAATTGGCGACTCTCGTTTCCCTGAGGGCGTGCGAGCCGCGGGGAAATTTCTCTTGCCAGAGACGGGCGAGTCGCTACATAATAGGAAGCCGAGGAACGCCGCTGTTTTCTGGCAGGAGGAGCAAACGAGGTCGGCGGGAACAAGCCCCGAACAACAGCTATCTGGGCGCGTGCGTCCGGCGATTCATACCGGGACGAATGGAAATCGCCGTCGACGTGTACCTCTGTATTCTTGCTGGACGCGCCTGGTCAACGGGCGGAGCGTAAGCATGCGACTGGCGGCTAACGCCCGACCTTCCCGTCAACAGTAACTCTGAGGGTGTTTGCACCCCGATCGAAGGAGTTCACAATGTCATTGCTTCCACCGGTAGCTGTAGGACCTATTTCAGAATGCAGTTCGTCGGTCAGGGTCCAGAGTCAACTCATTGGCTCTACCGTGGACCTGTTCCAGAATGGTTCCAACATAGGCGGCGGCCCCGCCACGTCCGCCGATCAAGTTTTCCCTCTGAAAGGAGGGGTGACGCTAGCAGCGGGCGCTAACATTACTGCAACTCAAACCTCCGGCGGACAGACAAGCCCACCGTCGCCTGCGCCTGTGGTCGTCCAGAAGAAGCCGCCGACCATCGGGCCTGTCGGCTGCGAGACCCATATTTACGAGTGCGGCCAGTGCCTGTGGCTCGACGGAATGGTACCAGGGGCAACCGTGGAGGTAACTGTTCTTGGCGTGGTTCGCGGGACGGGCGCGACTGCCGATGGGTCGGCAGTGGTCGGCTTGTCGCCGCAAACGTCGTTCGGAGATACGCTTGTTGTGCAACAGACGGCGTGCGGCACGCCGGGGACGAAAACAAACTTGGCTCCGCCCGATCACTTGCCGGGCGGCAGGCGCGCTCTCCCTGCTCCGACCGTGGACGGTCCACTGCTGGGGTGCCAGACGGCAGTCCAACTGAGCAACGTGACCGCTGGCGCCCAGATCACCATGACCGAGACGCCCGGATTCAGCGAGTCCACATGCTTTCCCCTATCCGGTGCCTGGTTGGAGTGCCCTCCGCTTACGCAGGGGTCAGGTGTTTCAGCGTTGCAGACAATGCTGAAGTGCGACGTCGGCGGCACGAGCTCCCCAGCGGTTCCCGTAGGTCCGCCAACGCCGCCTCCGCCCATCGTTGTTCCGCCTCTGTGCGCCGGAGGCGTGTTGGTCACGCTGGCCAATTTGATCCCGGGCGCGATTGTCGAGATCTTTCAGAATGGCATCAGTCTGGGACAAGCTTCAACGGTCCCGGAGTCCACTTTCACTTATGAGGTTCCCGCACTTACTGGAGGCGCCGTGATCACGGCCACCCAGGAACTTTGCAATCACAAGAATGCTACGCCTTCCAATGCAGTTAAAGTCGATCCTGCTCCAAGCAGCCTGCCGACGCCCGTCGTCGCCGCCCCTTTGGTCCAATGCGGCGCCGCAGTGCATGTCAGTGATCTCCACCCTGGCGCAATGGTGTTTATCTGCTCCGAACTTCTTGGATATAAACCCGGTTCTAATAATCCTCCTGGAGGCCAAATCGGTCGTAAATTGGCTCAGAATACTCAGGAGGACGTGCCGGTCGCACCTCTACTGCTGTTAGGAGACATCATCTTCGCGATCCAACAGGGGTGCGGTCTCACGAGCTCACAATCGGCGGGCGTGCCGGTCGGCCCGTTGGGCGCCGTAAACCCGCCCGGCGTGGAGCCAGCCGTCGAGACCTGCATGCGCAGCGTGACGGTTAGCCCGGTCATGCCGGGCGCTCACGTGGACGTTTACGTAAACGGAGTATTCCGCGCCAGCGCAATCGCCACCGGCGCGTCCGCGGAGGTGCCTCTAAACGGCACCTTGAACGTGGGCGATCAGGTTCAGGCGCGCCAGAGCATTTGCGGCATTACAACGGCGCTCGGCCCAGCCACAGGGGTGGTTAGTTCCGCTGGATTCTATTACCTGACGCAGCATTTCAACAACGCGCGAACCGGCTGGTTCCCATATGAAACTACTCTCAATGTAGCCACCGTGCCGAAAATGCAAACCAAGCCTCTGATCACGCAGAAGCCAGACGGCACGGTGTATGCCCAGCCGCTTTACGCCCATCACGTCAACATCCCCGGCTTAGGCGCTCACAACGTGGTCTACGTGGCCACCGAGAACGACACTGTCTATGCGTTCGATGCGGATACTCAGCAGCCGGCGCTTTGGCAGCGGTCTCTTATCCCGGCCGGCGAGCAAGTGGTTCATGATTCAGATATTGCGGGCTGCAACAATATCTCGCCAGTCATTGGGATCACGGGGACGCCGGTCATCGACTGCGCCTCATACACGATGTGGGTTGTTGCAAAAACGCGAGATGTAGCCAACGCGTCGAATTTTCACCACCGCCTTTACGCGATTGACATTTCTACCGGCGCCGACCGGCCGGGGAGTCCGGTAGAGATCCAGGCTACTTACCCAGGTAAAGGCAGCCCCAATGATGGCAAGGGGAATGTCGTGTTCCTCCCACAATGGCACATGAATCGACCCGGGCTGCTGCTACTGAACGGACGGATCTACATCGGTTTCGGCTCCCACTGCGACTCCAGCGGGAGCCTGTATCATGGCTGGGCCTTCGTTTATGACGCGACGACCTTACAGCAAGTCGGGGTTTTTTGCACGACACCTGACAGCGACCCGAAGGGCGACGACCAGGGCGCTGTGTGGCAGGGAGGCATAGGCTTGGCAGCAGATCCCGAGGGCTTCGTCTACTTCATCACCGGCAACGGCGAGTTTGATGCGAATACGGGTGGGCAGAACTATGGCGACACGGCATTAAAACTACCCGCCACGTTCGCCGTTCCGCCTCCCACAAAACCGGTCGATTACTTTACTCCCGCGAACCAGTCGTTGCTCCAAAATGGAGGCACGGGATTCGGGGGAGGGGACGTAGATTTCGGATCGGGAGGACCTCTGATACTTCCGGATCCTCCCCCAGTCGTAGCCCTCCCGCAGGCCATGGTCGCTTGCGGCAAGGACGGCCAGATCTACCTGATCAATCGCCAAAATATGGGCAAATACAGTGGGCCTGCTAACACTCCCCCCAATCCCGATAAAGTATTGGCGGTGGTGCAGCTTCAACCCGGACAAGCGCCCGGAACGCAGCCCGGCGTTTGGGGCGGACCGGCCTATTTCAACAGCGGCCAGCAGCAATTCATTTATTACGCCGGCGCTGGAGGCCCGCTTACGGCGTTTGTTGTTTCCGGCGCCTCGCTGGCACTCTCAAAAATCGGCCCAAAGTCGAACGAAACCTCCGCGACATTTCCTACCGGCGGCACAACGCCTATCGTCTCATCGAATCAGCAGACCGCCGGAACAGGTGTTGTTTGGGCGGTTGACAGAAACAACCCACTGCACCTGCTGGCATGGGATGCAACCGATTTAACCAAGCCACCCCTTTTCAATCAGCCCGCCGGGCAATGGCTGAATCCTAATGGGGGAGCGTTCATCGAACCTACCGTTATCCAGGGCAAGGTCTATGTGGCGAGCGATGGTCTACTGAACGTGTTCGGTTAAAAGCGGTGGGCCGACCTGAGCGGGGAAGAATCGAATGCTAGGGGCCGTCCTTTTATTTGCCATCCTGGCCGGAGTCGACAACCTGGAGACATGCTCGGCTGTCGGTTTTCTACCGATTCGCCGCGCTCGGAAGCTTCTCCTCGCGTTGTCGTTCACTATATGCGAGACCGTGGCTCCCATTGTGGGCTTAGCCGTAGGGCACTTCTTCTTTGCTTATGCGGCGGCCGCTTCCGCAAGAATCGGACCTTGCGTGATGCTAACGTGCGGAATAGCGATTCTCTTTTCAGCGCATCGCCGGGTGGTCCTCCCTTCTCTGGTCAATGGGCCGGGAATGATTGTCGGCCTGCCCGTGGCGCTTAGCTTCGATAATCTTCTGGCTGGCGCGGGAATAAGCTCTCTACGGTACCCGGTCGCCATTTCCGCGTTGCTGATCGGGCTCGTTAGCGCTGCAATGTCGTGTATTGGCCTGTATCTGGGCGCCTGGGTCAGCCGGCTCGTACCGCGCAAAATGGAGTTCG
The DNA here is from genome assembly GCA_036521975.1 of Bryobacteraceae bacterium. Taxonomy (GTDB): domain Bacteria; phylum Acidobacteriota; class Terriglobia; order Bryobacterales; family Bryobacteraceae; genus Palsa-187. The sequence goes on from DATDGT010000195.1 coordinate 19,230, forward strand.
CCGTCGGCCTCTCTCTCTGTTTTCTCGCTGGACGTACCCTGCTAATGGGCGGAGCTTGACCATGCCATCAGCGGCCAGAGCTCAACCCTATCTCAATTTCGAAGCGGCTGAGCGGAGGGCGCCGGTCAGCGCCTTCACCCACAGACGGCCAGGAAATACCGATGTATCCTGGTCGCATGCCGATCCGGGCGCTGGAGACAAATCGCCTATTATTGCGGCCCCTGGAGCTCGCCGACGCCGAGCAGACTCAGCGTCTGTTTCCGAAATGGGAAATCGTAAGGTTTCTGACGAACCGTGTTCCGTGGCCCTATCCCGAAGATGGAGCCCTCGCGCATTACCGCGATGAGTTACTCCCCGCGATGGCGCGCCGTGAGCGTTGGGCCTGGTCGCTGCGGCTGAAGAGCGCTCCCGAGCGACTCATCGGCTCGATATCGCTCATGAAGAGTCCCCGCCGTAGTTGATTAGCGAATGGAGTGCCGCTAGCCGTCCTCTGCAACTTCAACTAAAATAAATAACGCTGTCGAACGTTAACCACAAGGAGTGAACACCATGGCGAAAACCACAACGAATTCCGTCGCTCGCAGAAGATTTTTGAAAGGGGCGGCCGCGGGCGCGGCGGCTCTGGTCTCCGCTCCGCCGGTTTTGCGCGCGCAGCAGGGGGCGCCTCGCAATGGCGGCGGGAGGCCTACTCCGGCTTTGCCCGCTGACACCGGCGCGGCTCCGGAAGCCAATGAGCGGAGAGTCGTCGTCGAAAATCCCGGCTCCGATTATATGGTCGACGTGCTCAAATCGCTGAACCTGGAATACTGCGCTTCTAACCCCGGATCGACTTTCGATGGCCTCCACGAATCGCTGATCAACTACGGCAACAACACGACTCCCGAATTCCTCACCTGTTGTCACGAAGAGTCGGCCGTGGCAATGGCCCACGGCTACGCCAAGATCGAAGGCAAGCCCATGATGGCACTGATCCACGGCACAGTGGGCTTGCAACACGCCTCCATGGCGATCTATAACGCCTATGCCGATCGCGTGCCGATTTATATGGTGGTGGGCAATCATGCCGATGCGGCGGTGCGCGGCGCGGGCGTGCAGTCGTATCACAGCGCCAACGATATGGGCGCACTGGTGCGCGACTTCACCAAATGGGATGACTCCCCGCAATCGCTGGGCGCATTCGGCGAAGCGGCGGTGCGCGGTTACAAAGTGGCCATGACGCCGCCCATGGGTCCGGTGCTGATCGTCGCCAGCCACGAAACTCAGACCAATCCAAACACGCAGCGCAACCTACGCGTTCCCAAGCTGACTCTTACTTCGCCTCCCTCCGGCGACGCCTCTGCGATCGCCGAAGCAGCGAAGATGCTGGTGAACGCCGAACGGCCGCTCATTATGAGCCAGCGCACCGTTCGCACGCCCAATGGAATGAAGCTGCTGGTGGAGCTGGCCGAAACGTTGCAAGCGCCAGTGAACAGCAGCGAGCGCATGGAGATCCCCAACCGCCATCCGCTCGCCGGAAATGGAGGAGCGGGTTATCAGCCGGACGTGACGCTGTGCCTGGAAGTCGCCGACGTGGCAGCGACGGCGCGAGCCAATCGAGCCCGCGGCGCCAAGACCATCAACGTCTCGTCGATGGATTTGTTCATGAAGAGCAACATTCAGGATTTCGGCCACTATGGCGCCGACGTCGATCTGGACATGGGAGCGGATGCCGAAGCCACGCTGCCCTCGCTGATTGAAGCATGCAAGAAGCTCATCACGGCCGACCGCAAGCGGGCGATGCAGGATCGCGGCGCGAAGATCGCCGAGGCGCATCGCAAGCAGCGCGTGCAAGCCATCGAGCAAGGCCAGCAGGGGTGGGACGCGAGTCCGGTGAGCCTGAACCGGCTCTGCGCGGAGTTGTGGCCTTTGATTCAGAAGGAAGATTGGTCGCTGGTGTCATGGCAGGGCTTCATCAGCGGCTGGCCGGGCCGTCTCTGGAATTTCGAGAAACCTTATCAATACATCGGCGGGCAGGGCGGGGGAGGCATCGGCTACAACGCTCCCGCTTCGGTGGGCGCGGCTCTGGCCAACAAGAAATATGGCCGGCTTTCCATCAACATTCAATGCGACGGAGATCTGAACTATGCCCCCGGCGTGCTATGGACCGCCGCGCATCACAAGATTCCGCTATTGACCATCATGCACAACAACCGCGGATATCACGCCGAGGTGATGATCTTGGAAAACCGCGCCAGCCAGCGCAATCGCGGCCAGGACCGCTGCCATATCGGCACCAAGCTGTGGGAGCCGAACATCGATTATTCGAAGATGGCGCAAGCCTACGGTCTCTACGCTCAGGGTCCGATTACCGACCCCAAGGATTTGCCGCAAGCGCTCGCGCGCGGCATCGAGCGGATCAAAAAGGGCGAGCCGGCCTTGATCGACGTCGTGACCCAACCGCGGTAGGCCGTCCTAGATAGCAGCCGAAAATTTGGCGAAATGAAGGCAGAATGAACCAGAATGAAGGTTCATTGGGGCCGCGATCAGATGATCGGCTAACTTAACGGCTGATCGCTTGATCGGCTAACTTAACGGCTAATCGCTCCGCCGATCTGGACCCGCGTTTGCGTGAGCTCCTTCACATCGAGCTCGCCGTCTTTGTTCTTGTCCAGCCTTTCGAATTCCTCCTCCATGAAACTCATGAATTCCTGTTTGGAGACCTTGCCACTCCGATCTTTATCCATCAGGACAAGCATTCGTTTGGCTTCCGCCTCGCCGATGGTAAGATTCTTCTCTCTCTGGGTTGCCTTTTGTGTCGATGAGTCTTGAGCCATCCCGGCTCTCATCGCAACCACGGTGCCTAACCCCGTGACCGCCACAATCCTTCGCCTGGAGAACACCAGATTTGACCTCCTCGATTCCGATTCTATTCCTCTGCCACCACTGGATTCTGCAGTTCGCCGAGGCCCTCGATCCGCACCACCACCTCGTCTCCCGCTTTCAGCCAGCGCGGGGGCTTGCGGGCGAAGCCCACGCCGGACGGCGTGCCCGTGGCGACGATATCCCCCGGCTCGAGTGTGACCACGCGCGAAATATATTCGATCAGTTCGGGGATTTTGAAGATCATCTGGCCGGTGTTGGACTTTTGCAGCGTCTCGCCTCCGATATCGAGCGAAATCCCGAGCGCGTGCGGCTCCGCGATTTCCTCTCGCGTCACGATCCAAGGTCCCGTGGGCGCGAAGGTGTCAAAGGTCTTGCCCATCAGCCACTGCGAAGTGGCGGTCTGGAAATCGCGCGCGCTGACGTCGTTCACGATGGTGTAGCCGAAGACGTGCTCCATCGCGCGAGAAGCCGGAATATGGCGTCCGCCCGCGCCGATCACGAATGCGAATTCCGCCTCGTAATCCGGTTTGGAGGAAGCCTTCGGAAGGACGATAGGCGCACCCGGACCGATCACGACGTTCGAGAACTTGCTGAAAATCGTGGGGACGGCGGGGATTTCCATGCGGGCCTCGGCGGCATGGTCGCGATAGTTCAAGCCCACGCAGATGAATTTGGGAGGGCGAGGAATGGGCGCGAGCAGCCTCACGCCGCGCAGGTCGTAGACCTCGGCGGAAGGCTCGGGGATGCGGCCCGACGCGCACAGGCTCAGCATTCCGGTTCCCAGTGCGGCAACCTGCTCGCCGGAAACCATCCCCGCTTGCACTTGGCCATCGCGGTTTTCGAAAGTAACAAGGCGCATAGGAATAGAGAGAGACCTCAGAAAGCGGTGGACATAGCGGTGGCGTGGCCCGCTTGATAGGCGGCGGCGACGGAGTGTGCCGGGCCGGCTTGAACCACCCGGCCGCGATCCAGCCAGATCGCGCGCTGGCACAGCGAAGTGATGAGCTCGAGACCATGCGTGGCCAGAAGAATCGTCTTGCCCTCCCTTTGAAATTGCCGGATTTTTTCCAGGCATTTCAATGAAAATTCCTGATCCCCGACGCCGATCACTTCGTCGATGAGTAAAATATCCGGGTCGGTGTGCACCAGCACGGAAAACGCCAAACGCATCCCCATGCCGGCCGAATAGGTGCGCAGCGGCTCGTCGAGGAATTCGCGGACGCCGGAGAACTCCACGATTTCTTCGAAGCGCGCGGCGGTCTCGCGCCGGGAAAGCCCGTTAAGGGCGGCGTTGAGGCGCAGGTTTTCGGCGCCGGTCAGATCGGGATGAAATCCCGCTCCGAGCTCCAACAACGCTCCCACGCGCCCGTTCACCTCGATGCGCCCGGAATCGGGCCGGGCCAGGCCGGTGGCGAGATTCAGCAGAGTGCTTTTGCCTGCGCCGTTTGCGCCGATCACGCCCAGGCTTTCTCCGGGCGCAAGCTCGAAAGAGACATCTTTGAGCGCCTCGAAACGCTGCCGCGGCGCGCCGCGCATCCATTCCCGGATTCGATCCCGCAGCAGCATTCGTCCCGCGTGATGCGGAAACGACTTTGTCACGTCATCGAACCTCAGCGCCGGCATCAGATGTAATCGTAGAAGCGAGGTTTCAGTCGCGCGAAGATCGCTCCTCCCAAGATCGCGGAAACAGCCGCCGCGATGGCCATATTCACGACAATGGAGCCGGCGGGCGGATGGCGGTCAATCAGGATGTCGCGCATCGCCAAGACGAGCGCCGCAACCGGATTAAAGCGATAAAGCACGACATATTTCGGGGGAATAATGGTGAAAGAATAAAAAATCGGGACCAGCCAGAACAAAACCAGATTGAACGATTCCACCACGTAGCGGGTGTCGCGGATGAAAACGTTGATGGCGCTCGCTCCCAACGCCAATCCGCATACAAAAACAATGAACAAAGACCAGAGCACCGGCAGCCAAAGCCAGGAGGGGGCGGGAGGCAGATGGTACAGCAGAGTTAATGCCAGCACCAGAGCGAGCTGAATCAGCAGGTGAACGCAGTTGGACAGGACGCTGGCGATGGGAACTACAGTGCTGGGGACCGATACGCGCTTGATCAATCCCGCGCCTTCGATCACGGAAGTGGTTCCGCTCTGCAAGGCTCCGCTGAAGAAATTGAAGGGCACCAGCCCGCACAACACGAAGAGGGGAAAAGTGGCGGACTTAGGATTTCCAAACACTCGCCCGAAGATGAAGGTCAACACGGCCATCATCACCAGGGGATTGAGGAGGCTCCACAAAATTCCTAGAGACATGTTGCGGTAGCGGATTCGAAAATCTTTCAGCACCAGATTCTGGATCAGGAATAGAGGGTCGCCGCGCCACTTCCGCATGAGAATCGGTATCCCTAGATGCTAGCACCTAACGCGGAAAGCTATCAGCGCTCAGCCGACAGCTCTCAGCTCCGAAGCTGAAAGCTGATGGGTCCCTGCCATGAGATGCTAGCATTTAACGGTGAACGCGTCGCTGCTGGTCAACGCCTTAGGGCACTCGGCCGGCGTGCTGATCTTCGGAATTTTTCTGTTCCTGCTGATTCAGGACCGCGCGGCGCGGCGGCTGCGCGGCAATGCGCGATCCATGCTGGCGGCGGCCCTGGCGCTGGTGTGGAACCTGGCATCGCTGGTCGTCCTGGGTATGGGATCGCGCGACCTCGCCGACGCGCCCGTCGCGGCCGCGATCGCGTTTTCCGTCTTGAGCCTGTTGCCTGCCGTGTTGTTCGATCTGTCGCTGGCGGAGCGGTCTCGCCGGCTGGTGGCGGCCGGTTACGGCTTGAGCTCCGTGGCCGTCGCGCTTCACGTGGCCGAATTGTTTCAAGCGGGCGAACTGCTGCATCGCCTGGCTCTGTGGATTGTGACCGTGGGCTTTGTCGTTCTCACCTTGCTCGCAGCGGCGAAACCGGCCGCCCAGGCGCCGCGGCTGATCGGCACGATGTCGCTGTTCCTCCTGGCCATTTCCTTCGTTCATTTTGGAGGCGGGCACGGCCGGCAAATCTGGTCTCACGAGCTGGCGTTTCATCACGCTGCCATTCCGCTGGCGCTGCTGGTGCTATTGCAGGATTACCGGTTCGTGCTGCTGGACGCGTTTCTGCGGTTTCTGGCGAACGTCCTGCTGGCGGTTCTGTTCGTCAGCGGCGTGGTCGCCGCTTGGAGAATGCATTGGCTCACGCCGCCCTCGACGCCTTTCGGAGAAGCTTTGTTGCTCGCCGGGGCGTGCCTGTTGCTGATCTCGTTTGCGCTGCTCCGGCGTCGCGTACAGTCCTTGTTGACGCGGCTTCTCTTCGGCCGCCGCCATGGCGAAGAAGCGCTCTTGCGGAACTTGAAATCGCCGGTGCGCGAGGAGGCGGAATATGTGCGGATGGGCGCTTCCGAAATCGGCGAGTTCATGGGCGCTCTCGCAAGTGTGGAGGACGATTCGCGTTTCCAGGACTGGGAGCTGCGCCGGCCCGCATTGGTTTTAGAATTTTCGGTCTCGGAATTTTCGCGCCTTCGATCGGAGCTGGAAGCGCAGGGCGTGGAGGCCGTGATCCCGCTACGGGTCGCTTCGCAGCCGGCGCGCTACATTTTGTTGGGGCGCCGCCGGGGAGGACGGCGGTATTTGAGCGAAGATCTCACCGCTCTGGCGCGCGCGGCCTCGGTGATGGTGGAGAACCTCGAAGAATATCGCGAATCGGAAATGCGCCGGCTGGTGGCGCAAGCCGAATTGCGCGCGCTCCAGTCGCAGATCCACCCGCACTTTTTGTTCAATGCGCTGAACGCGCTCTACGGAATCATTCCTCGCGACGCGCGCGGAGCTCGCCAAACGGTGCTCAATCTGGCGGACATCTTCCGATACTTTCTGGAAACTCGCAAGGCCTATCTGCCGCTCCAGGAGGAACTGAGGATCGTGAAGGCCTATCTGGAGGTGGAGCGGTTGCGCCTGGGCGAGAAGCTGCGCACCGAACTGGACGTGGCGCCGGAAACGCTGGCCGCTCCGATTCCGGTGCTCTCCATTCAACCGCTCGTGGAGAACGCGGTGAAGCACGGAATCGCGCCGATGGCCGAAGGAGGTTTGATTCGCATCGAAGCGCGACGGCAGGACACAGGCGGATTGACCATTTCGGTCCGCGATACGGGCGCGGGGTTCGGTCCGCAAGCGCGCGCCAGCGGAGTCGGACTCGAGAATGTCGCGCGCCGGCTGGAGCTTTCCTACGGCCCCGCCGCAAAGCTGGATATAAGATCGGGCGCCGGAGGGACCTTGGTTTCTTTTTCCATTCCGGCCGCCGCGGCAGTGAATTGAATCCACCGAAAAAAAGAAGCAGGCCGGCTCAAACCGCTGCGAGACGGCCTGCTTCAAGTGGAAGCGTAGTACTGCTACTCACACGATGCATCGAGAGTCGGAGTATCGCCAACAAATTTCTTGCGGGTTTCTGCAATTTGAAGCATCGTCTGAAAAGACTGAAGGAGGCGCTCACATGAAAAGTGGAAGACTAGAACTGGTTCCTGGCGGCCGAGATCGTCAAGGCCCTCGACCGCGAGGAGTTAGCCGTATGACGTCCAGCCTGAGAGGCTGGCATCCCTGGAGTCCACGATCTACAGATCTGCAGCGGGCCAGAACAAATTCGGGTTTCCCAAAGATCCAGGTGGAAAGGCCGTATTCTCCGAACGAGTCATATTGACACTCGACAAACGGAAGCCTAACCGCTCCGGCTCTGCTCGGGTCGCTACCGGCGTAGCGCGTTAATTAAGGCAGCGAGCGCGGCTGGCTGCTGTCGGCGACTCGGGTAGTAAAGGAAGAATCCGGGGAAGGGTTGGCACCAATCGTCAAGGACGCGGATGAGCTCTCCGCCCGCGAGTTGCGGTGCTACGCGCTCGTCTGACACGAAGGCAAGGCCGACGCCGTCAATTGCGGCGCGAACCAGGGTCTCCACGTCATCCACGATGAGAGGTCCGTTCACAGCAACGGACAGGGATTTTTTCCCTTTGTCGAATTCCCACCGGTACACTCCGGCAGATCCATGCCGGAAGTTGATGCACCGGTGCTTGAGCAGATCGTGCGGCGTCTTCGGCTTTGAGTGTGACTTGAAATACGAAGGCGCTCCTACGATGGCTGCCCGGTGGTCCTTAGACACCCGGACCGCGATCATGTCTTTCTGAATGTACTCGCCGAAGTGAATACCTGCATCGAAGCCTCCGGCAACGATGTCGAGACGGCTGTCATCAGCCGTGATATCGAGAACCACGTCCGGGTAATCGCGGGTGAACTTCGCGAGTCTCGGGCCGAGTACTGTTGTTCCGGCAAGCCGCGGAACTAGCAACCGGACACGGCCCGCGGGTTTGTCGCGCAGTTCGGATATTTGGTCCAGCGCTTCCTGAATTTCTGCAAGCCCCGGACGTAGCCGCGCGAGGAGGCGTTCTCCGGCCTCCGTTGGCGCAACGCTTCGCGTCGTCCGCGAGAGCAAACGCACTCCGACGTCCTCCTCCAGCCCCCGGATCGCGTGGCTCATGGCGGAAGCGGATACACCGAGCCGTTTGCCAGCTCGCGTGAAACTGCGTTCCTCCGCTACGGCGAGGAACGCGGCGAGAATGCCAAGGTCGTCTCTATCCATTTGTGAATTCTCCTCACAAGCCCATGTCTTTAATTCATACTAGTCAAAAACGCAATTCAGGCATACCTTGGAATTGAGAGATATGAAGAACGGTTGGAAGAGGGTAGGGGAGGAAGCATCATGCTGAAGCGCACACTTGGAAAAAGCAACCTGGAGGTTTCGGTCATCGGTCTCGGCTGCATGGGAATGAGTTGGTCGTACGGTCCGCCAAAAGACAAGCAGGAGATGGTCGCTCTCCTGCGCGCGGCCGTGGAACGCGGCGTCACGTTCTTTGATACAGCAGAAGTGTACGGTCCGCTCACGAACGAAGAACTGGTGGGTGAGGCCCTCGCTCCGTTTCGCGGGAAAGTCGTCATTGCCACCAAATTCGGGTGGGAGGCAAATAGCGGCGACGGAAATAGATGGACTGCGTTAAACAGCCGCCCGGAACACATTAAGCAGGTTGCCGAGTCTTCTCTCCGGCGGCTGAGGGTCGACGCGCTTGACCTGTTCTACCAACACCGCGTCGATCTGAACGTGCCGATCGAGGATGTAGCTGGAGCCGTAAAAGACCTCATCCGTGAAGGCAAGGTGAAACATTTCGGTCTGTCGGAGGCGGGAGCGCAGACGATCCGGCGTGCGCACGCCGTTCAGCCTGTGACGGCCTTACAGAGCGAGTACTCCCTTTTCTGGAGGCAGCCGGAACAAGAGATCTTGCCGTTGGTTGAAGAGCTGGGGATCGGATTTGTTCCGTTCAGCCCCCTCGGCAAGGGCTTCCTGACAGGCAAGATCACGCCGGAAACGAAGTTCGACAGCACGGATTTTCGCAGCATCATTCCTCGCTTTAGCGACGAGAACCGGAAAGCGAACCAGGCACTGGTGGACCTGGTCACTTCATTTGCGGAAAAGAAGAAGGTGACGGCGGCTCAGATCGCTATCGCCTGGCTGCTCGCGAAAAAGCCGTGGATCGTTCCGATACCGGGCACGACGAAGCTGAATCGTGTTGAGGAAAATCTGGGATCGTTCAACGTCGAACTGACGCCCGTGGACCTCGCCGCCATCGAGACTGCCTCTTCCCAAATCAAGCTTGAAGGGGCACGTTATCCGGAATTTCACGAGAAGCTGGTGGGCCGCTAAAGCGGCGCCGGAAGGAGACAAAGAGATGAAGACGATCAGCCGTGGAATCCTAATTCTGCTGCTTGTGGCGGTTTGCAGCGTTTCGCAAACGCGCTCCGGGGAGAAGAAGTGCCCCGCGGACTCCGATAGGGAGAGACTGATCAGCGCATGGCGCTTTGCCGCGGCGGTTCTCTGGCTCTGCCGCGCCCGCTCCACTTTCGTCATCTGCCACGCGCTCGCGGTCGATGGCGGGTACACCGTGCGTTAGAAGGAACTGGAAACAAGAAGGAGGTAGTTCATGAAAGGAACTGTTCTGTACGGGCCGCGCGACATTCGCTTCGAGGAGCGCGAGGTTCCGAAAATCCAGAAGCCGACCGATGCCGTCATCAGGATTTCGGCCACCTGCGTCTGCGGTTCCGACCTGTGGCCGTACCGGGGCATCAATCCGGTTAAGGAGCCGACGCCCATGGGTCACGAGTATTGCGGGATCGTCGAGGAGGTCGGCAGCGACGTCAAAACGGTCAAGTCCGGCCAGTTCGTCATCGGTTCGTTCTTTGCGTCCGACAATAGCTGTCCCAATTGCAGATTCGGCTATCCGTCCTCCTGCGAGCATCGCGAGTTGGTGGGCACCGCGCAGGCGCCGGTGCTGCGGGTTCCGCTCGCGGACGGCACCCTGGTGGCTACACCGGCCCTCCCTTCGGAGGATTTAATCCCGAACCTTCTGGCGGTCTCGGATGTCATGGGCACAGGCTGGTTCGCGGCCGATGCCGCAAACGTGAAGCCGGGGGCGACGGTGGCGGTCGTCGGCGATGGCGCGGTCGGCCTGCTCGGGGTTCTGTCCGCGAAGCAGATGGGCGCGGAGCGGATCATTGCAATGAGCCGTCACCCGTCGCGCCAGAAGCTGGCGCGCGAATTCGGCGCGACGGACATCGTGATCGAGCGTGGCGAGGAGGGCGTGGCCCGCATCAAGGATCTGACCAAGGGAATCGGTGCCGACTCTGTGCTTGAGTGCGTAGGGACTCAGGAATCGATGATGCAGGCGATCAGTGCCGTCCGCAAGGGGGGCTATACGAGCTATGTCGGCGTGCCTCACGGCGTCGAACTCAATGGCGAGAGCCTGTTCTATGCCCATGTCCATCTTCATGGCGGACCGGCACCGGTGCGCCGCTTTCTGCCCGAGCTGATCAAGCTGGTTTGGGACAGGAAGATCGACCCAGGCAAAGTGTTCGACCTGACTTTGCCCCTCGATCAGGTGGCCGAGGGATACCGCGCGATGGATGAGCGCCGCGCCATCAAGGCGCTGCTGCGCCCGTAACGATGTGTGAAGGAGGCGAACCATGAGCGAATGGCCAAAAGACGAACTGAAAAAGATTGCGCAAACCGATGATCTGCACATCTCTCCGTTTCGCGAAGACGGAAAGACTTACGGCACGCCGGCCTGGATCTGGTCCGTCGTGGTGGACGGCGCGCTTTTCGTCCGCGCCTATAACGGTCCCGGCTCGCGCTGGTATTAGTCGGCGATGAAACAGAGGGCACGGAGGATTACGGCCGGCGGCGTAACGAAGGACGTGGCGTTCGAGCCAGTGAACGGGCCGATCAACGACCGCATCGACGACGCCTACCGTACCAAATACAAAGGCAGTCCGTACCTGAGCCCGATGATCGGCGCGGGCGCGCGCGCCGCGACCGTCAAGCTAACGCCCTCCGAAAGCAGCAGGCATAAATAATTCCAAAAGGAGGAAACAATGCCACACATAGTCGTAAAGTTATGGCCCGGAAAATCGGAGGAGCAGAAGACCCGCCTCGCGGAAGCCATCACAAAGGATGTGATGGACATTCTTCACTATGGCGAAGAGTCCGTTTCCGTGGCCATGAAGGAAATCAAGCCGCGGGATTGGGCGGACACGGTGTACAAGACCGAGATTCAACCCAACCTGGACGCGCTCTACAAGAAGCCCGGCTACGATCTGAAGGATTTATGAACCGGTCGGCAATAGCGCGGCTTGCAGCCGCATTCATCTTGTATTCTCTTACCGCGTTTGCGCGGGACCCGCAGGCGATCCAGATCACGAGGAGCGGCTCGCAGGTGCCGGCCAAGGGCTCCGTCGGCTTCTTCTCCGGCGGGGTCCTGGGCTCAAAGTAATCCGACAACAGATGGAAGGAGATTAAAACCTATGCAGACGCTGAACGACGCCCAATCGGTGGCTCCCGCCCTTGGAAAATACGCCCAGGGGCCTCTTGCCGAACTCTGGCAGCGCGGCGGACTTTCGCCGCGGGATCGCAGTATAGTCACGCTTTCCGCACTGATAGCGCGCAATCAAACAGTCGAGATGCCGTATTACCTCAACCTCGCGCTCGATAACGGCGTGAAGCCGCGCGAGATTTCCGAAGTCATCACGCATCTTGCGTTCTACTCCGGGTGGCCGAACGCCATGTCGGCGGCGCAGATCGCGAAAGCCGTGTTTGTTGAACGCAAGATTGGGGCGGACCAGTTGCCTGCCGCCTCGCCCGCGCTGCTTCCGCTCGATAATGATGCGGAAGAGAAGCGCGCAGCGAGCGTCGGACAGCAATTCGACAAGGTCGCTCCAGGAATCGTGCAGTACACGACGGATATTCTGTTCCGCGACCTCTGGCTGCGGCCCGACCTGTCTTCGCGTGATCGCAGCCTCGTGACGGTGAGTGCGCTGATCGCCTGCGGCCAGGCCGCGCAGATTCCCTATCACCTGAACAGGGCCATGGACAACGGACTTACCCAGGAGCAGGCGGCGGAGGCGATCACGCATCTTGCCTTCTATGCCGGCTGGCCGAACGCCTTCTCGGCCCTGCCGGTGGCGAAGGACGTCTTCGAAAAACGCTCTCATTAACACAATAGGAGGACTGATATGGAAATCACTAGAATCGGCTCGCAAGCTTCCACCAAAGGCCCATCGGAATGGTTCACGGGCAGCGTGAGGATAGACCCTTTGTTCCAGGTGCCCGATCCGGCGCGCGTAACAGGCGGTAGCGTCACTTTTGAGCCCGGCGCCCGCACGAACTGGCACACGCACCCGCTCGGCCAGACGCTCATCGTGACGGCGGGGTGCGGCAGGATTCAGAAATGGGAAGGCCCGGTGGAGGAAATCCGCCAGGGCGACATCGTTTGGATTCCGCCCGGAGTAAAGCACTGGCATGGCGCGGCCCCGACCACCTCAATGACGCATATCGCAATCCAGGAAAAGCTCAATGGCAGCGTGGGAGACTGGTTGGAACAGGTCACGGAGGAACAGTATCGAAAGGGGTAGGCCTTCACTCCACTTTCACTCACTTAAGAGGCAATTTGGTTGGGGATTTTCGGAAGTTGCTGATTTCAATACACCTGGATGAGCCGCCGTAGACGCCGTTGTCTTGTATTTTCAATCTACGATCATTTTCCCAAGCTGGACGCCGTGGGTTCGAGTCCCATCTCCCGCTCCAGTTATTTTCGTCTGCCCCTCGTCTCCATTGAGGCGCATAGGACCGCGCCTGCTTACGCACATATGTGCTCGTTGCAACAGCGGATCGCGGGTCGAAATCCAAACGTACTTTCATGACTTTCTCGCTCTGCCTCGAGGAGACTGCGGGAATTCACCTCGGTGTCGGGTCCGCGCTCGGAGTGAGGCCGATGGCTTAGCTGGCTAATTTTTAGCCTCGTCGGGGGAATCTGTGGGTGATCTGAGCGTCTCAGCGGGTCTGCTGGGTGAGGAAGACGTGAAACTTTCGGCAGGTAGCATCGAGGGAGCGCTGTAGTGGCTCTTCCGATTCCAGCGCGTAGACGAGCGGGCC
>DATDGT010000196.1:0-14078 GCA_036521975.1 Bryobacteraceae bacterium
GGCCCGCTCGTCTACGCGCTGGAATCGGAAGAGCCACTACAGCGCTCCCTCGATGCTACCTGCCGAAAGTTTCACGTCTTCCTCACCCAGCAGACCCGCTGAGACGCTCAGATCACCCACAGATTCCCCCGACGAGGCAAATACTTGAAGAGCTACAAAAACCATACCATACGCCGAGGGACGCCAAAGGCCGCCGGTTTCGCCGGCGCCGCGCCATAATCTACGAGGAGATGAGTGCTCTACGCCGAATTATTGAGACACTTCATCCGGCGTACTTCGACGTCGTCATGGCCACCGGCATCGTCGCGATAGCGGCGCATGTGGAGGGGATCTTGCTAGCGCCGGTTTTGCTTACGTATCTGAATATCGTGCTGTGCGCGGCATTGCTCGCGATGAACGCGCTTCGCCTGGTTTGGCAGCCCGTGGCATTCCGAAGAGATCTATCGGATTTTGAGCGTGGCCCTATTGGAGCGCGGTTTTCCCTTTGGGTATGTACACAGTTTCCACCTACGAGGTCGCGCGAATGACTGATTTGCCGTTTCTTTTGTGGATTCCCCGTGTGTTTGTGTACATTGCCTTGGCAGCTTGGCTTGCGACGTTCGTGTCCATGCTTCGCGGCATGGTAGCTTTGCCGCGGGCTTAGCACCGAAGCGAGTCTCGGCGCCTCGCGAAGTTCCTGTCGCAGCGAGGCCTCGCCTCTACTTTCTTCGAAATACCGAATCGTCTTTTAGAAGCTTTTCGTAACGCTCCATGTCCGCGTTGTTTTCAGAGCATTCGTATTCGCGGAGCCGGGTGCCAGGACGAAGCATGATCGTATTATGCGTGTTCCACGGCTTCGTGAAGACGTCCGGATCCTCCATCGTGACGTCATACCGGATGGTGTTGTAATCCACCCGGGTGTAGCGTTCGGTTACGTGGAGCGCTTCAGTATGGAAAGACCCGACGGGCCCCAACCAGGTTTTGTCGTTGAACGAGGTCACATCCACAACCAGAGTGTCGCCCTCCCAATGGCCCACTGAGTCTCCCATATAGGACGGCTCGAGGTCGTCGGGGTGCTTCGCGTTAAGGGGAATGATGCGGAAGACGCTGAATACCTCATATAGCATGACCACTTTCTGCGGCGTTTGCACGATCTCCATTGGGAATAAGCCGATGGTAGTGATTCGCGGAACGCCGGGCGCCACGCAGCGCGCCTCGGGATCGTCGATTCCACGGCGGTTGTAGAACTCCAGCACCTTCTTCGCGGCCCAAGGCTGATACGGCGGAGGCTCGCGCGCCGGCAGTTGCTTGGCGCCGGGCGCAGCTTGGCCTCGGCCGGTCCCAAATTCCGCTCCGGCCGCAGGGCTGTTGGCCTCCTCCCAGGTTCCGACTCGATTACTCCCCCCTGCCAGACTCCGGTCAGGTCCGGCTTTCCATCCGCGGTGCGCGGAATGGGGGGGTTTGGGCGAGCGCCATCCCTGAAAGGGCAACAGCGCCGATCAAGACGAGGTATCTTTGCTTTGATGGTTGTGGGTTTCATGGTTGTGGTACCGGAGGGACATTGCCGCCGTCACCCGTGCCCGCAGGCGGCCCGAAGAAGAGCTTTTTACCATCTTTGAAAGTGACTTCCCTGGAGTGTGCCCACGCTGTTCCATCTCGGGCGAGCCAGCCTGTGACCGTGATCGCATCGCCAGGCTTCAGAGTAACTTCCCGCTTCCAACCAGTCCGGTAAAGGACGTTCGGAGGAAATCCTTCAAATTTCCAATTCACGACCTTACCGTCTTTGTCCGTGACATCCATATAGAAGTAGCTATGCGGGTTCGTCCATTCAACCTTGGTCACCACGCCGGAAAGCGTGATGGGTTTATTGGCGTCATATTCGGCGCCAAATGAGTGATGTGCCCACATCGGTAGGATAGCCGCGAATAAACCGGCAAAGAGGGCTGATTTCATCATTACGTGCATCTCCGTCCTAAAAGGATAGAACAACTCGGATGGGTGGGCAACGGCTGGAATCCTAGAGTTCGATATAATCGCGACATCCGTCGCGCACGGGGAACGGAGGAAAGCGCACAGCGAATGCGTTGTGCGCGTTAGCGGGAAACATGACGGCGAAATGAGCAAGCCGATCGAAGTCCCAGTTCTGGTGGCTGGCGGAAGCTTGGTCGGCCTTTCCAGCGCCCTCTTTCTGGGGCACTATGGCGCCCGTTCACTGGTCGTCGAGCGCCATCGCGGAACGGCCATCCATCCGCGCGCGGCGCAGATCAGCCAGCGCACCATGGAGATTTTCCGGACCATGGGAATCGAGCAGATCATCCGGCAAAAATCAGAGGAGCAGTTCGTTCAGGACGGTGCCATCATGGCCGTGGAAACGCTGGCCGGAAAGGAAATCGCCTGGTATGTCGCAAACCTGAACGAAGGCATCACGGATGTCAGTCCCACAATACGAGTCTTTGTCACCCAAAGCCTCCTGGAGCCGCTGCTCAAGAATCGGGCCGAAGAACTCGGCGCCGAGCTGCGCTTCGGCACGGAATTGACGTCTTTCGACGAAGATTCGGAGGGCATTGCGGCGACGATGCGTGCGCGCGACACCGGCGAAGTCTCCACTGTTCGCGCGCGATACATGATCGCGGCCGACGGAAGCCGAAGCCCGGTGCGCGAGCGTCTGGGGATCGGCTTGCGCGGGCACGGCGTGTTCTCCAAAAGCGTAACCATTTATTTCCGTGCCCATGTCGCCCCTCTGCTTCGCGGACGAAATCTGAGCGTGACCTACGTCCTGAACCCCACGCTTCGAGGATTCTTTCGGTTCGAGAAGCCTTTCGATTCAGGTTTTCTGGCGATTAATGCGCTCGGCGATCCGGCCAATCCGACCACCGATGTTTCCAGCGGGCTGACCGAAGCGCGCTGCGTGGAACTGATTCATGCGGCCCTGGGCGAGAGTATTCCTGTGGCGATCGACAGTGTCATGCCATGGGATGCTCAAGCGGACGCAGCCGAACGCATGCGGCAAGGGCGCGTGTTTCTGGCGGGTGACTCGGCTCATATCATGCCCCCCAACGGGGGCTTCGGCGGGAATACGGGCATTCAGGACGCTCACAACCTAGCCTGGAAATTGGCGATGGCGCTCGACGGGAGGGTAGGTGACGCGTTGCTTTCCACCTACGAAACCGAGCGCCTTCCGGCCGGTGCGTTTACAACCGAACAAGCCTATTCGCGATACGTCACGCGCACCGCGCCCCAACTCGGCCTGCATACGATACAAGCGGTGGCCAACGATCTGGAGGTCGAATTGGGCTATGGCTATCGTTCGACCGCCGTCGTTCCGGAGGGCGTTGCGGGAGGAGACCACGAAAATCCCCGCGAGTCCAGGGGCAGGCCGGGAACGCGCGCGCCGCACCTGTTTTTAAAACGCAATAGCGACAGAATTTCTACGCTAGACCTGTTCGGAAGTAGATTCGTTCTGCTGGCAGGAACTGAAGGCGATGTCTGGGTCGCGGCCGCGCGCGAAGCGGCGGCGCAATACCGGATTCCTTTAGACATTTGGCAGCCCGGCGTCGGCGGACTGGAGGACCCGACCGGGAGCTTCGCGGATTCCTATGGAATCAGTGCCTCGGGGGCGGTGCTGATTCGCCCCGACGGCTTTGTAGCGTGGCGTTCGACGGACTCAACGGCGCCTTCCGCGCGTGATTTCGAACGGGTGCTTGGATCCCTGTTGAGTTACCGGCCGCCGCCGCGGGGGAACCATTGAAACATCTGCCGCCAGTGCTGCATCCCGCGGATGAAGCTTGTATTTGGTAAAGGAGGCTCGAACGTGACACTCAGGCAGCGGGTGATGTTGGTTCTTCTGTTAATCGGGATTCAGGGTTTTATGGTAAGCTCGGCGCTCGCACAGGGCAGGGGCGGATCAGTAACGGTGCGGTATACCGCGATTTCTCCGTTCGTCGCATTGCTCGCGGGAATTTTGATTTTGATTATCCCTCGTCTCTTGAATTACATCGTAGCCATTTACTTAATTATCGTGGGTTTGGCCGGAATTTTCGGACTATAGCTGGGGCTGAAGGACGCCCCAAATCGCGACCCCCAATGCTGCCGCTCCAAGAAAGGTGCCAAAAGGGAGCTGATAGGTAGAGGGGTCCTTGCGGGTCGCAAGGATGTAGGCGACGCCGGTGACAGCGCCGAAGGCCGATCCGGCTATGAAGGCGAGCAGCGTGTCAGGAGCCCCCAAAAACGCGCCCATCATGGCGAGCATTTTCACATCGCCCAATCCCAATCCTTCGCGGTGCCGGATCTTCTTGTAAAGCCAACCGACCAACCACAAGACTCCCGAGGCGATCACGGCTCCGAAGGCCGACTGCCCCAGAGAAATCATCCGGTGATCGAAAGGCGAAAGCGCGGCGAAGATCAAGCCGAGCACGGTTCCTCCCAACGTGAATTCGTCCGGCAGGATGCGTTCTTCGAGGTCGGTGGCGATCAGCGCGATGAGAAACGCGGAAAAGACGCTCCATTTGACGGCGGCAAGCGATACGCCGAGAGAGGCAACGCTAATCGCAAAAGCGGCAGCGGTGGTCAGTTCCACCAGCAGATATCGAATCGGGATGCGCTGGCCGCAATGGCGGCATCGGCCGCGAAGGATGAGGAAACTCAAGACCGGAATATTGTCGTACCAAGCGATGGTCCGCTCGCAATGCGGGCAATAAGAGCGCGGAGCGACGACTGAAAGATCGCGCGGCAAGCGGTAAATGCAAACGTTCAGAAAACTACCGATCAACAGACCCACGAGGAACGCGACGATTGTTTCGAACGCCATCATACACCTTCTTTGACGCTGTGCGAATAGCCCGCGTGCGGGAGGAACCCGACGATTGTTTCGAACCCTATCGGCGTTTCCATCATCGGCCAAAGCTCATGAATTTCGCTTTCGCGTACTTGAGGAAATTGTAAAAAGCCGCCATATAGGCGATGGCGAGGCCTTCCAATCCGTCCAGGAAACCGAGCTTCAGGAAATAGGTCTGAACGAAAGTCCAGGGCGGGGTCAGGATCATTTGCGACCAGGTGAGCTTAACGCCCGTGGAAACCAACTGCTCGGCGGCGAGCGTGGTGTACCCGTCCATGGTGCGGAGGTGCTGGGAGAGCGAATCGCAGGTGAAGTGCAGAAGGTTGCCTTCGAGGTGGCCGACGCGGCCGCGGACCTTCACTGTTTCGTGAACGAAAGCGCCCTCCCATGTGCCTTTGCGGCGGTCGTAAAGGCGAATCTTGCGATCGGGATACCAGCCTCCGTGGCGGATCCAGCGGCCCAAATATTGAGCCAGCCGCGGCATGGTGTAGGCGTCGAATTCCGGTCCCGATTTTTTCAAGCGCCAGATTTCGGCTTCCAGCGCCTCGCTGACCGATTCGTCGGCGTCGAGGGAAAGAATCCAGTCGTAGGAGGCTTGGTCGGCCGCGAGGTTTTTTTGATTGGCGTAACCCGGCCATTCGCTTTCCACGACGCGCGCACCCAGCTTTTCCGCGATCTCTACGGTGCGATCGTTGGATCCGCTGTCCACCACCACGATCTCATCGGCGCAACGAAGACTTTCAATGGCGCGGGCCAGATTACGTTCTTCGTTGAGAGTGATGATCGTGGCCGAGATCTTCACAAATTCGGACGAATGGGAGCGGCGGTGAAGGAAAGAACGAAGATGACGAGCGCCGCGAAACCCAACCAGCGGCGGGCGCGATCCAAGGGCGCTGGATCCACAATCATCGGATGGCGCATCCCGAAGAAGAACAGAAGCAGCGCCCACACCAGCCACATGTACGCGAAGAAGATTCCCAAAGGGACAAGAATGACGACGAACACGCGAGACAGCCACTTGGTGCGCTCGCCGATAAAGGCATACAGAATGTGGCCGCCGTCAAGTTGTCCAATGGGGAGAAGATTGAGCGCGGTGGCGAGCAATCCCATCCAGGCGGCGCGGGCGACGGGGTGGAGCGCGATGTCGGCAGCCGAGGCGCCGGGGAATACAAGCTTTTCCAGCAGCCCGAGGGCCAGGGGGGTTCCGAAGATCAAATCGCCGCGCAAGGCCATGCCCGGGACAATCTTCGAGAGCGACAATCCGGCGGCGAGGAACCAGACCAGGACGGCGAATCCGGCCAGAGGACCGGCCACGCCGATATCGAACAAAACACGCCTGGAAAGGATTGCGGAGCGAATCCGGATGAACGCACCCATGGTGCCGAACAGAGTGGGCGCGGGAAGAAAGAAGGGTAGGGTGACATCTACGCCGTAATAACGGGCGGCCAGATAATGGCCGAATTCGTGGGCGAGCAGGATGGTCAGCAGTGTTAGGGAGAAGGGAAGGCCTGCGAGCATGTATGCAGGATCACGCCAGACGCGGACGTAGACGCCATTGGCACCGTAGAGATCGTTGGCGAAATCGAAGGGGCGATTGGCGGCAAAGGCAGAAGCTAAGCCGGCTCCCACAATGGTGGTACTAAGGATGGTCGCGATCAGCAGCGCTGCATGCAGCCAATAGCGATGGCGCCGGTACCGATAAAGAAAGTCCGGCGCAGCCAGCGCGTGTAAGCCGTTGCCGGGGGGCGCCACCGGCGTCACAGAAAAACCGTTACTGGACACAGCGAGAACTTCCACAGTAACAGCCCGTAAAAAGGAGCGCGTGTGTTTGGTTGCTCAAGGCGCTCGCGCGCCCTTTCGGGCCGGCTCTCAACCTATGCCTCAAGGCTCCTGCAGCGACTGCAACTCCTTGCCGGGCTTGAAGCGCACAGCTTTGCCAGGAGGAATAGCGACCTCCGCTCCGGTGCGCGGATTGCGTCCAATTCCCGTCTTGCGGGGGCGCACGTTGAAGATGCCGAAGCCCCGCAATTCGATGCGCTCACCGCGACTGAGAGATCTCTTCATGCTCTCAAAAACCGTTTCGACGGCCATCTCCGCTTTGGTCTTGGTGATGCCCGTCTTGGTTACGACCTCGTTAATAATGTCCAGCTTGATCAAAATCCGCCTCCCCGTTTCTGACCTGTCCTACCGGGCACGCAAACTTAATGGTAAGATTAGGGTTAGCCGAAAGTCAAGCGAGCGTCGGAAGGAAAATGGCGCCTTTATTCCCAGGCTCGCCGAGTCCGTAATCCGCCCGTGACGAGGCGCAGACCCACCATAGCAGTTATCAGTTGTCGGTTATCCGTCCTCAGCGCACAGCGCCGGGCTTCGTTGTGCGCTGAGTCAGTCGAGAGTCCTCAGTTGCGAAACTGAAACTGAGAACTGAGACTGACAACTGTCCCGGGGTGTTCGCGGTCCACTCCGGCCGGTTGAGGGCGCTGATACACTTGATGGCTATGTCTGTCGATGAAACCTTGATGCGGGCCTGCTCCACGCTCTTTCTGTTCCGGTCGCTGGCCGCGGCGGTCGCTTCGAGCGAAGACGAGTATCAAGCCGTGCGCATCGAAAACCAGCTTCTGAGCCTTTTCGGCGACATCGCCGGGGCCGAGGACCTCCCCGGCTTCATCCTTCTTGGCAAAGGCGAGGTGGAGTTGTGCGCGCTCGCCCAGGAGCGGGGCCACGATTCGCAATTGGTAGAACGCGCTTGCCGCGAAGGCGCAGTGGACGGCGCAGCGCCGCTGTACGTTCATGGCGCGATCGCCGGCGTGATTGCGGTGGATCTGCCCAGCCAGTTGCTGGCATCGCTCGCGACGCTCGGCTCCACGGCGCTTGAGAGCCTTCGGGAACTCGAAACTTTGCAAGTCCGCAACGCCCTTCTTGAAGAGCAACTTCAGACCCGCGTGGAGACTGGGATTCTCGGGAAAAGCGGGGCGATCCAGGGACTGCTTCAGAAAATCGAGCGGCTCGCACCGCTGGACACCACGGTCCTTCTCCTGGGTGAAAGCGGCACAGGCAAGGAACTGGTGGCGCGCTCGCTGCATGCGGGAAGCAAGCGGCGGGAAGCGCCGTTTGTGGCGATCAACTGCGCCGCGCTGACTCCCTCGCTGCTCGAAAGTGAGTTGTTCGGCCACGAAAAGGGCGCTTTCACCGATGCGTCGGCGTTGAAGAAGGGGAAGCTGGAAATCGCCGACGGCGGAACAGTATTCCTGGACGAGGTGGGCGAGCTGGCGATGGAGCTGCAAGCCAAACTCCTGCGCGTGCTCCAGCAGCGGGAGTTCGAGCGTGTGGGCGGCACCAAGACGCTGAAATTGGATGTGCGGCTGATTGCGGCGACCAATCGCGATTTGGCGGAACAGACGCGCCGGGGAGGGTTCCGCGAGGATCTGTATCATCGCCTCAACGTGGTCGCGCTGCGCGCTCCTCCGCTGCGCGAGCGCCGGGAGGACATCCCTTCATTGGCACGCCACTTCATGAGGCGCGCCGCGGCGAACTGCGGACGGCGCGTGGAGGGAATTTCGCCCGCAACCGAGCGTTGCATGATGGCTTATGCGTGGCCCGGCAATGTCCGTGAACTGGAGAACGCGATCGAGCACGCCGTGGTGCTCGGCGAATCGAACCAGATTCTGCCAGAGGACTTGCCGGATTCGGTGGTTGAGGCGGAATCATCCTCGCCGGAGGCAGCGGCCGGCGGTTATCAATCTTCGGTGGGCGGGGCTAAGCGCGAGGCCATTCTGCGCGCCTGGAAGGAAGCCGACGGAGATTACAAAGAGGCCGCCAAGCGGTTGGGTTTGCACCCTAATTCGCTGTTGCGGCTGATCCGCAATTTGGGCTTGCGGGACACGCTGAAAGATTGACTTCACTCGTAGCGCAGGGCTTCCACCGGATCCAGGCGCGCGGCCTTGCTGGCCGGCCAGATACCGAAGAACAAGCCGATCCCCACGCTTACCGCGATGCCCAACCCCGCGGCCCAGAAGGGCACCATCGCCGGAAGATTGGGCATCACCACGCGCACCACTCGCGAAACGCCCCAGCCGAAGAGCATGCCGATCAAGCCGCCTAACCCTGTCAAGACCACGGCTTCAGAAAGAAATTGCAGAATAATGTCGGAGCGGCGCGCGCCTACCGCTTTGCGTACGCCGATTTCGCGCGTCCGCTCGGTGACCGAAACCAGCATGATGTTCATGACTCCGATGCCTCCCACCAGCAGACCGATCGAGCTGAGCACCACCATCACCAAGGCCACCACCGAGGTGAACGAGCGGAATTGTTCCACCAACTGATCGGCGGTGGAAACGAAGAAATTGTCGGGCTTGTTGAAGGGCACGTGGCGTTCCTGCCGCAGCACCACGCGCAATTCATCGATGGCCGCGGGCAGTCTCCCCTGCTTGGCCATCACCATCAGCAAATTCTCCTGAGCCGTGGGGAACAGCTTGTGCATGGTGAAATAGGGCACGAGGATGCGATTGTCGTCCTGGCCGGGAAGCGAAGTCGTGGGCCGTTCCATCACGCCGGCCACCTGAACCTCCTGCCCGCCCACGTTGATGGTTTTTCCGACGGCGTTTTCTTCGCCGAACAAAGCCTTGTAAACATCCGTGCCGATGACTGCGAGCGGAAGCCGGTGTTCGCCTTCGTTGTCAGTGAAAAATCGCCCGGCTCGCATTTCCACGCCCTGGGAAACCGCATAGCTCTCAAATGTCCCGGCCATTTGCGGACCGGTGTACGTGTTGCCCTTGTAGCGCGCTTGCAGGATTAGGTTTCCGGTCTGCGGCGGCAACAGGTAAGGGGAGACGCGCTCGACCGAGGGGCAGCGCTCCGCAATGGAAAGCGCGTTTTCATAAGTCAGCGGCTTGCGGTTGCGTTCCTCGGCGGTGCGCCCGCCGAAGCCTCCCCCGATCTGCATCTTGAACACGATGGCTGTATTGGTTCCCATGCTGCGGATCGCTCCCGTGACGGCTCCGTCCAAGCCGGCGAGAATGGAACCCACGGCGATGATCGTCCCGGTCCCGATGATGACGCCTAGCACCGTGAGGAACGACCGGATCTTATTTTCGCGGAGCGTGTCCAGCGCCAGTTTGATGACTTCAAGCAGCAGTTTCACTTCATTACCAGATTACGGCATTCGCCTTTCATTTGTTCGATCCCGTCTGCCAGTTCGCCACCAGGTTCAGCGTCGCCGCGTTTGCGCCGGCAAGGGCAGTGTTGATCACGAACCGCTTTCCGTCGGCGGTGACGTCGTATTCGAGCGTAGGCTCATTGGGCGGGCGCGGCTCGTTGGCGTCGAACAGCGTGTGCGGCGGTCCGGGTTCGAATTTTCCGCTGGATTTGACCTCGGCCGCCATCATTTTTCCATCTACCGCGATAAAGAACAGTTCTTTGCCGTCGGCCCGCCAGTGGGGCTGCTCGCCTCCGTTGAGTGAAATGTTCCATTGGCCCTGGCCCGAAGGGAATGGCCGAACGTAGACCTCCCTGCGCCCGGACTCGTCGGAGGTGTAGGCCATCCAGTGGCTGTCCGGCGAAAGCTGCCCGAGAAATTCGTTGAATTCGGAGTGCAGGAAAGGAAACGGCTGGCCGGCCTTCGCGCCTTCCATGGGCAGCACCCAGACGTCGCGTCTGGTATTTGGGTCCGTCTGCGTGTAGACAATGAACCGGCCATCGCGAGACCATTGGCTCGGAATCTTGATGTAGCCGTTTGAGAGCAACAGCTCATCATCGCCGCCGGCAACGGCTTTTTGATAGAGATTGTTGATCCCGAGCCGGTCCGACTGGAAGACGATGCGGTCGCCTTTGGGCGACCATTTCGCCATGGCGCTGACCCAGGGCGCGACCGTGACCAGGCGCTACTCTGATCCGCGAGCAAGATCCCGGAGCCATGTATCCACCGACAAAGCCGTGGGGCGGGTGTAAGTCAGCGACTTCTCATTTGGAGAGAGGGCGGGATTGGTCACGCGTCCCGGAGCGCCGACATTTCCCAAGACCTTCCCACTGCGATCGACCCAGGCCAACTGGCTACCTGCCAGCTCGCCGCCGGTTTGATAAAGCAGGAGACCGGTCTCGGATACCGTGACTGGCGCGTAATCGATATTTTGTGTTTTGGAGACCCCCGCGGCCAGCGAAATCGCCCCTCCCTTCGGCTGGCCGCTCGAGCCATCGATGGCCTGGGCCACGAGCGTATTGTCGCGGACAAAGAACGCGAAGCCGGAAGCGAACGCCGGGCCTGACTGGTCCGGCAAGATGCGCCGGTTCTCCTTCCCGTCGAGCGATCCCAGGTAAATCCCTGTCCGTTCCCTCGATTGCACGGCGAACATGTACAGAAAACGGCGTCCATCGGCGAGAAAAACGGGATGCTTGTAGCCGCCCTCGATTTTGGTGATGTCGGTAGGAACGCCGCCTGTATCGGGTACGCGTTGGAGCATGTGGTTGTAGGCGCCGTCGGGCGAGAACACGATGACCCCGTCACGATTCCAAGTTCCGCCCCGGCCGTACGGCACGTCGCATAACGATTGTGCGGGTCCGCCCGCCACGGCAATCTTTTTGAGCTTGCCGTCCGCGAAAAATCCAATAAAGAGGCTGTCGGGCGACCAAAAGGGATAGATGGCCTCGTCAGTAGATGGCATAGGTTGGAGATCGGAAGCATTGAGCGCGCGAAGCCATAGCTGGCGCTTACCGTTCACTTGAGCGGAAATCGCGAGATAGCGGCCATCGGGCGATAGGGCGAAACTGTGGAGATTGGAGTTAGCGGGCAGGGCTAGTGTGGAGCGAACCACCTGAGCGGGCGGCTTTGAGGGAAGATAGAACCAAGCCAGCAACGCAGCGATCGCCAGAATTACGGCCGCCGATGAAGCGAGCAGGCGAAGGCGGCGGGAGGAGAGGCCGCTTGCTGGAGCCGGCGGCGCCCATTGCGAAGCCCATTGCATGGCCCATTGAAGTTCTTGGCGCACGTCGCTGGCGGCCTGCCAACGCGCGTCCGGATCGGTGGCCAAGCACCTCTCCACGACGTGGACGAATCGCGGATTGGGCGGCTCGCCCGCTGAAACCGGCTCATCAGGGAGATATCGCCTACCGGATGCGATCTCGAACAGCACCAGTCCCAGCGCGTAAATGTCGGCGCGGGTATCGGCTTCCCCGCCTTCCTTTTGCCCCGGCGCCATATACGCGGGCGTGCCCATGACCGCATCCGCCTCGGTCAAGGCGCTCTCTGCAGGGGTTTTCGCCAGCCCGAAATCCAACACCTTGACGCCCGGATTTCCCAATCATGACGTTGCCCGGTTTCAAATCGCGATGCGCAATGTGCCTGGCGTGCCCCGCCGCGAGCGCATCCGCGATTTGCGCGCCGTATTCAATAGCTTGCCCGACCGGGAGTTTGCCCTTTTTCAGCCGGGAGGAGAGCGTCTCACCCTCCACCAGCTCCATCACCAAATAATTCGGGCCGACGTCGTATAGCGTGCAGATGTGGGGATGATTCAGAGCGGCGATCGCGCGCGCTTCGCGTTCGAAGCGGGCGCTGAAGGACGCGTGCGCTACCTTGATGGCCACGGCGCGACCCAAGCGCGTATCCACGCCACGGAAGACTTGCCCCATGCCGCCCGTTCCCAGGATTCCTTCAAGCTTGTAGGGCCCCAGTTGAGAGCCGACTCCGATCATGCTCAACGTCGAATCGAGTGCCGAATCGGGCAATGGATTCGCGGCGGGTTGGTTCGGAGTCATCGAGGCCCCCTTCGCCAAACGAGTGATTCAGTTCTCCGATCGTAGCGCCACAATCGGATCCAGGCGCGAAGCGCGGCGGGCCGGATAGATTCCGAAGAACAATCCCACGATGGCGGAGAGCGAGACGCCGATCGCCACCGCGCTCAGAGGCACCTCCATGGGGACGGGCGTCAAGTTGCGCACCGCCACGGCGGCGATCCACGCGACCGCTACGCCAATGAAGCCGCCGATGCCCGCCAGCATCGACGATTCCACCAGGAACTGGTTCATGATGTCGCGCCGGCGCGCGCCCACGCTCTTGCGCACACCGATTTCTCGCGTCCGCTCGCTCACCACGGCGAGCATGATGTTCATGATGACGACCCCACCCACCAGCATAAAGATGCTGACCACCCCGACGGCAGCGCTGGCGATAGCGCCCGTCAACTGATCCCAGGTCGACACCAGCGAATCCGAAGATTGGATGCCGAAGTTGTCGTCCTTGCCGGGACGCAGGTGGCGATAGGCCCGCAGAAGAGAGGTGATCTCGTCCTCGGCTTCCTGCAAATGGTCGCGATCGAGAGCGGCGAAGTTGTAGCGGATTCCGGTTCGATCGCCATAGATTTTGAAATACGTCTGCTCGGGAATCGAGACATAATTATCCTGCGATTGCCCAAAGACGCTGCCCTTCGGTTCGCCGACTCCAATGATCTGAAACGGCAGCCCATCGAGTTGGATGGTCTTGCCGACAGGATCGACATTGGGGTAGAAGCGGTCCTTGAGGTCCGCTCCGATGAGCACCACGGGCATGCGCCGCTCGTCTTCCGCGTCGGTGAAGAAACGGCCATTGGCGATCTGAGTATTGGTAAGCACCGCGCCGTTGGAGGTGATTCCCGTGCACAGCACGCCGTCCACGTAATCGCTGCCATAGGTGGCCTTCACGGAGCGATTCGCGGAGATGCTGAATTCACGAATCAGGTGGGCGCGTTCCTTCAGGAAGGCATATTCCTCGCGCCTCAACTCCGGATTGACGCGCTGCGCTTCCAGAAAGCGCCGGGGATCGCGGTTGCCGGTGAAGGCGACACGCAGCACGCTGAAACCGTCGCTGCCCATCGAGGAGGCGGTTTGAGCGACATAGACGTCCATGCCGTGGATCACGGACATTACCGCGATGAGCGTGGTAGTGGAGAGGATGATCCCGAGGAGCGTCAAGAAACTGCGGAGCTTGCTGGAGCGCAGGGAATCCAGGGCAACCGAGGCCGATTCAAAAAACGAAGCTTGTGAAGATTTCACTTCATTACCAGATTACGATACGGGGCAAGATTTCGTTCCCCAGGATGCTCTTTAGGAGGGGCGCATGGCGCGAGAGAGGCGGCGGCGGCGCTCAATTTGACGCTCGATGGCGGGCCTGGAAAAAACGAAACATCTATGACCGGGGCCGTGCACCCCCGACGATGAAAATACGCGAGATAATGCAGGCGTGTGAGGGGAGCGGTCGGCTTGGGTAATGGCGTTAGCCCGTAAACGAAACTGACTGGATCCG
>DATDGT010000197.1:0-12021 GCA_036521975.1 Bryobacteraceae bacterium
ATCCCACCGGTCTCAAACCGAACCGCCGACTCATCTCATCGCTCGCTCTCAAACCCGGCAAGATATTGCCGCGGTGGAACTACACCATTGCACCCAATCTGTGAGAATCTGTGGAAGTTAATTTTGCGTGGACCCTAAGTACTCCGTTTCGAAAATCCGGCCACGTATTCGAGAGCAATGTGGGGCAGCGCCCTGGGCAGCGCCCTGCGCTGCGGCGGGGCCTCGGCCCGCCCGGTGCAGGCGGCCTGGGAGGCCGCCGCAGGCCGAGGGCCTGCCCCACCGGAAGCCGCAAATACGTGACTAAGGAGCCGATCCCCTCCGGTTTCTCAGCCAGTGCCTCAGTGAGGCCGGAAATCGAGTAAAATCTCATCTTAAAGGAGTGTTCCCCATGCGGCTGAAACGGAACAGGCTCACACAATGGTTGGTTATATCGGCCTCTGCAGGGTTGATGGCTTGGGTGGCGGCAGCGCAACAAAAGACGGCGCCAGTGGTGACATCCACGGCTTTACTCAACGCTGCCGGCAATGGAGAAGAATGGCTCACCTATGGCCACGACTACAGCGAGACGCACTTCAGCCCGCTCACTCAAATCACCACAAGGAACGTGAAGCGGCTCAAACTGGCCTGGTCTACAGTCACCGACGCCCCTCAGGGGACAGTCGAAGCCACCCCGCTAATGCACGACGGCGTCGTCTACGGCATTCTCCCCTGGGACGTGATGTTCGCCGTCGATGCGCGCACGGGCAAGACGAAATGGCGTTGGGATCCCGATGTTCCGCGCGAGCATATTTCCGGACTGTGCTGCGGACCGGTCAACCGCGGGATGGCCATCTACAACGGCCGTGTCTATGCGGGCTTGCTTGACGGCCGCGTCGTCGCACTCGATCAAGAAACGGGCAAGGTTGTCTGGTCAACGCAGGACACCGTGCCGGGAGGCGACACGATTCTCACATCCGCGGTTCGCGTGGTGAAAGGCAAGGTCATCGTCGGATCTAGCGGGGCCGAACAGGCTGTTCGTGGCTACTTCACCGCTTATGACGCCGACACCGGAAAACGCGCCTGGCGCTTTTACACGGTGCCGGGCGATCCTTCGAAACCTTTCGAACATCCGGAGCTCGAAGCTGCTGCCAAGACGTGGACCGGCGAATGGTGGAAGTGGGGCGGGGGCGGCACTGTGTGGGATGCCATGGCCTACGATCCTGAACTGGATCTTCTGTACATCGGCACCGGAAATGGCGGACCGTGGAACCAGAACATCCGCAGCCCTCAGGGCGGCGACAATCTCTACCTGGCCTCGATCCTCGCGGTCAAACCGGACACCGGCCGCATGGCGTGGTATTTCCAGGAAAACCCCGGCGAAACGTGGGACTTCACGGCGACGCAGCCCATGATCCTTGCCGATCTGAACATCGACGGGCAGGACCGCAAAGTAATCATGCAGGCGCCCAAGAATGGTTACTTCTACGTCCTTGATCGGATCACCGGAAGCTTTATCTCGGGCAAGCCGTTCGTGAAGCGCATGACATGGTCCATGGGACTCGACAAGAACGGCCGGCCGATTGAAGCGCCGGGTGCGCGCTATAAAACCAACTCCATCAAAATCTGGCCGGGAGCCGGTGGCTCCCACAACTGGCAGCCGATGTCGTATAGCCCGATCACCGGGCTCGTCTATCTTCCCGGCAATGAAGGCTCGGCGACTTACGTTCCAATTCCCAACGCTGAATTCAAATTCACGCCGGGCCGGCCCAGCACGGGCGTCGGTTTTGGGCGTGGCGCCGGCCCCGGCGGTGGTGGTGGTGCCGCAGTTCCCGAGACGGATTACGCGATTACGCAGCCCGAAGTGACGGGACGTTTTCTCGTTGCATGGGATCCCGTGAAACAGCAGGAGCGTTGGCGCAACATTTTCGCCGCCGGCGGTCCGGGCGGCGGGACAATGTCGACAGCCGGCGGTCTGGTATTCATGGGCAATTCGGCCTTCGACGCATCCACCGGCGAGAAACTTTGGGAAGAGCCTCTTCTTGGCGATCGTCCGGTGAGCTGGATCTCGTACATGCTGGATGGCAAACAGTATCTGACGATATTGGCTCGAAGCAGCCCGAACAATCGCTTGTTCACGTTTACGCTGGACGGCAAGGAATCGATGCCTCCGCTTCCCCCTCCGCCCGCGGACGGTGGACGCGGTGGCGCGGGAAGGGGCGGCACAGGACGGGGCGGTGCTGGAAGAGGCGATGCCCCTCCACCCCCGGGACGGTAGGTCTATGGTAATGATCGGATCGCCATTCGGCGGCCCGGTCCCACGTCCTCCGAAATAAGGAGGAGTTTTCAGTGAGAACGCAATTTCAGAGTTGCGACCGAAGGAGAGTGCTATGAGATTCCCAAGCAAAGAGGTCCTCCTGACCACCGCACTGTTATGGGTTCCAGGCTCGCCTGGAAATGCCCAGACGACGACGCCCGCGCAGCAAGCAACGAAGACCGTGCGCGTGGTGCCGAATTTCGTTGCTGTGACCGATCAAATGATGCGGGCGCCCAAGCCCGAGGATTGGCTGCTGCATCGGGCAAATTATCAGGCCTGGGGCTACAGTCCCCTCAACCAGATCAACAAAGCCAATGTCAAGAATCTGCAACTGGTTTGGTCGCGCGCGATGGAGCCCGGCGGCAACGAGGTGACGCCCCTCGTTTACAACGGCGTCATGTATATCGGTAATCCCGGCGACGTCATTCAGGCGATCGATGCTGCCACGGGGGACCTACTGTGGGAATATCGGCGCCCGTTGCCTCCGGTCACGTCGCTCCACAACGGCCTCGGACAACGCAAGCGCAGCATCGCGCTCTATGGCGACCGGGTCTTTTTTGTGAGCTGGGACAATTTCGTTGTCTCCCTGGACGCTCGCACGGGCGAGACGGTCTGGCAGACCGATCGCGGAGGCAACCTATACGTGAGCAACTCCAGCGGTCCCATCGTGGTTAACGGCGTGGTGGTCGCGGGCAGCACGTGCCAGTATTCGGGCAACGCCTGTTATGTTACCGGCCACGATGCAAAAACCGGCCGTGAGCTTTGGCGGAACGAGCTGATTCCCCGCCCTGGCCAGCCCGGTGACGAGACTTGGGCGGGCTCGCCCTACGAAAGCCGCTGGATGACCGGAGTTTGGGGTGAGCTCACCTACGATCCGGAACTCGATCTGGTCTACTACGGCTCCAGCGGCGTTGGCCCCGCCTCGGAGGCGCAGCGCAAGATGCCGGGCGCAACCATGGCCGGCACGAACACGCGCTTCGCGGTACGGCCCAAGACAGGTGAAATCGTTTGGAAGCACCAGGTCCTGCCGCGCGACAACTGGGATCAGGAGTGCACCTTCGAAATGATGGTCATCAATACGCCCGTCAATCCCAGCGCCGCCGCCGGCATGTTGTCCATTAATCCGGATGCGCGTCGCGGACCGCGCAAGACACTAACCGGGGTGCCCTGCAAGACCGGGATCGCCTGGAGCTTCGACGCCGCCACCGGCGAATTCCTATGGGCGAAGCCGACCACGGAGCAGAACCTCGTTGCCAAGATCGACCCGAAGGGGCTCGTCACGGTGAATGAAGACGCCGTGCTGAAAGAGATCGGCAAAACCTATCACGTCTGCCCGACCTATAACGGCGGGCGTGACTGGCCGCAAGGCGCTTACAACCCCAGATCCAACGTCATGTATATTCCGCTGTCGAATCTCTGCATCGACTCGACGGCCGTTGATCGCGCACCCCAGCCGCAGTTCGTCTACAACACGAACAACGTCGGCAAATTGGCGGCCGGCAAGGACAAGGTCGGCCGCATCGACGCGATTTCGGTAGAGACCGGCAAAACGTTGTGGACATGGGAAACACGCGTAACGAACTATTCGCCGGTCCTGGCCACTGGCGGCGGGCTCCTTTTCAACGGCGGGATGGACCGCTATCTACGGGCACTTGATGCCGATACCGGCAACGTCGTCTGGCAGTCGAGGCTTCCCACTCAGGCTGCGGGCGGCACTGTGACGTATTCGATTAACGGCCGTCAATACATCGCCATCTCGGCTGGCGGCGGCCCGATCGCGGCCCTCGGCCTAGGCGTGACTCCCGAAGCGGATGCCCCCAGCGGCAACAACGCCATGTACGTCTTCGCGCTACCCCGGTAGGCCCGGATATTGATAACTTGAACGCTATCGAGATCCAGTTCCCGCGCCGCCGGCTGCCTCGGGAAGCGCGAACACATAGATCATGTTGTCCCCCGTGACGTTGTCGATTTCCGGCGCCAAGCTATTTCGGCCATAGCCGGCTACAACCGCGACATACTGCCGGCCGTCTACCGAGTAGGTGACGGGATAGCCGCAGCACATTGAGCCCAGCCGGACTTGCCAAAGCTTCTTCCCAGTTTCGGTGTCGAGGGCGAAAAAGTACCTTGCGCCATCGCCGTTGAATACGAGGCTGCCTGCCGTGGCGAGCACGGCTGAATAATTGTAAGCCCGCTGCTGATATTGCCAAACAGTGTTGCCGGTCGCGACGTCCACGGCGGTAATTTGCCCGACAGGGTACTGCCCGTCCTTCATCAGAGGCACATTCGGGTTCTGCACCTGCTGCTCGTTAACGTTGTAAGTAAAGTCCGGGGTGGGCTTTCGGTCGTCCCGGGCCGTTGCGCTAGTGCAAATATTTCCGGTGGCTTGAATCATGATGTTCCGCCTAGGGTCGTACGCAGGAGCAACGTGGGCATCGCGCCCACCGGAGTGAGAGGTGCAATAGAGAATCTTCTTCCCAGGGCGGTCGAATACCATCTCCTGGTTCATCGTCGCCAGCCCGGAAACGGGATCGATGCTTTGGTAAAGGTTCTGCGCTCCGCGGAAAGTCTCTCTGGCATAGAAGAACTTGCCGGTTTGGGCATCCAGCGCCCAAAACACCGGATTCTTGCACGGCATGCCGACGAGCGACCGGACTCTGCTCTCAGAGACATTTCGATTTGCCGCCAGCATCCCCTCGGCATTGGGATTTGGATGCATCGGCGTATCGACGAGCATCATTTCGAACGTGCATTCCTGATCCCAGTTGTCCTGGGGCAGGAGTTGGCGGCGCCACGCAATCTCGCCCGTAGAAGGTTTCACTGCCCAGCGCGTATTGGTCCCGGCCAGAGTCGCATTCTTGCCTGCTACGCCTCGCTGTAAATCCGACGCGGGACAGATACCGCTTGATCCGTAATGCACCAGATTCTGCACCGGATCATAGACGATCTGCCCCCAGACGCCGGTGCACCAACGATTCTCAAAAGGCATCCCGCGCCATGTCTCGTCGCCCGGTCCGTCCGGATGCGGAATGACCTCATTGCGCCACAATTCCTTGCCGGACTTTATATCGTGGCCCGTAACGTAGCATCCAAAAGGCGCGTTCTGGCAACTTCCGCCCGCAATCAAGATATCGTTGGCAATGATCGGGCCGCTGGTGTTGGCGACGTAGCCGTCGGTTCCCCGCTTTGCCTCCCACGCCACCTCGCCTGTTCGAGCGTTGAGCGCCACCACTACGTTGTCCGAGGATACGGTGAAGATTTTGTCTCCGTAGAGAGCGAGGCCGCGCTTGGCGCCCGAGTAACGGTGATGGATTAGCCCCGGCCCGTCGCCAATTTCGGGGAGCGGGCGGCGATACTCCCAGATCCGGCTGCCGGTTCGAGCGTCCACGGCCAAAATGACGTCGTTCGGGCTAACCAGGTACATGATGCCGTTGTGTATCAGCGGCGATGTTCCGGCGCGGCCGTTGTTGGTGGGCATCTGGCGGGCCCAAACAAGCTGTAGACTGTTGACGTTTCCCCGGTTGACCTGGTCGAGCGGTGAGTAGTTCCAGTGCTCCATGTTCCCGCCCAACATGAGCCAATCTCCCGGATCGGGGTTGTTAAGGTCTTTTTGGGTTACCGGGAAGAACTTGTCGATGCTTGTTTTAGCGGCGCTTCCCTGAGCGGCGGTTCCTTGAGCGAACAGGGCGCCTGCGAAGAGGAACGGCGTCAGCATGACAATCAGTCGCTCAGTTGTTGTTCTCATGGTGGTCACCTCGAATGCGATCCTCTGGCGTTTACTGTCCAATCAGTATAAGCTGATTGCTCAGCAAACCGGAGCGGATTGCCATTCCCACCGCTTGGCGAGCATCGCCTTTATCGTATGGTGGTCCGTATCCAAGTTGGCATCCGCCTCGGTAAGCAGCCAAACGAGATCGTCCACCAAGATTGTCCGAGCGGCTTTCCCGTCGCCGTTGTTCTCGAGACGTGCGGCCCGATTCCAGGCCAACACGCAGGTTACGGAGTGCGTCTTGCCGAGATGCTTCCTGGCGCTCTCCGAAGCCTCCCGTTCAAGCTCGGAGGCTTCGTCTGCTTGTCCCAATTCGAATAGGACAAGCGCCAAGTCACCTTTCGTAGCCAAGGAACTCGCATGGTTCGATCCAAAGCGCCGGACGCACGCTTCCAGCACCTCACGATAGAGCGTCGCGGCGCGGTCCCAGCGTGCCTGTTCGACCATGATCTGCGCCAGCGTGCAAAGCAGAAGGGAGCGCACCGGATCGTCCTTAACGCGCACAACGCATTCGCTGTGCGCTTCCGGCCCGGAGCAAGCATTTGCTTCAATCGCCTGTTCTAAAAGACCAATGGCCTGAGAGATATCCCCGATCTCCCAAAATGCAATCGCCAACCGGTTGACCACATCGAGCGTTTGAGGATGAAACGCGCCGAGTTGAGCAGTAGTCTGGTTCAGCGCGTCGAAGAGATCGGGGATGGACTCCTCCGCCTCTTGAACCGGCATTCCCTGAAAGGGCAAGCTCAAGCCTTCTTGCGGGCAACAAAACTCATTGCCGCCGAATTCATGCAGTAGCGCAAGTGAGTCGGCGGAGGACCGTCGTCGAACACGTGTCCCAGATGCGCTTCGCAGCGCGGGCACAAAACCTCATCGCGGATCATGCCGAAAGACGTGTCGCGCTGCACGCGGACATTCTCTTTCGCGATCGGTTGCCAGAAGCTCGGCCAGCCGGTGCCAGACTCGAATTTGGTTTTCGAGTCGAAGAGGACGATATCACAGCAAATGCAATGGTAGAGGCCGTCCTCGTGATTGAAGGCGTACTTGCCGCTACCGGGACGCTCGGTACCCGCTTGCCTGGTGATCTCAAATTGTTCCGGCGTTAGTTGCTTCTTCCATTCCGACAGCGGCTTTTCGACCTTCTCCATCTCCACCACGCCGGTGCGACTTCCCGCGGCGTCGAATTGGACAATCTGAATGGTCTTCTTTTGGTTCGTGGCTGCGAGCACAGTTCGGAGCGCGAGCGCGGCCGGAGTGCCGATTGCAAGAAATTTTAGAAATTGCCTGCGACGTTTGGACGAATCCGGAATAGTCACTATTTGCCTCCTTTCACGAATTGAGGGAACTGCTGCTTAAAGTTTGCCAGCTTCGGTACGTCGAAGTGGTCGACGTAGGGCTTGTTGGTGCACAGCGGCGAACCCTGCCGGCAGTGAAGGACGTAGTCCTGATGATAATCTTCGGCGCGATAAAACGCCTGAAGCGGAGCGACCTTCGTCACGATGCGTTTCGGAAATGCATGAGCGCCAGTTAACTGCTCAATGTACGCCTCCGCGACACGCTTTTGATCGTCCGTGGCGTAAAAAATCTCGGAGCGGTACTGTGTGCCGTCGTCCGGGTCTTGATGATTCAACTGCGTCGGATCGTGTATGGAGAAATAAATATGCAACAACTGGCCGAAAGAAATTTGAGACGGATCAAAAGTAACTTGAACCGATTCCGCGTGGCCGGTCGTGCCCGTGCTCACGATTTCGTACTGGGCGTTGGCTTTGCTGCCCCCTGAGTAACCGGAGATGGCGCTTGACACCCCTTTCGTGGCATCGAAAACGGCTTGAATGCCCCAGAAGCAGCCTCCGGCGAAAACCACCATTTCTGTTTTCTTATCCGTGCGCGCCTGGTCGACGGCGGGATTTGGTAGAGCGGCGGCGTTACAAAGCACGGAACATGCACTCGCGGCGACGAAGCCGATCGTTGCTATTCTTGAACTGGTCATGGAAACCTCCGTATCAGCATACCACTTTCTTGACATGTATACTTGACATCGTAGTGCACGGACGACATGCACGTCCGACAGCATCATGGCACTTCTGATTCTCGCATTCCTGGGCGGCATACTGACGATCATCAGTCCCTGTATCCTACCTGTTCTCCCGTTTGTTTTTTCGAGGGCCGATCAACCGTTCCGGAGAAGCGGACTTCCCCTTCTCGCCGGTATGGCGATCGTCTTCACCGCGCTGGCCGCCGTGGCTACAGTCGGCGGCGGATGGATCGTCCGCGCGAATCAGTACGGGCGAATCGCCGCCATGATCTTGCTCGCGATTCTTGGCCTTACGTTGATTTGGACAGGACTCGCGGACCGGCTAACACGTCCTTTGGTCCGGTTGGGCAGCCACCTGACGCAACCCGGCCAATCCGGCGGACGGCCGGGCATCTCTCAAGCCCTGTTGCTCGGTGTTGCCACTGGTCTGCTGTGGGCTCCGTGCGCCGGTCCGATTCTCGGCCTCATCCTGACGGGCGCGGCTGTGGAAGGCGCCAGCGCACACACGACGTTTCTACTGCTCGCCTATGCCGCCGGAGCCGCAACGTCTCTCGCGGTGGCGCTGTTGGCGGGCGGACGTGTGTTCCACGCGCTCAAGCGATCCCTTGGCGCAGAAGTTTGGATTCGCCGGATCTTGGGAGTGACAGTATTAGCGGGTGTCGCCGTCATTGCGCTAGGCCTGGATCGCGGCGTGCTCACGCAGCTTTCTTTGAGCAGCACGTCGGAAGTCGAGCAGAAGCTCGTGAACCGTCTGCAGCCGAAACAAGAGACCGCGCACAATGATGCTCCCGCAATGATGATGATGTCCTCAAATAAGTCCGGCAAAGGAGCCGGTCCGGAAACGCTGCCGGACCTTTCCGGGGCGGTCGAATGGCTTAATTCCGCGCCTCTGAGTCGCGACCAACTTAAGGGTCATGTCGTGTTGGTGGACTTCTGGACCTATTCCTGCATCAATTGTTTGAGAACGCTGCCCTACATTCGCGCGTGGGCGGACCGGTACAAAGGCGACGGCTTCATCGTACTCGGCGTGCATACTCCCGAATTCGCGTTCGAAAAAGACCCGGACAATGTAAGGCGAGCGATCAAGGAGTTGCAGATACCATATCCTGTGCCCCTCGATAACGACTACTCGATCTGGAAGGCGTTCACCAATCAATTCTGGCCCGCGGACTATCTTGTGGATGCGACCGGGCGCATTCGATACCACCACTTTGGCGAAGGCAAGTACGACGAAACCGAAACCCACATCCAGCAGCTTTTGAAAGAGAACAACGCGAGGCTGAACTTCAATGGGGGCACCCAGGTTTCGGGCGCCGGAACGGAGGCTCCGCCCGACAGCGACGTTGAATCACCGGAAACCTACGTCGGCTATGATCGCGGCGACAGCTTCCTCTCGCCGGGAGGCTTCGTGAAAGACGCCGCCCATACATACACGGTCCCGCGGCATCTGGAGCTCAACCAATGGGGGCTTTCCGGCAACTGGACCGACCAGGCCCAAGTGGCCACGCTCAATTCCACTCCTGGAGCGATCGTTTTTCGGTTCCACGCACGCGACGTCCACCTGGTGCTTGGCCCGACGAAGGAAGGAAAGCCGGTGCGATTTCGTGCAAAGATCGACGGCAAGGCGCCGGAGGAAAAACATGGCGTGGACACCGACGCGGCCGGAAATGGAACGGTTGTGGAACACCGCCTCTATCAGCTCATTCGCCAAAAGAACTCAGGTGACGACCACACCTTTGAAGTTCAGTTCCTAGATCCTGGCATCCAGGTGTTTTCGTTCACCTTCGGCTAAGCTCGCGAATCCTCTTTCGTGCTGCCGGGAGATCGCCAGCTCTGAACACTCTTCACTGTTCTTCCGACCCCCGAAGCTTCCGCGGCAGCTTACGCTTCAAACTCGGCCAGAATTCCTTTAGAACATTGGAAGCTGCATCAAACGCTAGCTGTTCACCATACCTTGTAATGTTATTCCCGACCGTTCGCCCATCCGGATAGTAGGCGTTGGAGATAGCCACCGACGTCGCAGCGCCGACGACCTCTGAATAATTGAATTGACTCCCTCCGGAATCGCCACGGGTGATGAAGAGGCGGCTCATGGCGTACGCCAGCCTCGACCGCGTCGTGCCGTTGCTGCGGCGGAAGTAGCGAGGGTCCTGACGGAATAGCGTCGGGAAAATGCCCTCCGTCGTAATGTTCTCCACGGCGAAATCGGCGTAGGTGGTGCCAAATCGTCGGGCGTAACCCGCCACGCCTTGCCCGAAGGAAGGGTTGGAGTCGTTTGCTTGACCGATTCCGGAAAGAAAAGCCGTTTGCAGGAAAATAGCCCGATCTGTAGCGTCATCCCAGGCAATCTTGAATTTACCGCGAGGCGTGAGCGCCGCTGCCTCCTCCTCAGGATCCCCGGTGGTCCGGTGATTTGTGAAGAACCAAAGAATGCGCTTGTCTTCTTTTGCAGGTGCCCCTGAAGACTGGGTATTCTCTTTTGCAGGTGCGGATGAAGACGTATTTTCTTCTGCAGGTGCGGACGAAGACGTATTTTCTTCTGCAGGTGCGGGTGAAGACTGGATATTCTCTTGCGCGCTTAGGTTTAAAGCCGAAACCGTCAGCAACGCGGCCCAGCATAGCGATAACCCAGTCATGCTCCGATCCTCCCTCGCTCAGGTTCGCTGCATTCGCACTTCCGTTCCTCCCGAGTCGGATCGCTTTCGGATCCAACAGCATACGCGATCGATCTTGTGGAACTCATGCCGACTCCGAGGCAGTTGCCGAATAGATGGCACCTCGGCGATCAAATAACGGCGGTACGCGACACCGAGCTGCCGATTTTGAGTACGTTGAAGTCGTCTCAATTTGGCCTCGAAGTTGCTCGCTCAGCGGGGGGGTCGTCAATTCTCCTCAAAGAGAGAGGCTTGATCGTCGTGCCGCTGGCTTCTGTGTCTGACACAGAGCGCGCCGGCCGCGGACGTTCTGTTGCGCCGAACTTCTCCTAGCAGCGTGTTGCTTTTGCGCCGTACATCGGGTCGCGAGACAAGCGCGATTCTTTCACAGAGTCGGGATCGGTCCTGGTGATGATCCGCGCTTCGCTACCTGGCTTCTATAAAGAATCGGACATGTTGGCGATCGGCCAGATGGGCGAAGACGAGAGGAACGAATACGGCACTTTGGAGAAACTCGCGCACAACGGACTCGCCGGGCGCGGCCAAGCCCACCGAGTTTCTCGTTCGTTTGACGCCGCGCCCGGCGGCCTGTGCTCTCTCTACATGGGACATGACAATGTCAAAACTCAAGTCGTTCGTGGAAGAGGAGGCGATCCCTCAGAACGGATAGTGCGCGCCCTGCTGGATCGTTACCCACTTGAGCTGCGTAAGGTCGTCCATGGACCACTGGCCGCCTTCACGCCCCATTCCAGAATCTTTGACGCCGCTGACACAACGGAGTCGGTGCCGGAATCACTTGGGTGTCACATGCATCAGGGCGCCGGGATTGGCGTCTTCCAGCATCCACAGCGAGCCATCGGGGCCTTCTTCCACATCGCGGATGCGCTTGCCCACATTCCAGCGCTCGGCGGGCTTGGCGCCGCCATGGCCGTCAAAGATGAAACGGTTGAGCGACGTGGTCCCCATGCCGCTGACGAAGCCGTTGCCGTTCCATTGAGGGAACGTCTGCATACCGGTGTAGAACATCAGACTGCCCGGCGCGATCACCGGCACCCAATAGATCACCGGCATGGCCAAGTCGGGCCGCGAGTCCGGCTTGGGAATGGGCACGCCGTTATAGTTCTGGCCAAAGGAAACCAGCGGCCAGCCATAATTCTTGCCCTTCTCGATCAGGTTCAGCTCGTCGCCGCCGCGCGGGCCATGCTCCACCTCCCACAATTCGCCGGTGGGGGAAAACGCCATGCCATAGGGCGTGCGGTGGCCGATAGTCCAGGTT
>DATDGT010000198.1:0-4629 GCA_036521975.1 Bryobacteraceae bacterium
ACCGGGGCGGCAACACGGCGGCCGTGTTACGCAGCTTCGTGGCTTCCTGCCAGCGGGCCGGAGTCGATCCCTTCACCTGGTTCAAAGATATTCTCTCCCGCATCGCGGAGCATCCGATCACCCGGCTCGCCGAGTTGCTGCTCCACAACTGGGCTTCGGCTCAGGCTTAATTTCCAAACCCAAAAGCCAGCAGAAAGGACCTTCGGCCTACGGCCTCTGGTGATTCTCAGGCGTTTACACCACAAGCATTTTCCTACCACGGACGGGACGGCTTAGAATGGAGGCAGCCGCTAACAATGTGCCCGGGTGGCGAAATCGGCAGACGCAAGGGACTTAAAATCCCTTTTTCCGCAAGGAGAGTGTGGGTTCAAGTCCCACCCCGGGCACCCAATTAACGACTGGTCCGCTTTGAGCAGTAGCAGTTCTGGCCTATAATTATGCTATTAACTTACGCGCCATCAATCCGGTTTTTCTCTTCGAGTCCATGCCGGTCATACGAAAGCTTGCGGCCTCGCGATCGTTGCTAGTGCTGATGAGCGTTGTCCTTTCCGGGCAAGCCGCGGACATCGCTGGGTGGCGCGATCTTACTTGGGGCAGCGGCAAGGCCGCGGTTTTGAAGGCTCTCGAATCGTCCCACATCCGGGAGGCGAGCGCGGATGAACTGGTCGTCGATGACTTCCGGCTCAATGGAATGTCGTATAGGGTCGCTCTGTTTTTCCTGCCGAAATATGGATTGGGTAAAGTGACGATGACCTCCGAGGCTGACCGGGATTCGTTTCAGAAGGCGCTCTCGGATTTGACCAGTCGTTACGGCAAACCGGGTTTGCGAGCGGAATACGATGGCGACCGGGAGATTACGCTTACGGTGTTTCAGTGGACGACGCCGCACGGACGGTTGTCCTTGTCTTCCGATTACGGCGATGGCGCGAGCGGATTATTCACCATCGTCTACGAAAGCGCGGTGAATCGCTAGGCCTGCGCGGGCGGCGCTCCTGATAGCATGGGAAGTTCTCCGTGCGCCCCCGCTTTCGCAGCACGATTTTCCCCAGGCTGTTCTGGTGCGCGTTGGTGACCGCGCTGGCGGCGCTGGGCGCGGCAGCTTGGGCGCGCTCCTGGCCCGCGCCGATCGCGGCCGCGCTCGGGTGCGCCGCCGCCATGGCGCTGCTTCTTTCGCGCGGCGTGGATCGAAGGATCGCGCGCATGCGCGAATTCACCAACGGGTTGCTCGAAAGCGACGACGCTCCCGCGGATGCCGCCATGGATGAGTTGGGCGCGTTGGATCGCTCGCTGGTGAGAATGGCCCGTCAAACCGGATCGCTGGTCGAGCGCGGCAAATTGGAAGCGCGGCGGCGCGAGGCGATTCTCGCCGCCATGGTGGAGGGAGTACTGGCCGTGGATGAGCGGCTGCGCATCACCTTTTGCAACCAAGCGTTGGCGAGGATCGCGGGAGGACGCATGCCGGCGAGCGGCACGCCATTGATGGAGTTGGTGCGCGACACGGCTCTGCAAGAAACCCTCAGCGAGGTGATTCGCACCGGCGTGCCGGCCAAGCGGCGGCTTCAAATTCCTCCTTCCGCCAGCGGCCGTTCGTTCGAGTTGCAGGCCGCCCCGCTAGGCCACTCGAGCCCGGGTGAGCCAGGCGATCAGAGCGGGGCGATCGCTATTCTGCACGACATCACCGACCTGGAGCGGCTAGAAACCATTCGCAGCGATTTCGTTGCCAATGTTTCCCACGAATTCCGCACGCCGCTGGCGGCCATTGCCGGCTATGCGGAGACGCTGCTCAATGGCGGTCTGGAGGATCAGGCGAACAATCGCCGGTTCCTGGATATCATCAGTTCCAATGCCTCGCGGCTTAGCAGCATCGCCGCGGACTTGCTGACTCTATCGGAGCTGCAAACCGGCGCCGGCCCCAAAGAGAACGAACGTGTGGCGGTGGCCGCGGCTCTGGAGAGCGCGCTTTCCACCGTGGCCGCCGAGGCGGCACGGCGCGGCGTATCGCTGGAGCGGGGCCCCATCGAGAAGGCGTTCGTGCTCGGCTCGCGCTATCGCCTGGAACAGGCGTTGGTGAATCTGCTCGCCAACGCCGTGAAATTCAACCGGCCCGGCGGCCTGGTGCGCGCGGAAACGCAGCGCAACGGAACCGAAATCGGCATCGAGATTTCCGACACGGGCGTGGGCATTCCCTCGAGCGACCTGCCGCGCATCTTCGAGCGTTTCTATCGCGTGGACAAAGCGCGTTCGCGGGAAGTGGGCGGCACCGGATTGGGGTTGTCGATCGTCAAGCACATCGTAGAGCGCATGAACGGCCGCGTCGCGGCTTCCAGCCAATTAGGTAGAGGAAGCGTGTTCACGATTACGCTTCCGCTCGAGGACGGAGTGGAATTGTAACCTGTTCGTCATATTCGTCGATTACTCTTTTGGAAATGGACGGTTTGGAAATTCAGCAGACGGAGAGCTCTACGGGAGCGGTTATTCTGACCCTCAAAGGGACGCTTACGGTGAAGTCGCTGTTCGAGTTTCAGGATCTGGTGCGGAAGGATCGGCGGAACAACTTGATTCTCGACCTGGGTGACGTTCCGTATATGGATTCGGCGGGGCTCGGCGCGATTCTGGGCGCTTTTACCTCGTGTGAGCGGGGACACCGGAGATTCGCTTTGGTGCGCGTTGTAGAGAGGGTCCGGACACTGTTCGAGGTGGCGGGAGTAGGAGCGCTGCTTCCGCAATATGAAAGCGTGGAAGCGGCGGAGCGCCAGTTGGGTGCGAATGCCGGCGCGTGATTTCCCGGATGGCGTCATCCCGCCGCACATCAAACATCCAGGTTCCGGACGTCCAGGGCGTTTTCTTCGATAAACTTCCGGCGGCTTTCTACGTCTTCGCCCATTAGCGTCGTAAAGATCTGGTCGCTCTGGACCAGGTCTTCCAGCGACACCTTCAGCAGCGTGCGGGTCTCCGCGTTCATGGTAGTCTCCCAGAGTTGCTCCGCATTCATTTCGCCCAGCCCCTTGTAGCGCTGCACATTCACTTCACGCGTGCCTTCGTTCTTCACATATCCCAGCAAATCGCGCCAGCCCGCGATCTGCTCGCGATGGCCGTCCTTGGAAACGTCGAAAGGAGGTTTGTTCAACTTCGAAGTTTGTCGCGCCAGCAACCGCACCCGCTTATATTCGGGCTGCGAAGCCAGTTCGACGTTGATCGCTCGCTCGGCGTTGGTGGGATCTTTGAATGTCGCCATCCAGGCGGAATGCTCTTCATCGCGCTTGAGCTCGCTTTCGATCTTGGCTGCCTTCAGCGCGTCTTTGAGAGCTTCCAAATTCCCCTGTTGGGTAAAGTCCGCTTTGCTGTCCAATGCGAGGTCCACGTGTGTTAAAACTTCTACTACACGCGGCTCGCGCAGCCGCCGCTCCAGCCGCCGGAAGGCGATCTGAAATTCGTCGAGCTGCATCAGGAAATTGCGCAGCTCCGTGCCTTCCAGCTTGGCGGCGGCCTCCGCCGGTCCCGGAGCCAACGCCACCGTCAAATTCTCCGTCGCGCGACGCAGGATCTCGCGCGTGAACTCTTTGTCGTCCTTGATGTATTTCTCGCTCTTACCGCGCTTGATGCGATATAGCGGCGGCTGCGCCACGAAAATGTGGCCGCGCTTGATCAGTTCCTGCATATGGCGGAAGAAGAAGGTCAGCAGCAGCGTGCGGATGTGGGAGCCGTCCACATCGGCGTCGGTCATGATGATGATCTTGCCGTACCGGATCTTGGCGGCGTCGAAATCGTCCTTCCCGATGCCCGTTCCGAGAGCCGTAATCATGGCGCGGATTTCTTCGTGCGCCAGCATCTTGTCGTAGCGCGCCTTTTCGACGTTGAGGATCTTACCCTTGAGGGGCAGAATCGCCTGGAAACGGCGGTCGCGGCCCTGTTTGGCCGTTCCGCCGGCCGATTCACCCTCCACCAGGAACAGTTCGCAGCGCTCCGGATCCTTCTCCTGGCAATCGGCCAGTTTGTGCGGCATGCCCCCCGATTCGAGCGCGCCCTTGCGGCGCGTCAGATCGCGGGCGTGGCGCGCCGCCTCTCGCGCGCGCGAGGCTTCTATCGCCTTACCGACAATCTTGCGGCCGACCGTGGCATTCTTATCGAAGTACTCCTCCAGCTTTTCATTCACGAACTGCGTCATGTAGCCGGCGATGTCGCTATTGAGCTTGCCCTTGGTCTGCCCTTCGAATTGCGGCTGCGGCACCTTCACGCTTACTACCGCGGTGAGGCCTTCCCGGACATCGTCGCCGGTGAGATTCTCCTTCACATCTTTGAAAAGTCCCTGGTCCTGGCCGAACTTGTTAATGGTCCGGGTAAGCGCGGTCCGGAACCCCGTAAGATGCGTGCCGCCATCGACGGTGTTGATGTTATTGGCGAAGCTGAAAATGTTCTCGGTGTAGCTGTCGTTGTACTGTAACGCCACTTCCATGGTGAGCGTGCCCGCGTTGTTCGGCAATTCGCGATCGAGCTCGAAATGGATTGGCTTCTCGTGCAGGACGGCCTTGCTCTTATTGAGATGCTTGATGAACTCCGAGATTCCACCTTCGTATTTGAACACCACCGTCTTTTCCGGGTCGACCCGCTCATCGGTCAAGGTGATGGTCA
>DATDGT010000199.1:0-16923 GCA_036521975.1 Bryobacteraceae bacterium
GGCCCGCTCGTCTACGCGCTGGAATCGGAAGAGCCACTACAGCGCTCCCTCGATGCTACCTGCCGAAAGTTTCACGTCTTCCTCACCCAGCAGACCCGCTGAGACGCTCAGATCACCCACAGATTCCCCCGACGAG
Organism: Bryobacteraceae bacterium; assembly: GCA_036521975.1. Classification (GTDB taxonomy): domain Bacteria; phylum Acidobacteriota; class Terriglobia; order Bryobacterales; family Bryobacteraceae; genus Palsa-187. The sequence goes on from DATDGT010000199.1 coordinate 137, forward strand.
GCAAAAAAAGAGGCGCGTTTTATTTTCGTAAGAAAACCCTATTCGGCCTGGGGAGGGCTGATCGGCTGAGGGACAACCGTTAATGGGGCGCTCCGGCCCACACGTAATCGATCAGTGATCGCCAAATATACACCAAAACACGCTGATCCGCTTAAGGCGAGAACCGTCCCGTGGCAGCGTGGCGGGAGCCAGCGGAATCGGCTGTACTTTTCGGCTTGGAGAGCGCACAGGCCGCCGGGCGGGCGGACCAGAGCATTATGTTTTGCCTTCGTTGATATACACGGCCGGCGATGGTGCCGGGTTCCCGTTTTCGTTTTTCGCTATCAGCTATCAGCTATCGACTATCAGTTATCAGCTATCAGTTATCAGTTATCAGTTATCAGTGAAATTTCTCCTCGCGCAACCTTGATAATTCGAAGGAGCTCCCTCTAGGCCGTCTCCCTGACCAGGGCCCGGTTTGCAGTTAATCAACCTCAAGCCGGGAAATGAGCGCTGATTTGTCGATACAGCCTATCGCCCACCGCTGCAGACCCCACATTCAGTAGCCTAGCTAGGATTTCTGGCGGGGTGACCGCGGTTCCCAGTGAGGAGATTCCCGCGATGCTTACCGTGCCCTGTCCATAATGAAGCACGCTTCGCGGGAATGTCCATCAGCTTAGAGCGGGAACTAATAGAAAACACGTTAAGAAAAGTCTCGCGGGGCATGTGAATAAGCGGGATGCCAATGCCGCGCGCGACGGGACGGACGGTAAAATGACACACATATCTCTGCCGTTAACGCGCACAACGCATTCGCTGTGCGCTTGCCGGGGGCGGAGGACCTGAACCTCTTCCGGTGCGTACGGCCCTATCCCCCACCAGCGGAATCGAGGCACTAGCGAGCCGTACGCGCTGGGCGGAGAGGGAGCGAACGCGCAACTTGCTCTCCAATCAGTGGAGAGCGCATAGACCGACGGGCGCGGCGTCAAGCCAATGAGAAAGCCCGACAGATTTGGTCGCGCCCGGCGAGTCCGTTCTGCGGGGGAGGCAGATGAAGCCAGAGTGAACCAGAATGAAGGTCACGGAGAAAAGCGCGGAGTTTTCTACAAAGCCTGTTCTTCGTCAACGCTTCACTCATACCCCGTGATCGGAAGGGTTGATAAGCGGGTGAAGAGGACTCACGGTCGCGGTCAGCTATTAGCCTGGGATGCTGAGCGGCGGATGGCCCCAGCGGGGCGGTAATGCGGAACAAGGTTACTGATTCGCATGCCTTTTCCACGAGACCGCGCGCCCGCGGTTCGGAGGCCGTTTTTGGGGCAAAAAAAATGGCGGGCTTCGCGCCGGCTTCGACCCACACATTGATCACATCAATCGAGTTCGTAGGGGCCAAGCCGGAGATGGGGCTGGCCAGCTTTCAGTTAGAACTGACGACTGGATCGAACGGCGGCCGGACGGGCCAAATACGGCTTCGTGCCGTTAGTTAGCGCCATCATAAAATCAACAACTTAGCGTTTCTGGTCACAATTCTTGCTCATACATTTTCGGAGTTTCCGAGCGGGATGCGTCGGTACAGCCCACCCAGCAAGATGAACCTTTATGCTGCGTCCGTAAACCGAGGCTACACGATCGCCTGGACGACGTTCGCGATGAGGTCGGAGATGTAAGCATCGGTTTGCAGCTGATCGACGACCACTTTGTTGGGATGGGCAGCGGCGTTGCGCTTGCCGAGGGCGGTATGCATGATGTTGTAGACGTTTTTCGTGATGATGCCCGCGTCGCGGCAGATTTCAAGAACCTGCTGCTCCTTGAGTTCCTCAGCGAAGTCATCGAAGATGGCGATAGCCTTCGTCCTATTTTTGTGCATGCCGCCGAATGAGACTACCCACCGGGCGTTGAAGTCAGCAAGGCGCTTGGCGAGGACGTAGTCGCACAGGTGCGAGAAGGCGATATTCCATGTCATGATGACTGCTCCCCGGCGGGAGCCGTGCTTATAGCAGATCAGCGCCTCCTGGTAATAGGCGCGTTCCGCCATGTCCGGGATGATGGCGGCAAGATCAGTTAGCAGCGACGTGACCCTGACGATTACTGCCGACGTGCCGTAGGCGGCGTCGAACTGCTCGCGAATCTTGTTCTCAAGCTTGTATCCCGCACCGGCCTTTAAGAGTTCCCTCTTGGCGGCGAGCTGACTGATGTAGCCGCCGAACGAAGATGGTTTTGAGAAATGGAGCCCATCGTAGCATTTACCGATGTCAGCTCCCGTGAAGCAGGCCTGCGCCTTGTGGACGTGCAGCCACCAGCCGAAGGTCTTGATCCGTTCGTAATGCGATTTGTCGGCAAGGCCGGCAACGGCCTGCTTCAGGTCGACCAGTTCCATATGGCGAAACGGCTTACTTTCCGACGGCCTCCGCTGCCGGGATACCGATGCCAGCGGTTAGCTTCCACTTGCCGTGACTCGGATTTTCGTAATAGCTCTTATCCAATTTCAGCCGGCGGAGGGGCTGAACCATGTCGATCTGTGTCTTCCATTCCATAGCCCGGAAGCAGGTGAAAAGATGGCTTCCGGTGAACGGATCGAAGCCGCCGTGGATCTGCGTCCACAGGCTGGCGACCAGCAATTTGTCGACCTCGGTCTGTGGATTTTTTTGAACGGCGAATTCCTTCCATGCGGGTACACCCGCCGGCGTGAGACTGAAATCGCTCAGGAAGCTCTGCTTCGGGGCGAGTGACTTCTTGGGCTTGGCGTTGGCCGCGGGTTCCGCCTCCCCGACTAGTGTCGTTTCCTCGGGCGTTTCCTCGACTTCAGCGTCGATAATCTTGCCATTTGTGGGTGGCGGCGCGATCTGGGCAGGCGTAGGCTGCACGATAGTACGCTGATGGCTCGCGTGAGAAGGGCTAAGCGCAGCGATTGCACTGTTCACGGCGTCGAATCCCTTCTGCATGGATTCAGCGCCGCCCTTGAATCTGAAAACCACAACGGTCATTTCTTCCTGGTGCTGCAGCTCGGACGAGCCGGAGATAGACTTTTTCTCGCGGGCCATGCTAATTAACCTCCAAATCGGGGTGGTACTTCCCATATCGGACTGTTTTTAACGAGTTACAAGTCGCGAAAGACATTTTCGCTCCGCGCCTGATGTGCGCCATCGAGCAACTCGAACTAGGCTCCACAGCCATCCTTGCGCCGGATGTTCGGGTCTGCTCGTAAACAATCTCCGCCTTGTTCCAGCCCGCGCGGATGGTCGCGGGTCGAAGCCGCCGCCGCGGGTCGTCGTATTTTTGGTTGTCTTGTCGCAATCATATTTGAGTTGGTGACCGCTTCGGCTCGGAACCTGGGAGCCTCCGCGATACGATTTATCATTTCAATTGTACCAAAATCGGCGGGTCCGCTGATTTGGGTAGTCCCGACGCTTAAAAAAAGGCGGTTCAGAATAGCGTCTTGCCCTGGAACAGATCGCCGACGCGGGCGAGGCCGAAATCGGCGAAGAGCTGCTTCTTCAAGAGCCGCACGCGCGCGGCATCCTTCGACGTCTGGAACCTTGCGGCAACAGAATCGATGAGGCGTTGACCCGCGTCCGAGTCGGGTGCGAACTTTGTCAACAGCAGGCCGTTTTGTTTGCGGAATGCCTGAACCGTTTCGATGAGTGGGCGTGTCGGCATCAGTATCGCACCGCAAACATAACCGGCTTGCCACTCCATCCAATTCGTCTCCGAAGCGCCCACGATGTTCTCGCGCTTGCATTTGTTGCTGACGGGCTGAACCTGGCTTTCGAACAGCGCCGCCTGGCGGCATTCGACTTCGAACATGAACTGGTGAAGATGGACGTGCCCCCATTCGTGGGTGAGTGTCGTGCGAAGGCGATTCTCCATGCACGGCGCGCTGAGCCTGTCCGCAATGCGGACGACGGGACGCTGGCCCGGCGTGAATTCCGTCACACCGTCCACGTCGCCCTCTTCTTCGGAGAGGTCGGCGTAGGAGTCGAGGTCGGCCTTTTGCTCGATAAACACGGTGAGGTCGTCGGTTTTGACGGGGAAGTCAACCCTGCCGTACTTCTGTTTCAGGAATTCGACGATGACGCGCTCGCACTCCTCGTCCAGCTCCTCGGGCAGATAATGCGGACGCTTAGCAAAGCGTCCCGTTCGGTCGGGAACCCACTTCATGGCTATTTTTTCACGGCCCTTCGGAAGGCCCTGAACGCCTCTTGAACCTTCTCTGGCTGCGCGGCGGCCATCTTCTGGAGGTCCTGGGGTATCGTCCCGGCCGCGAGGCAGAGCACATCCTGGTCGAATTTCAAGATCGCCGCGAATTGCGCAATCAGAAACTCGCTCGGGGGATTGCGCCGGTCGTGCTCGATGTCATTCAGGTATTGTGCGGAAATGGCCTGCCCGTCTTCCTTTTTCACTCTGGCGGCCAGTTCCTTCTGGCTCAGCCCTGCAGCCCGGCGCGCCTCGGCGATAATCATTCCGAAAGTTTTCATGTCTCGCCATCATTATACGGAATCCGCTGATTAGCGTATCTTGGTGCGAATCTGCGAGTGCCGCACCGTCCCGCGTCGCTCTCATGTGGGCCGCTGAGAACAGAAACCCTCGCGGTCCCTGTGCTCAGTGCGCTGATGAACTATCCATCGCTGCGACGCCGCGGCCTTCACCGTGTATACCTTTCCGCCGACGAATATCTCAAAGACTGTCCGAGCGTCGGAACTGGAAGACGCTGGGATTGCACTGTCATGAATTGGGTCTTCGCGGTCCGGGATACCGGTGGGAAGCATCGAAAGTGCTTTCGGCCTGGATTTCTGTGCTGTGTGACGCTCGCCTTTTTCGCCGATAAGGGTTACGGTGCACGAGCGCCCATCTTTTCGTCCCAAGGCGAACAAAAGACGAATCCTTCTGAAGAGAGGGACCCGGCCGTTCAACCGGTGGCCGCGTGAGCGTTTCCAGACAATTCAATTATTTTGTTTACAACATACACGTGATCGGGTGTTTATGGAACATGTCGGAGGTTACGGTGGCATCTGAGAACCTTGTTAGCATTGAGGAAATCGCTGAACTGGGGAAAGTTACGAGGCAAGCCATCACGAATTGGCGCGTCCGGTACGACAATTTTCCTCCTCCCGTACAGACGCTTCAAAGCGGCCCGGTGTGGGAGCGCGAGACTGTGGAGGCGTGGGTCAAGAATTTTCACGGACAGGCAACGCACGTCCTGAGCTTCATCAACCTAAAGGGCGGCGTCGGAAAAACGACGACTGCGGTTGGCGTCGCTGAAGTCCTCGCCCACGAGGAGAGGAAGCAAGTCTTGCTGGTAGACCTCGACCCGCAGACGAATGCGACCGTAACGCTGATATCCGAGGAACAATGGGCAGAGCGCGACCAGGACGGGCGGACAATCGCGCAACTTTTCGCTGATAAGCTGAACTCGCACGAACCACCGAGATTTGACGTGGAGCGCTCTATCATCAGGCGCGTTTCGACTATCAACGACGGGATCGTCCGGCTTGACCTGCTCCCGTCCAGTATCCGGTTGATCGACCTCCAGGACCGGATCCCAATGATTGCCCTAGCGGGTAACTTCACGGCGAACCCGTTGGACATTCTCAAGAACGCGCTTCAGCCGGTGATGGAACGCTATGACTACGTCATCATTGATTGCCCTCCGAGTCTCGGCACGGTCACAAAGAACGGCCTTTGTATCTCAACGGGCTACATCATCCCGACAATTCCCGATATTGTCTCAACGTGGGGCATTTACCAAATCGTCGATAACGTGCACCGCTTCTCGCAGGATATTGATCGCGCCATTCCTCCTCTCGGAATCGTTGCCACCAAAGTTCAGTCGAACAATCTGCAGCGTCGCGTGATCGAGGATTTGAGGGCGCGCCGTCTGGGACATTTCGGCGAGGCCGGCACCCTCGCGCAACCACCGCTGTTTCGGAGCACGATTTCTCAAGCCGTGGCCGTTGCCCGCGGCGCGGATGTCGAGGCTGACATTCGCACCTTCAAGGGGAAGTACGGAACCGTTTACGGTGAGCTGAGGCACCTCGCACAGGAGATCATGGAGACATGCGAAAAGAAAAAGTCCTGATTAGTCTCCTAGACGACATCGTCAGGCTTGTGGCCGACGAAGCCGACCGCAACCCCCAATTCAGCGCGAAACTTGACACGCTCTTATCTGAGGTTCGGAACCGTGAGCAGTCCAAAAGGTCGCGATCTCGCCCGCCGAAGCGCGAGGAGCTGCCGGACGTCCACGCGGAGTTCACCGCGCGAGGGCAGGCAGAGTTTGGGTCGTGGCTTCGTGATCTCCCGGTCCCGACACTTCGAGCCGTAATCCGCGTACACGACCTTGACGCTGCTCGGCGGGCGTCGAAGTGGAAGGACGCCGAAAAGCTGAGCGTCTTCATCGCGGAGCAAATCGCCGCGCGAGCTTCTCGTGGTTCCGGCTTTCTCTCCGCCAAAGACGAGTAATTCGACGGAGGCGTCGATTGGGAGCATAGCGTTACGGTTCTCGCGGCCCCTTTGATACAGAGACCGTTGAGGTTTATGCTCACACATCGCTCGCACCATTTGAATCTGTTCGGGTATGGGCGGCAAAGCCGGAGGTTCGTAAACCTAGAATCAACCAATACGCACGACTTCCGGGCAATTCAGAAAACCGGCGTCGACCTGACGCTTGACAACTGGCGGACCGGGCGGTTCCGGACTGATTCTGCCGGCCAAGCGTCCGCTCAAGCCGGTGATCGGCGCAACGTCGCCCAATGCAAGAGTCGATGAGGTCGGTTCGCACTGTCCTCCAATTTGTTACCCATTTCTGCCCGAGAAATGATCCGTTACCGGTCGGTGTCCCCTAGCACGAAATCCATGCTGCCCAAGGCGACGATCGAATACGCGTTCAGAATGCCTTCGAGCATCCCGCGCCCTTTATCATCAGACTGCGCGAATTCGCTCGTAATCTCGACTTCGCGAAAGGACGCGAAATGACGGTTGCTCCTGGTGAGGTTCTTAAAGATGCTCGGAATACTGTTCGGCGGGGCGACTATGTGGACGCGCGGAGCTCGTGTGCGCATTGTGTTTCGTGACTTATTTCACCACGAGGGGCCATAGCTTACTGCACCGCGATCGTCACCGTTTTCGATGACATTCCGCCGCTACTGAGACCTAATGAAACGGCTGACCCAGGTGTGATTGTCGTCGGAACCAGCGCGTTGATCTGATAAACGCCAACGTACCCTGGAGCCAGGCCGGCAAAGCTGACGGATGCCTGGACTCCGCCAATAGTCACCGTAGGCATTTGGGTCGTCGTTGCCGATGCGTCGAAGACTGCGGCGCCGGTTGCCGGTTGATTGGCCACGGCCCCCAATCCCGTAGCATAGATCATCACGTATTGGCCGCGCGTCGCGGACGTCGCCGCCTCTGCATACTGGAATTGTGGTGTAAATACAGATCCCTGTCCGACGCCGGATCCGTTGGCGGTGAAGATGGCCGGCGCTACCGCGCTCAAGTTCACGTTCACTGTGGAACTGCTGCCGGCCGCCGTCGTGACCACGACCGTTGCCTCCGATTGTCCGGCCACTTTCCATGGAACCTGGAAGTTGATTTGCGAGGGTGAGACGTAAAGAAGCGGCGCGAGGATCCCGCTAATTATCACCTGCGTTCCGCCCAGGCTGCCGCTGAGCGGCACACCTGTGGCGCTTACTGAAGTATTTGCCAAGCTGTATCCGAAAATGGTCGCCAAGCCGCCTGCCGCCACCACGGGAGCGTAGCTGGCGGAGTCAACCACGCCTAGGTTCGGACGTATCGAGGGTAGGCCTCCCGTCAGCATCGCGGCCGGATTGAGCTTGGCGACAAACGCATTTTCGCCGTTGGCCGCCGCCGCATTGTTGCTGGTCTGGAAAGTCTCCTGTGTCGCCGAAAAATCGGCGGACCAGGTACCTCCGGCGACGTAAATATTGTCCGCCGCATCGAGTGCCAACGCGTTTGCCACGTCTCCCACCTGCTGGTTACCCGAATTCACCTTGCCGCTTCCGCCCAGAAACGTGGAGTAGCTGAGCGCGGTTCCGCCGGCGTTCAATTCAGCGACGAAAGCCGTGCCGGCATTGTTCGTTACGGCGGCTTTGTTCACCGTTTGGAATGCTCCTGCTGTTACTGGAAAATCGAGCGATGTAGTGGCGCCGGCGATGGACGCATTTCCAGACGCGTCTATGGCCATGGCATTCGCACGATCGGAGCCGCTGCCTCCCACGAAAGTGGAGTAGACAAGGGCTGACCCTGCAGAGTTGAGCTTGGTAGCGAACGCGTTGTACCCGATCTGGCTGAAGTCCACTGTGGGCGCGGTAGCCTGGACTGCCTTGAGTTTGGTTTGGTACGCACCCGTGGTTACCGGAAAGTCCGCGGAGTAAGCGCCGCCGGCCACATAGACGTTACCGGCGCTATCTACTGCAATCGCGTTCGCCGAGTCTCCGTAGATCTTCTCATTACCCTCGGAGCCATCGGGAATCGTAACGCCGCTGCCGCCCAGGTACGTGGAAAAAACCAGGGCGGAGCCTGCTGGGCTGATCTTGGAAATGAAGGCATTATAGCCGGGAATCGAACTGTCGCCGCCCGCCGTGGTCGCCGCTTTGTTCGTGGTTTGAAATGCGCCCGCAGTCACTGAAAAGTCGGCCGAATGTGCATATCCGGTCACGTAGGCATTTCCGGAGCCATCCACAGCCAGCGCCGTCGCCGCATCGCCCTCGAAAACGGCCGGACCAATGTTGAATGCTCCCTGTCCGCTCCCTCCTAGAAACGTGGCATACACAAGGGCGCTGCCGGACGGATTGAGTTTGGCGATATAGGCGCTCGATGCCAGCTCGTTCTTGATCGTCGTTTGCAGGGCTCCCGGTGTGACTGGGAAGCCTGGGGCAAAAGTAAGCCCCGCCACGTAAGCGCTCCCCGAACTATCGATGGCGACAGCGGCAGCGCCATCGAAGGCCAGGTAGCTGACCGCTCCCGGGCCGCCAAGATAAGTGGCGTACACCAGTCCACTGCCACTGGGATTCAGCTTGGCGACAAACGAAGTTGCGCCTCCTGGAAAAGCGCTCTGAAAGGCCCCTGATGTGACGGGGAAATCCTTCGAACGCGTTTCGCCTGCAATGTAAGCATCGCCCGCGCTGTCCACCGCGAGCCCGTTCGCGGCGTCTCCGCCCGTTCCGCCCACATAGGTCGAATAAATCAGTGCCGTACCTTGCGGATTGAGTTTGCTCACGAAAGCGGATCCGGCCATAGCCGTGCCCTTCGTTGCGCCCTCGAAAGCGCCGGTGGTAATCGGGAAATCGGGAGAATAGGTGGCGCCGGCAACGTACACGTTCCCCGATGCATCGGTCGCGATGGCATTGGCAACATCCATGGCGCTTCCGCCCAGAAAGGTGGAGAAGACCAGTACGGGATCGATTACCAGGGGCTTTTGACGATCGTAGCTCTCGAGCACAAAGCCCACCGTTCGCTCGCCGGTCAGGGCAAAACCACCCGCCACCAACTTCCGCCCGCCCTGCGTCTCCTGATAAATGACAGGCTTGCGAAATTTGACGGCACCGCCCGAGGCCTTCGCAACCAGATCTCCGTCCCGTGTTACCGCGAGTTGGTGCACTCCCTCGAACTCCATCCGAATGGACCGCGGATCCGCCCCGGGGGCAACTACAAAATCGTATTCGAGCCGGCTTCGGTTGCCGTAATAAATCAGGTCGATGCCCCGATAGACATTGCGATAGTGCACTTCGGAGAATGTGGGCACACCCGTGTGCCACCGAGCCGGATCGTTCCCGATCAAGTAATTGATCTTACCCGGCAGGTCGTTTTCGCCGGACGGAAGGTTGCCGATGTGCCGCTTGCCTTTCAGGGCCATTTTCACGGTCGTGGTCCGGGAATGCCCGCGAACTTCCAGCAGCATTCCATCGGCGGTAAGATCGATGGCATATGCGCCGCATCGGGCAAGAAAGAGCACATTGCCCTCCGCTTGTCCGGCGTTTCTTTCAAAGCTCAACGCCAGATTGCCGTAGCTCGCGGCGAGTTGGCGGCCGGGCTGTCCGTGCGAGATCCCACACATGATGAGGAGACTAGCAGCGGTACGTTCCATCGGGTTTCCCCAAAGTAATTTTGGCACGTTGCATGCCGCCCGTTCAGATTGGGAAGGTTGCCCGCACAATGGGCCTAACCGTGGACACAATTGGGTTCTTCGAAAAGGAAGGCTTGGATAGGGTTTCGAGGTGCCATCGCTCACGACGTAGTAACCAATTTCCCCGCGCGGCGATTCGACGCATTGATAGACTTCGCCGGCCGGGACGCGGAAGCCTTCGGTGACGATCTTCAGGTTAGGCCGGCGAGACCGGAGGTGACTGGAAGGTGCCCATTGCTGCCGGTGTCCGCGACCGATAAGGGTTCAAATGGTCTCCCCCCACGATCCCAGCCGCGCTTCGGGGGATGCGGGCACCGTGATTGCGTCATTTCGCGTAACGAAGCAGCGCATGGCTCATGAGGGAGGCACCAATGTTGGCAATGCACCCCAGCGCGGCTAGAGCGCTCCCGCGGCTGCGAACGCCAACGACTACGTATTGACATGTAGTGCTCTCGTTGTCAGAGTGTCTCCATCCCAGCGACGATGAAGGACGACGAGGCTGTCGTCCGGCGTGCGAAGATCCTGATCGCCGCGCGCTGGTGCTTCCTGAACTTCGGCTTTGCGAAGACGGCGTTCGAGGACATCGCCAAGCGGGCCAACCTCTCGCGGACATTACGTGAAGAGGAGGCAGAACGGTGCGGAGGAGAGGATGACCCTCCGGCATGGTTGACGCTGTGCCGGAAGGTTTGTAGCCGATTCTCTGTCAGTAAAGAGAACCATTATTGATATTGACACAGACTAGTCTGTATGGCAGACTAGTCTACGGAGGATGCAAATATGCCCGACATTGACGGGATCACCAGACGTCCGGCGGAGTACCTGGCCGAGACAGGCGTACCACTGCTCGCTGGTGGATTGGTATGGCTCTTGCTGGGCTGCTCCATCCTGGTCCAGCGCATCCTTCCAAACACGTTCGCGATCCAAGAAGCTCCTAAATGGGCGGCAATCTGCTGTTGCGTCGCAGTGCTATGGCTGGCCAAGGTGATCAAGCAAAGGGCTGTTTTCCCTCGTGGCGGCTATGTGGAACCCCGGCCGCATCGCAGATCTCAATTCTTCCTTTGGTTTATGTTCTTTGCAGCCGTTTCTTGGGGCTTACTAGCTGTGCCAGGATACTTGTCCGTTATTGAGAGTCGATTTTTATGGCCGGCATTTGCGATAGCGGCGGGAGTTATTAGCCTGGTCTCGGGCTGGCGACAGAAGGCTCCTGGGATGATGTGGTTTGGCATCTACGTTCTATGCCTTGCCCCGCTGCTATGGTGGCTGCCAGTCGATAACTACGAGCGCTGGGCCTGGTCGCAGATCGGTGTCGGCATCCCGATCGCGATTGGCGGAGCGATCCGCTTCAGAAGGTTCCTGAAGGCGAACCCGCTGCCATTGGAGTCACCCCATGGATGATGTAGACCGGATCATCCACGAGCCCGCCCGCCTGATGATTGCGGCACTTTTATCAGGCGCCAAGGAGGCTGACTTCCTCTTCCTGCTACGCGAGACAGGGCTCACGAAAGGCAATCTTTCGAGCCACCTTGTAAAACTGGAGGATGCCGCCTACGTCGAAATCGAAAAGACGTTTCGTGGCAAGGTTCCATTGACATTGGTTCGCTTGACGCCCAAGGGTCGATCCGCGCTCCAGAGTTATCGCAAGAGGATGAATGGATTGCTGCGCGGGCTGTAGCCTGTGGGCATCAGCGTTATACCCTGGAAATCATTTGAAAGTTCGCACTATGCTGCGGGCTGAGGGGCCAATCCTAGCGGTCGGTGTCCCCTAGCACGAAATCCATGCTGCCCAAGGAGGCGATCGAATCCGCGAGCAGAATGCCTTCGAGCATTTTCGACAGTCCTTGCAGGTTGCCGAAGCTGGGCGTGCGCATGTGGACGCGATAGGGTTTCGAGGTACCATCGCTCACGATGTAGTAACCAATCTCCCCGCGCGGCGATTCGATGCATTGATAGACCTCGCCGGCCGGGACGCGGAAGCCTTCGGTGACGATCTTGAAGTGATAGATGAGAGCTTCCATCTGGGTTTTCATCTTTTCGCGATCCGGCAGAACCACGTGAGGAGCATTGGCTTGAAACGGACCCTCCGGCATTCCCTCCAATGCCTGGGTAACGATCTTCGCACTTTCCCGCAGCTCCTGCATCCGTACGCGATAACGGGCGTACACGTCGTTTTCGGTCCGAGTCGCGACCTGGAAATCGAACTTGTCGTAGCTCGAGTACGGCTCGGTTTTCCGCACATCCATCGGCACGCCGGCCGCGCGCACCATAGGACCGGTGACGCCCAAATCCAGCATGTCCTCCAGCGAGATGAATCCCACGTCTTGCGTTCGCCCTTTCCAAATGGGATTCGCGTCGAGCAGTTCTTCGTACTCGTCCACTTTGCTCGGAAAGCCGCGAATGAATTTGCCGACGGCCTGCTGCCAGCCACGTGGAGCGTCCAACGCCAGCCCGCCGATGCGGATGTAGCTGGTCATCATGCGCTGGCCGGAGAACATTTCGAGGATCCGCAGAATGTCCTCGCGCTCGCGGAAGCAATAGAAGAACACCGTCATGGCGCCGATGTCGAGCGCGTGCGTTCCCAGCCACACCAGATGGCTATTGAGGCGCGAAAATTCGGCCATCATGACGCGCATCCATTGCGCCCGCGGCGGGATTTCGATCTGCAGCAGTTTTTCTACGGCCAGAGCGTAAACGAGATTGTTGGAGAGATTGGCGAGGTAATCCACACGATCCGTCAGCGTGACGACTTGCTGCCAGTGCTTGGCCTCGCATTCTTTCTCGATGCCGGTGTGGAGAAAGCCGATGTCCGGCTGGGCCTTGATGATGGTCTCGCCTTCCAGCTCCAGCACAATGCGCAGCACGCCGTGCGTGGAGGGATGCTGGGGACCCATGTTCAGGGTCATGCGCCGCGGTGCGGCGGGCGATTCCGGCGTCTCGGCGATCGCGGGAACGGTCGCGACGTGCTCTTCAAATAACGGTTTACTCATGCTCTTAAATCGCGCACAACGGACTTACGCCTGTGCGCTCGATTTCTTGAATCGCGCACAACGGACTCGCGCCTGTGCGCTTATTCATTTCCATACCCATACTTATAGCCATGCACCGGATAATCTTTGCGCAGGGGATGACCTTCCCAGTCGGTGGGCATCAGGATTCTCACCAGGTTGGGATGGCCGCTGAACTGGATGCCGAACATGTCGTAGACCTCGCGCTCGTACCAATTCGCGCCGCGCCAGACCGAGGTGACCGAATCGATCGCGGGATCGGCGCCGCCCAGCCGGCATTTGATGCGCAAACGGGTGTTCCGCTCGAGCGAATGGAGATGGTACACGACCTCAAAACGCGGCTCTTCCGGGTACCAGTCCACGGCAGTCACGGCGCTGAGGCGTATGAATTTTTCGCTGTCTTTCAGGTAGCGGCACAGATCCACGATTTTCGACGGGTCGGCGATAAGCGTCGTTTCGCCGAACGCCTGCGAGGTTTCGAGAATCGCGGGATGATTCACTTAAACTCCTTCTCTTTCGAGAAACTCGCGCACAACGGACTCGCCGGGCGCGGCCACTTCTCCCAAGTTTCTCATTCGTTTGACGTCGCGCCCGGCGGCCTGTGCGCTTTGCGCTGCGGCGCCCAATCCAGGGCCCCTTTCTTCCACACGTAGAAGAAGCCGATCAGGATGAGCACGATGAAAATCATCATCTCGAAAAAGCCGAACAGTTTGAGCTGGCGGTAAACCACCGCCCAAGGATACAGGAACACTGCTTCGATATCGAAGAGAATGAAGATCATCCCCACCAAGTAGAACTTCACGCTGAACCGCTCGCCGGCCGATCCCACCGGCGCCATGCCCGATTCGTAGGGCGTATCCTTCAGAGGACTTCGCGCCCGCTTGCCGAGCAAGATCGAAATCGCGATCAGCGCCCCCGCGATCCCCGCGGCGATCACGATCTGAACCAGAACCGGAAAATAAAGCTGAGGATAGGAGGTTGGCATTGAAAAGCGGCGACGAGGTCTAAGATGCCCTAAGCTTTTACTATAGACCACCCCGAGGCGCTGTTAAACCGCCGAATTGGAGTCGCGTACGGGTTAGCGACGCGAACCAAGTGGTTAGCAAAGGCCTTCCGGGCGGTTCGTAAGTGCATGGCTGTGAAGAGATATGGAACGGAAGGCTTCGTGCTATCGTAAAGCCCTTCAAAGGAGGAAGATGTCACGAATCTCAATACAGCTCGTTTTCAGCCTGGCATGCGCGCTTGTTCAGGCTCAATGGATCAAGCAACCGACGGTAGGCATTCCCCGCACCCCTGACGCCAAACCCGACCTGACGGCGCCCGCGCCGCGCGCGGCGGACGGTAAACCGAATTTGTCTGGGCTCTGGACTCTTGCGGACTCCTCGGGAGGCTTGAGCCAGCTCAAAACGTCCGAGATTCAACCCTGGGCGGAGACGCTTTCCAAACAGCGGGAAGAAAATCTTGGCCACGACTCGCCCGGTGTGCAGCGCCTGCCTTCGGGTTTTCTCGGCGGGCTTCTAAAATTCGTCCAAACGCCGGGATTGATCGTGATCCTCTCCGAAGACCTGACCTACCGGCAAGTCTTTCTAGACGGCCGCGAGCTTCCGAAGGATCCGAGTCCCGCCTGGATGGGCTACTCGGTGGGGAATTGGGAAGGCGACACGCTGGTGGTGGAAAGCAGCGGCTATAACGACCGGACTTGGCTCGAGCGCGGTTGTCCGCACACCGAAAATCTTCGCCTCACCGAACGATTCCGCCGGCGGGATTTCGGTCACCTGGAATGGGAGAGAACATTCAGCGATCCGGCGATCTACGCGAAACCTTGGACGACGAAGATCGCGGGGCTGTTCACCGCGGATACAGACCTCCTGGAATATGTCTGCGCCGAAAACGAGCGCGACCGAGTCCACATGGTGGGTAAAAATTCGGACGACACCAAGAACGCGGTGAAACTTGCGCCCGAGATCCTGACGAAATATGTAGGGACTTATGAATTCCATGCCAAAGAGCTGGGCATTCTCGGTCCCGAGATCCTCCTGTTTAAGGTTGCGCTTGAGGAGGGCCAATTGAAGGTCGGCGTGGGCGATGGCCCGAAGCAGCCGATGACGCCGCTTTCGGAAACGTCTTTCACCGGGGTTGGCGGGCGCGTGGAATTCGGCAAGAACGACAAAGGCGAAGTGACGCACATCGTGCTTCGCGTTGCGGAAGGAGATTTTCGGGCGGATCGGAAGCGGGACTGAAGAGGCGCTTGCAAAATTACCAGTTCACCTCACGAGGGCCCAAGAGAATCAGGCCGCCGATGAACGCAGATGAACGCAGATTGAAAACAAGCGGTCTGATCGGCGTTCATCAGCGTTCATCGGCGGCTATTTTGGTTTTTGGCGCCTCGGCAGTTCGGATTCCGATTGGCGTACCGAATTTTGCAAGTACCTCTAAAGTCCCGCGCGGGCTCAAGCCCGCCCTTCTCCTGGAACGAGGACGGCGGCGCCGTCGATGCGATCCTGCTTTACCGCCAGGAGCGCTTCATTGGCTTGGTCCAGCGGAAATACGGTGATGCGCGGGCGCACGCCGATGCGGGCGGCGATCTCGATAAAATCGCGTGCGTCGGCGCGAGTCATGTTCGCGACGCTGCGAATCTGCCGCTCGCCCCACAAGAGCGTGTCGTAATCGAATTGCGGCATGCGATCCAGGTGGATGGCGTTCACCGCGACGACGCCGCCCTTTCGTAAACTCCCGAGCGCCGCGACGACCACATCGCCCGACGGTGCAAACGTCACCGCGCGATCCAGCGGCTCGGGCGGGCGTTCGGTTTCGGCTCCTACCCAATCCGCGCCCAGGCTCGCCGCTAAGTTCCGATGGGAATCGCCGCGCGTCGAAACAAAGACCTTACAGTTCCACGAATGCAAGACCGGCAGCGCCAGATGCGCCGAAGCTCCGAAGCCGAATAAGCCCACGCGCTCGCCCGGCTGGACGCCCGCGACGCGCAGACTGCGGAATCCGATGATGCCGGCGCACAGTAGCGGAGCGGCTTGCAGGTCGTCGAGCGAATCGGGAAGCGCGACCGTGAAATCCGCCCGCGCCAGGGCGTACTCGGCGTAGCCGCCATCGACCGCGTATCCGGTGAACTCTGGCGCGTCACACAGATTTTCCGCGCCGCTTCGGCAGTACGCGCAGGTTCCATCGGTTCCGCCCAGCCACGAAACGCCTACGCGCGCGCCCGTATCCACGACTTCGCCGACGATCTGATGGCCGGGGATCACCCGCTCGCGCAAGGGCGCGAGCTCGCCTTCCACGATGTGCAGATCGGTGCGGCAGACGCCGCAGGCTCGCACGCGTAGCAATACGTGACCCGGCTTTGCGGCCGGCAGGGGCGCGTCGGCGATTGCCAGCGGGCGTCGGGCAATCGGAGCGGGCGCGGTGAGGATCGCGGCTCGCATGGCCATCTTCTTCCATTGTGAGGCCGGTTGAAACCCGCCGCCGGAACGCTGCGGGAAGGAAGGATGTCCGATTCTTGTTGGTGATGGCGGCTCCCTAAGTCCGGCCGCAAAAATAACTGTTATAGAGTTGTCGTTACTATTTCATAATCCGCCTTCACTGCCCCGCTGAGCAGCAAAGGCCAAATTGCTAGCGGCACCTTGTGGGCGTGCTTCATTGTCGTTGGACTTGGTGGT